>CAYOYQ010000036.1:0-18496 GCA_964408215.1 uncultured Eubacteriales bacterium
CTCCTGGCGTTGATCGCCTTGGGTTCCGTTTCCCCCACTCCGCCCCTCGCGGCCGACGACTTCTCCTTTCACGAGGTGAGCGCCCGCGCGGCCTCCCTCGGCGGGGCCTTCACCGGCCGGGCCGACGACACCTCGACCCTGTTCTACAACCCCGCCGGCCTGGCCTTCCTCGGCGGCCTCCGCTTCAAGACCAACGTCACCCTCGGAGGCCCAGTGATCGACGCGACCGTGCCGGGCGGCGGCCCCTCCTATCGCTCGAACCCGTTCGAGATCCTGGGGGCGCACGCCCTTTCGTGGCAGCCGATCCGGCGCGTGACCGTGGCCACCGGCCTCTTCCCGGTTCAAAAGTTCAGCTCGAACTGGAACGCGTCCTGGCCCGGGCAGACCGTGAGCACCCGCACCGAGCTCTACACGGGGTCGTTCCGGACAGCCGTAGCCATCGAGGTGGTCAAGGACTTCGCTATCAGCGCCGGCGTGGACGTCATGAAAACGAACATCATCTGGCGCCACAACCTCTTCTTCAATTTCGCCAACGATCCCATGCCCCAGCCCTATCCCATCGAAAGCCGGGAAACGCTCACGGCGAACGGCGTCGGGTTCGCCGGCGGCGTCCTGTGGAAGATCGTTCCGGCCGTCCAAATCGGGGCCAGTTACCGGAGCGCCGTCGACATGGACCTGGCCGGCCGCAACGTCTTCGCGTACATGTCGGCGGGCCGGATGGTCCCCGGCCCGGACGGGGTCAACATCATACTCGATACCGTTCTGAACCGGTTCTACAAGAACCAGGAGCTCAGCGGACACCTGACCGTGCCGCGGGAGATCGCCTGCGGCCTGGCCCTGACGCCCGCGCGCTGGCTCTCGCTCTATGCCGACGTCCAATGGACGCGCTGGCGCGATTTCGGCGTCTGGACGTTCACCTCGGCCAACGCCGGCGGCGTGCTCTCGCCCGAATGGACCACGGACTACGCGGATTTTTACGGCATCACGCCGGACTACGCGATCCAGGGCGTCGCCTTCGCCCTCGAGGACACGCGGGAGATCAAGACCGGGGTCGAGTACCGTCCGGCCGAGCACCTGGCCGTCCGTTTCGGCTACGCCCGGACCGCGAGCTCGGTCACGGCTTCGGAGCGGTCCCCCCTCTATCCCGATCTCGACCGCAACATCTACACCCTGGGCTTCTGTTACGAGGGCCCGGTCTTCTCGATCTGGCGGACCGAAGAGAGGATCGCCGACCTGTCCTTCGACGTGTTCGCCCGCTACGCCGACGCCGCGCCGCAGGAGTCGACGTATCCCGGGTTCGAGATGACCTACAGCTCGAAGCGCTTCGTCTGGGGCGTCGGGGTCGGCTTCAGCTTTTAAAAGACGAGCTCGGCTCTCCGTGAGCGGGGCGTGACCGCGAGCTTGACCAGCTTCCCGCCGCGGACCCTTCCGTCGACCACCGTGTTCGCCGGCGCGTGGAGCTTGAAATCGGCGTCCCAGCCGGCCGGCCAGGCGGGCAGGACCCGGATCTCCCGGCCCTCCGCCTGGAGCAGCATAACTTGGAGCGCCTTCATCAGGACGCCGCCGTGGTCCTGGTCGGGCGTCCAGTCGTAGTTGGGGCCCCAGAAGGCCGGGAAGCGGTGACGCGCGTCCCATTTCGAGGCCCGCTCGACGAGCCCCTCGCGGGCGTCCTCGGCGAGACCGAGGAGGGCCATGAAGATGTCGTCCTGGCGCCAGCCGAAATGGCCCCGGTCCTCACGGTGCTCGAGGGCCCGCAGGGCCAGATCGATCCCGGGCCGGCCGAGGCCGTAGAGCCGGAACGGATAAACCGCGTAGAGCTCGGGGTTCTCGACGTTGCGCTTGTCGGCGAAGCGCGCGGCCGGAGCGAGCATGGTGACGCCGTCGACGTCGCGCACCGGGATCGGCGGCAGCTTCGCTTCGAGGCGGGCCACGAGGTCCTTGAGCCCGGCCGGAAGCGACGCGGCCGGCAGGGCCTTCACCACCCCGACGAGATAACGGAGGCCGGCCAGCTCGGGCATGGGGTTGGTGCATTGCCACCAAGTTTCGAGCGCCTGCGACGGGGTCATGTCGAGCTTGCCGTCCGCGCCGACGCGATAGTGCTCGTCGAAATAGCGCATCACCGCGTCGGCGAAGGGCAGAGCCGTCGCGTTGAGGAAGGCGTCGTCGCGCGAATAGGAGTAGGCCTCGAGCATCATCGCCGCCATCTCCAGGCCGCCGACCCATTCGTACTTGTGGTAGCCGTTGGCCTGGTAGGGCTCGGCCATCTCGGCGAGATATCTATCGCCCCAGACCTCGGTGAACACCGGCCCCCAGAAATAGATGCACTCGGGGAAGTAGGCCCCGCCGTGGCCGAAATAGTGCCGCGTCCGGTAGAGCGCGAGCGGCAGCAGGCCGGAATACATCCCGAAGAACGGCCGCATCAGGTCGAGGTCGCCGGCGGCCGGCATCGACATGTAGGGCAGGCGCGTGTTCTGCCACCAGTAGCCCTGGCCCCAGCGGCGGTAGTCGGCGAAGCCCTCGGTGCCGGGCTCGTCGACCGTGAAGATCGAGCCGTTGAATTTGATGGGATAGGCGCCGCGGCCGGCGCAGGCGTTGAGGAAGCGCTGGAGGATGTAGCCGCGGGTGACGACGTCGCCTTCGCTCTCGTCGCCGAGGGCCGTCTGGACCGTCGCTCCGGGCCCGCTCTGGACGTAGATCCAGCTGCGGTCCCAGAACTCGCGCCAATGGGCCCGGTGGGCGGCCCAGGCGGACCCGGGGGCGACGGCGTTCGCGGCGCGCGATCCGGTCTCGGCGGCGGCCAGCCAGCCTTCGGGCGTCTCGGGTTGGCGGGTCAGGACGAAAACGCTGAGCCTGCGGACGCCGCCTTCGGCCGAGGCGAGCTTCATCGGACCCTGCTTGACGAAGCCCTCGCCTTCCATGACCGCCCCGAAGATCCGGTCCCGGAGCGGATCGGCGATCCCGGCGCCTTCGAGCCCCTGCATGGCGAGGTTCCTGGCGAAGGAGGGCGTCTCGGGGTTCGCGTGGTACCAGACGACGCGGTCGGCCGGTCTGTCGACGACGATGTCGGGCGTGACGACGGTCGGGCCGAAGATCTCCGGATAGTAGTTCAGGCCGCTGACGAGCGAGTCCTTGATCGTCTCGGGCGCGACGCGCCAGGGCTCGGTCGCGGCCGTCATGACGGTCGAGGCCGGGACGCGCGCTTCGACGCGAACGACGGGCCAGCTGGCGTCGGCCCAGATCCTGAGGCTCACCCGGTCCGCCCCTTCGCCCGCCGCGACCTCGATCGCCGCGTCCCTGAGGCGGAGCCACTGAACGAAGGCGCGGCCCGCAACGAACGGGTTCGGCTCGATCTTGATCCGGACCTTGCCGATCTTGAGCAGGCGCCCGGTCTCGTCCCAGGCGTCCGTCTTGCCGATATAAAAACAGACAGAGCCCGTCCCGCCTTCGGTCCAGACGTTGAGGCCGATGTCGCCGTTGCCGGCCGGCATCGAGTCCTTCGAACCGTTCCCCGGCGTGTCCCAAACGACATCGTAGCCCCCAAGCGCCAGTAGGTTGTCAAAATCGGGCGCGCAACAGCATCCTGCCGCGAGCAGGATCAAGGCTAGGGAAAAGAAAATGGGGACGTTTCTATTTTTTTTATTCATCTTAATCTCATCTCCTTGCACGGCCAGCTTTAGGAGCTCTGAAAATCGAAGTGCCGTCTTTCAGCTACCATGAAAGCGCTGACGGATCGCGCACTGCACGATTCTGAAGACCGTTTCATGAAAATCAGATGCGTCTGAAAAATAGAAGCGTCCTTTTTTTCAGCCTTTTACGAGCTGGTCGAGGCGGTAGCCCGCCGCCAGGAAGAACTGAAGGTCGAAGGCGTTGTCGTCGAGGTCGATGGGCGTCGTGCCGGTGAGACGGAAAAACGCCCGCTCGATCTCCGTGGCTTTCCCCCGCGGCCGAGGCCCGTCGCGCTCCGGGTCGTAGGTCTTGAAGAAGGCTTCGCGGACCGCGCGCGCGCCCGGCGGCAGGTCATCGAGGCTAACAAAAGGTTCCCCGGCCGCGTCGACGCGGATCCAGTTCTCCTTGAGGGCCCGCACGAGCGGATAGAGATGCGGATCGCCCGGCCCGTCGGAGAAATAATGGAACAGGACGCGGTCGTCGATGTAGGTGTAATAGATGTCCCAGAGCGGCTTCTCCCCTCCAATCCAGCCCGTTCCGTACTTGGCGACCAGGTCGATCGGCTCCGAATAGCCGACGAGGGTGAGGTCCTTGGGGTCGAGCGTCCGGTCGCTGTAATACAAGGGGTAGTAGCTCTCGGCCAGGGCCCGGATCGTCGGGAATTCGGCCGGCCGGCCGACCAGCCCCGGGTACCGCGACTGGGCGTTGGCCCCGAAGAGCCCCGTCCCCGGCGCGCGGCAGACGACGAGGTTGTGGTCGGCGTCCTGGCTGGCCTCGAGCATGACCAGCCGCGGCTCATGACCATGGAGGTAGTTCACCGCGTAGGCGAACATCGCGCCTTCGAAGCAGTGGGCCATCCCCGTTCGCAGGACGAGCCGCGGCGGGGCCGCCGTCTCCTCCTGGTCGACCGAGGCGTGGTCGTCGTTGTAGTAGAGCTCGGTGTTCAGGAACTCCTGGACCTTGTCCGGCGTCTCTAGCGCGGCCAGGACGGTGATCTCGTCCTCGGAGAAGTTCAGCCCTAGGTCGCGGCAGCGCGCCTCGAACCGCGCCCGCGCCTCCGGCCCGACGGCCCCCCGATAAGCCGAGGCGAACGACCTCAGCCGTTCCTCGGGCGCGAGAGGCGGGATGCCCTCCTTGGGGATCGGCTTGCTCATAGGACCCTTCGGCCGGGGTTGGTATAGCACAGGCCCGCCGGCGAATCAATTAAAAGAAAATCCATCCAACCGTTTGAATGTCCCTCCATTTATTTGGATTTTCTTGCCCTATCAGTCCCATATCTCAAACATATTAAATAAAATAGAATTCCGTCATTTTGGCATAAGAATTGCATAAAAATCCGGCCAAACAGGGATATTTCCGCCGCAATATACAAAATGATCTTAAAATCGTCCCTTATGCGGACCCAAGGAGGTGCAATAGGGTACGGCCAACAGGAACGGGGGGAACGGGTGCTCTCGTCAAAGAGCGGAACAATGGGTTTTTTGCGAAACAAGGAGGCCATTTGAGAAAAGTTTTAGTTCTTTTTTCCCTGCTGCTCCTCGCCGCGGGCTTCGTCTGCGCTCAGGAATACGGCGCGATCCGGGGCAAGGTCACCGACAACGAAGGTAACGCCCTGCCCGGCGTCAGCATCACCCTGACCGGCAGCAAGACCGCCCCGCGGAGCCTCGTCACGTCGGCGGAAGGGAACTTCCGGTTCCTGAACCTGCCGGTCGCCAACGACTATCAGGTCGTCTTCGAGCTGACCGGGTTCAAGACGCACACGCGGACGAACCTGGCCGTTTCCTACGGCCGCGACATCAACATGGATGTCCAGATGGAGCAGGCCGCGCTCGAGGAACAGGTCACCGTCGTCGGGCAGACGCCCGTCATCGACACCAAGAGGACGCAGGTCGGCGTCAACATCACCAACGAGATGATCATGCGCCTGCCGACCGCCCGCGACCCCTGGGTCCTGATGCAGATGTCGCCGGGCATGATGATCGACCGGGAGAACGTCGGCGGCAGCGACAGCGGCCAGCAGTCCGGCTACTTCGGCCACGGCTCCTCATCGGGTGACGCCACCTGGAACGTCGACGGGGCCAACATCACTGACAACAGCGCCCTCGGCGCGGCCCCCGGCTATCTGAACATGGCCGGCTTCGAAGAGATCCTGGTCAACTACGGCAACAACGATGTCCGGTCCCAGACCGGCGGCGTCCAGCTGAACTTCATCACCAAGCGGGGCGGCAACGCCTTCACGGGCATGCTCTATGTCGACGCCTCGAAGAAGCAGTGGCAGTCCGAAAACATCCCGCAGTCGCTGAAGGACTACCGTCCGAATTACACGGGCGCCGGCATCAAGAAGCTCTATCTCTACGGCGCCAACTTCGGCGGCCCCATTGTCAAGGACCGGCTCTGGTTCTACGGCTCCTACGGCATCCAGGACCTGGGCACCTACGGCATCACGGGCGTCGACGACAACACTTGGCTTGAATCCGGCTACTTCCGGCTCGACGGCCAGATCGCCAAGAACACCCGGGCTAACCTCTTCTACGAATACGACAACAAGCAGAAGTGGGGCCGGACGAACTGGGGCGCGGCCTTCCAGGCCCCCGAGACCGTCTGGAACCAGGTCGGCCCGACGCCCATCTACAAGGTCGAGTTGGAACAGATGTTCGGCAACCTGTTCCTGAACGTCAAGTGGGCCTACACGCACAACACCTTCCACCTCATCCCCAAGAAGGGCGAGGTCCCGAACGGCGGCGGCTACGAAATCCGCGACTACCAGCCCGAGTTCTACGCCTCGAACAACGCCGCCGACTACAACACGGTCCGGCCGCAGACGAACATCAGCTTCAACGGCAATTTCTTCGCCGAGAACATCCTCGGGGCCGACCACGAGTTCAAGTTCGGCGTCGACTACATCAAGGCCAACGTCTCCAGCTACTCCCTCCAGGAGGGCAACGCCGTCATCAACCGTTGGGCTGAGGACGACTACGTCGAGGCCTGGATCATCCGTGACTTCTACCTGAACTACAACTTCAACCGCTATTCGATCTTCGCCCAGGACACCCTGTCGTTCGGGCGGCTGGCCGTCACGCTGGGCCTGCGCTACGACGTCGAGAAGTCGGTCGTGGCCAACGTCCTGCAGCCAGCGGTCCCCTTCCCGGCCCTGGCCACCTACCTCGGCGAGCTGTCAGTCGACAAGTTCGACCCGGGCATGCAGTCCAAGATCTTCTCGCCGCGCCTGTCCTTCGTCTATGACCTCAGCGGCGACGGCAAGAACGTCCTCAAGCTGAACCTGGCCCGCTACGGCACCCAGACCGGCTACGAATTCGCCGGCTTCCTCAACCCCGTGCCTTGGGCCGAGATCGATCTGCAATGGGAGGACGGGATGTACGGCGGCCTGGCCGACGGCGTCATCCAGCAAGCCGAGCTCGGCGGCGGCGATCCCGGCAATCCCGACAACTGGTCCTGGTTCGGCGGCTTCGACCCGGATAACCCCGGTCTGGCCGAGTCCCTGAACAAGTACGATCCCAACTACAAGACCCCTCTTCTCGATGAGTTCTCGATCTCGTTCGAGCGCGAGATCATGACCGATTTCGCCATCCGCGTCGAGGGGTTCTATAAGAAGCTCCACCGCTTCTCGCTCGACCGCGGCATCCTGCCCGACGGCAGCCTCGATTCGGCCGACAACTACTTCTACGAGGACACCGAGCCGATCACGGGCGCCGATTATTACGGCCGGTATGTCTGGCCCAACGGCAGCTTCCGGACCAACTACATCGACGGCACGCTCAGTGGCGATACGCTCACCGGCGCGACGGAGATGCGGAAGTCCTACAACCGCTACGTCGCCGGCGAGATCGTCCTGAAGAAGCGGCTGTCCCACAACTGGATGCTCGACGGCTCGGTCACCCTGTCCAACTGGAAGTACTTCGCCAAGGGCGTCGAGGGCGTGTGGCCCTACGACCCGACGAACTTCGACTACTACGACGGCGGTGTCGTGGCCCCGCAGAGCGGCGGCTCCGGCATCTCGGCCGTCTGGGTCAACGCCCGCTGGATGGCCAAGCTGGCCGGCCTCTACCAGTTCCCCTACGGCATCGCCGGCTCGTTCGCCTTCCAGGCGCGCGAGGGCTACGTCACGCCGCCCTTCGTCCAGGTCTACCGGACCCGCATCGGCTGGTCGAACGTCAACGCCACCGGTCCCGACGACATCGGCAAGTTCGGCGACCGGCGCCTGCCCAACTTCTACGAGCTCAGCCTGCGCTTCGAGAAGACGTTCAACGTCTCCGAAAAACTTCGCTTCACCTTCGCCGCGGACTGCTTCAACGTCTTCAATTCGGCCACGGGCCTCGAACAGCTCCTGGACCTGACGTCCACGAACTTCGGCCAGACCCGACGCATTCTCAATCCTCGCGTGTTCCGCTTCGGAGTCCGCGCCGAGTTCTAAACGCACCCCGCTCAAGCAGATGCTCGAGCCCCTTCCGGCCCGGCCGGAAGGGGCTCTTTTTTCCCCCCTCGAGAGGGAAGCTCACCCGCGGGCCCGCCTGGACGTTACCGGATGGCGGTGCTAAAATAGGGAGACTGGGAGTCGAACCATGAAGAAAACGATCAGGACCGCGCTTCTCGTCATCCTCTCGACCGGGCTCGTCCTGGCCCAGAGCTACCGGGGCCAAGGCCGGTTCAAGGGGAAGGTCACCGACGAAGCGGGCCAACCCTTGGGCGGGGTCAAGGTCAAGCTCTTCTCGGTCCGGGGCCAATCCGGCTTCGAGGTCACCAGTAACGCCGAAGGTGAATGGACGGCCAACTACATCCGGGGCGGTGCCTGGAACCTCGATTTCCTCAAGCCCGGCTACGAGCCCAAATCGATCAGCGTGTCCATTCCCGAGCAATCGAACAACCCTCCGGTCGAGATCAAGCTCAAGAAAGCCGCCGGGCTGATGATCACCGAGGATCTCCGGCAGAGCCTCGACGCCGGCAACAAGCTCTTCGACGAGAAGAAGTACGAGGAGGCCTGTGAGGTCTACGCGGACATCCTGGCCAAGAACCCGGACGTCTACATCATCTCCAAAAACATCGGCAACTGCCGCTTCGAGCTCCAGCAGTACGACCTGGCCGAGGCCGCCTATTTGAAGGTCCTCGAAAAAGAGCCCGCCAACCCCGACATCATGCTCCTCGTCGGCAACTGCTACGCCAACCGCGACCAGCCCGACAAGGCCATGGAGTGGTACAGCAAGATCGAGTTCGAGAAGATCACCGACCCGACGGTCCTCTTCAACATCGGCCTGAGCTTCAGCAAACAGGCGAAGTTCGAGGATGCCCTGAAATACTACAAGCGGTCGGTCGAGGTCCAGAACGATTTCCTCGACGGCCTCTACCAGCTCGGCCTGACCTATCTCAGCCTGCAGAAGAACCCCGAGGCCATCGACGCCTTCGAGCGATACCTCAAGATCGATCCCGATTCCCCGCGGGCCGGGCAGGTCAAGGGTTTCCTCGACTTCCTGAAGAAATAATAGACCGTGCGCACGACCTCTGGCGCCTTGGCCGCCCTTCTCGCCCTCCTCGCCCCTGCTGCAGCCGCGGCCGCCGGGCCGGCCAAGCCCAATATCCTGCTCATCACCGTCGACACGCTCCGGGCCGATCGCCTCGGCTGCTACGGATCACGGACCGTCCGGACGCCGGCGATCGACGCCCTGGCCGTCCGGGGCGCCCTCTTCACCCGGGCCTTCGCTCATACGCCCTCGACGCTCCCGTCGCATGCCGACATCCTCCTCGGCCTCACGCCGAACGCCCACGGCGTCCACGACAACTCCAACTTCATCGTCCGCGGCGAATTCCTGACCCTGGCCGAATGGCTCAAGGCCCAGGGCTACTCCACGGGCGCTTTCGTCGGCGCCTTCCCCCTCGACTCCCGCTTCGGCCTGGTCCAGGGATTCGACGTCTACGACGACAATTACGGCACCCAGGGGCCGACGGACATGGTCTTCGTCGAGCGCAAGGCGGATGTCGTCGTCTCCGCCGCCTTGAACTGGCTCAAGGGCCGGGCGGGCCCCTGGTTCCTCTGGGTCCACGTCTTCGATCCCCACCAGCCCTACGATCCGCCCGAGCCATTCAAGACCCCTTACCAGGGGCATCCCTACGAAGGCGAGATCGCCTACGTCGATCTCGCCTTGGGCAAACTCCTCGTCTTCCTTGAAGAACTGAAGATCCAGGACCGGACGGCGGTCATTCTCACGGCCGACCACGGCGAGTCTCTCGGCGAGCACGGCGAATCGACCCACGGCTACTTCGCTTACAACGCGACCCTCCATGTCCCCCTCATCCTGGCCGTGCCCGGGGCGAAGGCGGCGCGTATCGATGCGAACGCGAGCCATGTCGACATTTTTCCGACCGTCTGCGAACTCGTCGGAGGGAAAGCGCCGGCCGGGCTCCAGGGCCGCTCGCTCCTGCCCCTCGTCGCGGGTAAGGGCCGGCCGGACAAGCCGATCTACTTCGAGGCCCTGACGGCTTACTACAACCGCAGCTGGGCCCCGCTTCGCGGTTACATCCTCGGGCCGGAAAAGTACATGGAATCCCCCATCCCCGAGGTCTATGACCTGGGGCAGGATTTCGATGAGCTCAACAACCTGGCCCCCGAGACCGACCTGGACCGGTTCAGGAAGACCTTCGCCGACCTCGTCCGGGCCGAATCCTCTCCCCTGGCGGGAAAGGCCGGCCAGACGATGGACCGGACGACGGCCGAGAAGCTCCGGAGCCTCGGCTACCTGGCCACGCCCCAGAAGCCGACGAAAACGGAATTCACGGCCGACGACGATCTCAAGACGCTCCTCCCCTTCCACGCCAAATGGATGGCCGCCACCGTGGCCTACACGGCGGGGCGCAGCGCCGAAGGCATCGCCCTCCTCAAGGAGATCATCTCGGAGCGGAAGGACTTCGACCTGGCCTACACCTATCTCGCCAACTTCTACCAGGGTCAGAAGCGCCCGGCCGACGCCGAGGTTGTCCTGCGGGAGGCCCTGGTCAACAACCCGGGGAGCTTCCGGATCATAAACGCCCTGGGGATCGCCATGATCGATGCCGGCCGTTTCGACGAGGCCATCGACCTGCTCCAGAAATCCCTGGGCATCATCGATTTCGATCCGGAGACATGGAACTATCTCGGCGTCGCCTACTGGAACAAGGGCCGGCTCGATGAGGCCCTCGAGGCCTACGAAAGGGCTCTGGGTCTCGACGCCAACTACGCCATCGTCTTCAACAACCGGGGCTCCCTGTTCCTCTCGCGCTACCTGAAAGCAAAGCAGGCCGACGACCTCACCAGGGCCGCGGCGGACTTCAGCAAGGCCGTCGAGCTCGACCCGAAATACGCCTCCGCCTGGAACGGACTGGGCATCAGCTCCAGCCTGACCGGGGACCTCGATGGCGCTCTCGCCGCCTGGAAAAAGGCCGTCGAGCTCAAGCCTGACTTCGGCTTCGCCCTCTACAACCTGGGGCTGGGACTCCTCGGCAAGGGGGACAAGGCCGGCGCCCTGGGCGCCTTCCTGAAGTACAAAGACCTCGCTTACACGACCCTCAGCCCCCGGGACAGGGCCCTGCTCGACGAGCTCATCGCCAAATGCCGCCAATGAAGGCGAAAGGAGAGAGGCCATGACGGACAAGCCGAGGCTCGCCGCCGGCCTCTGCCTCGTTCTCGCGTTCCTGGCCGGCCTCCTCTCCGGCCAGGACAAGGTCCGGGAAAAGGACTTGCCTGACCGCCACCAGGAATGGCTGAAGCTGACGAGGATATTCATTCTCCCGGCCGAGCGCGACGTCTTCCTGTCCCTCCCGAACGAACAGGACCGGGACATCTTCATCGAGGCCTTCTGGAAGCAGCGGGATCCGACCCCGGGGACGCCCCAGAACGAGTACAAGGATGAGATGGAGGCCCGGTTCAAGTACGTCAACGAGTATTTCCGGCGCGGGACGGTCCGGGAAGGCTGGATGACGGACATGGGCCGGGTCTACATGACGCTCGGGGCGCCGCGGAGCATCGAACGCTGGGAGGGGACCCGCGGTCTCTACCCGACGCAGGCTTGGTTTTATTATGGCGATCCGGCCAAGGGCCTCCCGGCGAATTTCGCCATGGTCTTTTTCCAGCGCGGCGGCGGCGAGTTCAAGCTCTACAATCCGGTCTCGGACGGGCCGGGAAGCCTCCTCATCGAGACCTACGGCGTCGACATGACCGATTACGAGGGGCTCTACAAGAAGATCAGGGATATGGCCCCGACGCTGGCCAGTGTCGTCCTGTCGCCGATCCCCAGCCAGATCCCTTACGGGTACGCGCCGTCCCCGCAGTCCGCTCTCATCCTGGCCAAGATCTTCGATTCCCCTAAGACGAACATCAACCCGGCCTACGCCACCCATTTCCTGAACTACAAGGGGATCGTCAGCACGGAGTATCTGACCAACTTCGTCGAGAGCAGCACGATCGTCAGGATCCTCCGGGACCCCATCCTCGGCATGGACTTCCTCCATTTCGCGATCTCGCCCCGCAAGGCGTCGATCGATTATTACCAGCCCAAGGACCAGTATTACTGCAACTTCAGGCTGAGCGTCAGCTTGCGGCGCGGCGACGCGGTCGTCTTCCAGTACAGTCGAGACTATCCCTTCTACTTCCCGCCCGACCGGGTCGAGAACGTCCAGGCCAACGGCATCGCGGTCCAGGACCTTTTCCCTGTCGCCGAGGGGAAGTTCGCGCTGAGCATCCTCCTTCAGAACACGGTGGGCAAGGAGTTCTCGCTCCTCGAGCGGACGATCGAGGTCCCGGCCGCCGACGGCCCCGCGGCGCTGGCCGATCCGATCGTCGGCTACGGGCTCAAGGACGCGGCCGGCGCGTCGGGCGTCCCCTTCAAGGTGCTCGGGCGCGAGATCCTGACCGACCCCCGCGACACCCTGGGCCTCTCGGACGACCTCGCCTTCGCCGTCGGCGTCATCCGTCTCCCCCGCGAGCTCTGGGCCGAAGGCACCATCGAGATCGCCGCGGCCGGTGCCGCCGCGGAAGGCAAGACCGTCCCGGTCCAGACGATCAAGCTGACCGAACTCCCCTATGCCCGGTCGTTGACGTTCACCGGGAAGGTCGCGGCCCGCGGCCTCGTGCCCGACTATTACGACCTCCTGGTCACGCTGAGGAGCGGGAAAGGCGAGGCGGTCGGCCAGGCCAAGGCCTCATTCGTCCTCTCGCCCGCGACGGCCGTGCCGCATCCGGTGACAGTCGTCAAGGCTCTCCCGGCCGCAAACAACCATCTCTACTACTACGGCTTGGCCATCCAGTACGACAAGACGGGCGACAAGGCCCGGGCGGAGGCCGTCCTCGAGAAGGCTCATACGCTGCGGCCGGACTATCTCGAGGGCGTCGTCCAGTTCGCCGAGTTCCTCGTCCGGGCCGGCAAGCCCGACCGGGCCCTGGAGCTGGCCGAGGAGCTGGCCGGCGCCGAGCGCTTCCGCTTCGACCAGTGCCTGATCAAGGGCCAGGCCCTCAAGGAAAAGGGCGACTTCGCGGCGGCCATCCAGGCGCTCCTCGAGGGGAACAAGATCTACAACAGCGACACCCGGCTCCTTAACGCCCTGGGCTTCTGCTTCTACAAGACCGGACAGAAGCAGCAAGCCCTCGACGCCCTCGACGCCTCCCTGCGCCTCAACCCCGAGCAGAAGGACATCGCCGAGCTCCGCGTCCGGGTCGAAAAAGAGCTGAGGTAAGTAAACGCCGGCGGCTTCGGGGACGGTAACAGTTCGGAGGCGCAAGAGCGCGCCCCACCCGGTCCAAGGAGGCCGTCATGAGAAGCCGTTCCCTCGCCGTTTTCGCCCTCATCGGGATCGCCGCCCTCTTCGCCGCCGTCCCCGCGCCGCTCGCCGCGGCCGACGATTTCGAGACCACGGTCGGCCGCGTCCGCTCCGTCTTTGGGAAGCCCCATTATTCCCGCGAGGACGTGACCCGGGCCCTCGGCCAGGCCCTCGACGCCTCGCTGATGGTCCTGCCCGCGTCGGACCGCGCGGCCGAGGTCCGGTCCCGCATCGAGACCGTCCGGAAGATGTTCGCGGAAGGCGCCCTTTTCGAGGACAAGATCCGCCAGTACCTCGGGCTCGCCTATAAGACCATCTCCGGCGGCCAGGCCTGGGAGATCCCGGCGGAGCTCAAGTCCGCCTACCGCGAAGCCGACATCATGGCCCGGGCCAAGAAGATCTGCGAGGCGCTGCTCGATTCGTCCCTGGCCGAGCACAAGGCCGGCCGCGACGAGGCCGCCGTCCGCGACATCCTGTCCTTCGTCATCTTCGTCGTCACGCCCGTCGAGGCCTGAGCGCAGGCGGAGGCGCGGGCGGGATCCCGGGAGGTCGTCGTGTCCGTTCCCGGATTTGATTTGCCGGCCCTCGTGGATTACAGTGTCCCGGAAAGGGCGGCCGCCGTGGAGCTCCGGGAATTCGATTACGACCTCCTCGTCAAGCCGATGGAGCCGCGGCTGATGAGGACGGTCTGGCGGATCGTCCGCCGGCGGGAAGCGGCCGAGGACGCCCTCCAGGACGCCCTGGCCGTCATCTGGAAAAAGCGCGCCGCCGTGGCCCGTCATCCCAATCCTCAGGCGCTCATCCTGAGGATCGCGGTCACGGCCGCCATCGATGCCGTGCGCAAGGACAAGCGGCGGCTGCGTCACGAAGCGCCTGGAGTTCCGGACGACCGGCCGATGGCCACGGCGGCCACAGTCGAGAAGAGCGCCGAGGACCGTGAGCTGCGGGCCGCGATCCTCGACGCCATCGACCACTTGCCCCGGCGCCAGGCGACCGCGACGATCCTCCACCTCGTCGAGGAGCAGTCCTACGAGGAGGTCGCCCGAGCCATGGGCTGTTCGGAGACGACGGCCCGTGTCCACGTGTTGCGAGGCCGGGCCGCCCTCGCCAAACGGTTGGCCCAAGAGCGGCCGGACCTCATCGAGGGAAACGTTCGGAGCGGGAAGGAGTCGGGACCATGAGTACGGGAAACACAAAGAAGCCCGAGATCGACGACCTGCTGCGCCGGGCCCTCGCCGACGACCTGCCGCCCGAAGCCGAAGCCGGGATGCGCCGGCGGATCGCCCGCTTCCGCGAGACGAAAGCGGAGAGCGCGCCGGCCCGGCCCTGGGGCGTCGCGGCGCGGGCCTGGCTCTTCCGGAGGACCGTCTGGGCCGCCCTGTCGATCCTCATGCTCGTCGCGGGCCTCCTGCTCCAGGGGGGGAAGCCGCGGGGCCCGTTGGTCGAGAGGATCGCCGCGATCAAGACCGAGTTCGCCAGCCTCGACACGACAAGGAGATAGCGCCATGACCGAGATCGCCGGAACCTCAGACAAGGCCCGGGCCGTCCTCCGTTGGCTCTTCGCGGCGGCTTTCATCGTCGCCGTCGTCGCTTCGGGGCTCTTCGCCGGCCTCTTCAGCCGGGCCGGACTGCTCTATCTCGTCTTCGGCAGCGTCGCCGCGGCCCTGATGGGCTTCACGCGACAGGAGATCGGCGCGGCCTTCCGCGACGCCGCCGGCCGCGGCGGAAGGCCCGATGAACTCGCCCGGTCCGCCTATTTCTGGGAGGCGGCCGCGCGCAACGCCTGGATCCTCGGCGCCCTCGGCTCCGCCTTCAACTTCGCCCTCGTCATGGGCGGCCAAAGCCCTGGTATCGCCGACGTCAGCCATCGCATGATCCAATCCTTCATTGTCACTCTTTACGGCCTTATTATGGCCGTCATCCTCCTTGTCCCGGCTCTGAAGATCGCGGGCCTGGCCGAAAAGGCGGGCCTTCCCGGCGAGGCGCCTTCCGCCGGAGCCGCCCGCCCGGCGGCCTCCCCCTTCTTTTCCGTCGAGCGCATGGCCGGCTACGTCGGCTTCGCCGTCCTCCTCGTCCTCACCGCGCTCCCCCGGATCCGAGGCGCCGCGGATGTGACGATCCCGCCCGCCAAGGCCCTGCTCCACGGACCGGCCGTCCTCGTCGTCCTCGGGGGGGCCATCGCCCTGGCCCTGTTCGCGGGCGCCGGGGGCCGGGCCTGGACCCTCGGCTTCGCGACGACGGGTCTCATCGCGCTGCTCACGGGCCTCATCCAGGCCCTCTTCGGCTTCGTCCACACGAACATCCAGGAGATCGCCGCGGCCATCGCCTTCATCGTCTCGGCCTCCGTGTTCGCCCTCCTCGGCCTGGTCGCGGTCGCCGCGCCCCTCGAGGACCGCGAGGTCATGGGCGGCGGCCGCCGGGGCGCCGGGCCGATCAGCCGGATGTTCTGGGTCCTCCTGCCCCTTCTGACCTTCATCTTCCTCGTCCTGACCTTCATCATGGTCGTCACGCCGATGACGAAGCCAGGCTGACAAAGAGCTTGCTCGCTAGGCCCGCGGCGGGCCCCGCGGTCAGTCGCCCCTCCTTGCTCCCTGTTCGCAGGCGAAGCTCTCGAACAGGGCCAGGGCCTTGACCATGTGCGTCTCGGCCTCCTCGTGGGAGTCGTCGTGAGCGGAAATCGCGGGCAGCGGCAGGGCCTCCCCGATCTAAGAGAGGACGTACCTCCTGGCGAGGTCCTCGCGGTAGGCCGACGACAGCTCCATTTCGGTCGCCTCGGCGCCGTCGATCAAACCGATCGCCGGCGGCCCCGCGGGGGATTGGAGGACCTCGTCCTTGATCGCGTCGAGGCTCAGACCGACCGCTTCCAAGCGCAGCCCCGTCGGCGGATGCGAATCCGTGGGATGGGACATGCGCCGCTCCCGCACTTCGCCGAGGGCTTCGGGCGGGAGCTCGGTCAGGGCCCGCGCCGCGATATGGGCGCTGACGTTGGGCAGCGGGCTTCCGCCTTTCCCCAACACGGCCATCTCCTTGTCCATCTTGGCCCAATAAGGCCCGGAGACGATGATGCGGGCCAGAGCCACAGCGAAGGGACGGGCTCCGGCCGCTCCGACGGCGACGGCGTCGGCCGCCAGCTCCCGTTCCCGGCTCAATCTCGTCTCCGCCGCGGCGAAGGACCCGAGGAACGTCCCGAGCATCATCATCGTCGGGAGGACGGCGAACATCCTGGCCCCTTCGGCCCGCTGAAGCTCGTTCAACGACATCCCCAACCCGCGGTAGACTGGGTAGAACCTCCGGCTGTACTCCGTGTCCCGTCCTTTGAAGTGACCGAGCTCGTGGGCCACGACGGCCCGGAACTCCGGCCCGTCGAGGAGACGGGCGAGCGGGGCGGAGATGAACATCGTCCGGCCCGTCAGCGTCCCGTCCAGGGTGGCGATGTCCGCTTCGGTCACGAAGAACGTCGGATCGAGGCCCAGGACGATATTCTCCGGCGCCAGCGCCCCGACGCCTCCGGCCAGGGTCCGGACCTGGGCCCAGATCCCGGGGTGGTCGGTTTCGCGGAGCACCTTCCCGAAAACGGCGGCCTCGGCCTTCTTCCGCGAGCCCAGCGCGGACCGGACGACTGCGAAGGCCCCGCCAACGGCCCCGATCCCTATCAAGACGATGAGCTGGACGTGGAGCCGTCCAACGAAATAGGATTCCCCATAATAGATGGCGGCGATCAAAAGGGCCGCGTTCACGACGGTCGCCGCCGCCAAGAGCCCGGCTGAAACGTAGAAGCCCGGCTTGAAAACATGCAGCAGGAGGTCGCGATTGCGGACCGCCAGGCGGCCGGCCAGCCACAAGGCCGCGAAATAGACGAGGACGAAAGCGATCAGGCCGAACGCCGCGGTCCTCATCAGATCGAAATGGCCCATCGCGGTCCGGGCCGAGGCGAACTCGCTCTCATCCCTCCCGGCGAGGAAGGTCCGCGCCGTGACCGAACGGAGCTCCAGCTTGTTGACGGTGGGATTGGACTCGACGATGGCGCTGCGAAGCTCAGCGTCGAGCTTGTTCTCGCAGAGGAAAGAGATCCCCAAGGCCAGGGCCGGGGCCGCGAACAGGATCAGGACGAAGATCGCTTTCTGTTTCATGTCCCCCCCTTCGCCCCGATTATGCGGCCGGCCCGAGGCGGCTGTCAACATGATCGAGGCCCCTTGAATCGCCCCGGCATATCTGGTACTTAACGGGTGTTCCGATCCCATCCCGTGAGGAGGACACCCATGAGCGACGTCAAGCGCGGACGCTATTCCCGGCGCGATTTCCTCAAGGCGGCGGCAGTCGGCGCGGGGGCCGCGTTCGCCGCCGGAAAGGCCCCGAACGTGCTGTCCGGCGCGCCGCGGCGGACGGCCGGGCCGGGGGCCCGGATCCCGGTCGGCGTCCAGCTTTATTCGGTCCGCGACCTCGCGGCCAAGGACCTGCCCGGAACGCTCGAGGCCATCGGCAAGATGGGCTACAAGGGCGTCGAGTTCGCCGGCTACTACGGCTGGGAGGCCAAGCCGAAGGAGCTGCGCCGGCTCCTCGACGCGAACGGCCTCAAGTGCTGCGGCACCCACACGGCCCTGGAGACCGTCACCGGCGAGGCCCTCAAGGCCACGGCCGAGCTCCACAAGGTCCTGGGGAACACCTTCCTCATCGTCCCCAGCCTCCGGGTCGAAGGCGCACAAGGGTGGCTCGACATGGCCAAGCGCTTCAACGAGATCGCCGCGAAAGCGAAAGAGCTGGGCATGAGGGTCGGCTACCACGCCCACGCCGGGGATTTCCAAAAGCTCGGCGACAAGACCTCCTGGGAGATCCTCTTCGACAACACCGGCCGGGACGTCATCATGCAGCTCGACATCGGCAACTGCCTGCAGGGCGGCGGCGATCCTATCGCCATCCTCAAGAAATATCCGGGGCGGTCGGCCAGCGTGCACCTCAAGGAGTACGGCGGGCCGGAGGCGGCCGTCATCGGCCAGGGCGTCGTTAGCTGGAACGAGGTCTTCGAGATCTGCGA
>CAYOYQ010000037.1:0-18475 GCA_964408215.1 uncultured Eubacteriales bacterium
GGGCGGCATCCTCGACCCGACCAAGGTCGTCCGGATCGCGCTCCAGAACGCGTCCAGCATCGCCGGCCTCCTGCTCACCACCGAGGCCCTGATCGCGGAGCTCCCCGAAGAGGAGAAGAAGCCCGCGTATCCGACGCCCCCCGGCGACATGTACTAAGGCCTCGTTCCCGGACGGGACATCCCTCCGGAAGACGCGGCAACGCAATGCCCAGCCCCGGGCGGCCTCCCGCCCGGGGCTTTTTTTTCAGAAGGGGTCAGACCCTAAATTCTTCAATATTTTCGCTGAGAGACGCCGGCTGCCCGAATATTGAATAATTTAGGGTTTGACCCCTTCTTTTTTACGCCCTATCATAGCGACGCGATGGCCCGTCTCCTCGACCGGTACGTCCTGCGCGAGGTCGTCCCGCCCTTCCTCATCGGCCTCCTCCTCATCGTCTTCGTCCTGCTCATGAACCAGGTCCTCCTGCTGACGGAGCTCTTCATCGACAAAGGCGTCCCGGCGCTCCAGGCGCTCCGCATCCTCGCCCTCCTCGTGCCCTCCATCCTGGTGTTCGCGCTGCCGATGGCCGTCCTGATGGGGGTCCTCGGCGGACTGGCCCGTCTCGCGTCGGACGCGGAGGTCGTCGCCCTGCAATCGCTCGGGATCGGCCCGCGCCGCCTCGGGCGCCCTGTCCTTCTTTTCGGCTTGGCCGGGTTCCTGCTGACGCTGCCCCTGGCCCTGTATGTCGGCCCGCGGGCCAACAGCGCCTGGGTCCGGGCCATGGCCGGCTCGGTCATCGGCCGGGTCCAGCTCAAGGTCCGGCCGCTCGAGTTCAACGAGACGCTACCCAGCACGGTCTTCCTCGTCCGGGAGGCGGGCCAAAACGACCGCTGGCGCGACGTCTTCGCCTATCTCGCGTCGGACCCCGCTCGTCCCCGCCTGGTCCTGGCCCGGTCGGGCACGGTCCGGCTCTTCCCCGGCGAGCGCCGGGCCATCCTGGAGCTCGAGAACGGCGTCGTCTATTCGGGGCCTCCCGCCGAGCCGGATAAGGACACCCTGACCTCCTTCGCGCGGCTCGAGGAGGAGATCGACGTCGAGGACCTCTTTCCGACGATCTCCAACGCCAAGCGGGTCCGGGAGAAGGACTTCGGCGAGCTCGTCCGGGACCTCGCCGCGATCGACGCGTCCTCGCCCGACCCGCGGAACGATCTTCAGGCCCGCGTCCACCGGATCGAGATCCACAAAAAGCTCGCGCTGTCCCTGGCCTGTCTCGTCCTCGCCCTTCTCGGCCTGCCTCTGGGCCTCCTCGCCGGCCGGGCCGGCCGCACCGGCGGCTTCTCCCTCGGCCTGGTCCTGATCCTCATCTACTACGCGCTGCTCACCGCGGGCGAGAAGCTCGCCATGGACGGACGGCTCACGCCCTTCCTGGCCATGTGGGGGCCCGATATCATCCTCGGCGCGGCCGCGGCCCTTCTCTTCATCAGGCCCGGCCGGCCTGTGCCGTTCCCGCGCGTCGGCCGCCGTCGCGCCCCGGCGGCAGGACCCGGCGCCTCCCGTCCGGCGACCGCGGCGGCCCCCGCTCCGTCCGTGCGTCCCCGCCCCCGTCCGCTGCGCCTCCCCGGTCTCCTCGATCTCTACGTCTCGCGCAAGTTCCTCGGCCTCCTGGCCCTCATCCTCGCGGCGCTCGCCGCCGCGGCCTTTCTCCTCGTCTTTTTCGAGCACCTGAGCGAGACGCTGGCCCGGGCGAAGCCGGTCGGGCTCCTCGTTCGCTATGTCTGGTTCAAGCTGCCGGAATTCCTGGCCTTCCTGCTGCCCGCGGCGGTCCTCGCGGCGGCCCTCCTCGCCCTCGGCTTCCTCGCCCGGACGAACGAGGCGACGGCCCTGAAGGCCTGCGGCGTCAGCGCCTATCGAACGGCCCTGCCGGTCGTCGTCCTCGCCGCCGCCGCGAGCCTGCTGGCCTTGGCGGTCCAGGAGAGGGTCGTCCCGGCCGCGGCGGCCCGTTCCGAGGCGGCCTGGAACGCCCTCAACGACCTGCCGCCCCGGAGCTCCAGCTATCTCAGCCGCCACTGGATCCTCGGCCGGGCGGGCGACCGGATCTACCGCGCCGAATATTTCGATCCCGGCCCGGGCGCCTTCGGCCGGCTCACCGTTCTCGACATCGAGCCCGGACGCTGGGCCTTGGCCCGGCGCTTCTTCGCTGAGAAAGCCGCCTTCGACGGCGACGCGCTGGTTTATCAGAACGGCTGGACAAGGGACTTCACGGCCGGCTCCGGACCGGCCTTCTCCCGCTCGGCGTCCGGCCGGATCCCCCTCGCCGGCGACAAGGCCGCCTTCCTCGAGCCTTCGAAGGAGCCGCCGCAAATGACCCTGTCCGAGCTCCGGCGCTATGCCCGGGAGGTCCGGGCCATGGGCTTCCCGGACGACCGCCTCCGGGCCGAGCTGGCCCGGAAAACGGCCCTGCCGTTCGTCAGCCTGATCATGGCCCTCCTCGCCGTGCCCTTCGGCTTCCGGATGGGCCGCAAGGGGACGCTCGTCGGGGTCGGCCTCAGCATCGCCGTGGCCATGGCCTACTGGGGCGCGTTCGCGATCTTCCGCAGCCTGGGCGGCGCGGGCACGCTGACGCCCTTCCTGGGCGCGTGGGGGGCGAGCCTCGTCTTCGGCCTGGCGGGGACCGTCGGGATCTTGAGGCTTAGGACATAAATCGGGGACACGATCCCGGTAAAATCCCAGGGACACAATCCCTTTTCAAGAGAAAAGGGTTATGTCCCGGATTTTTCCATGTCCCCATTTCTCTTACATCTTGTACTTGCCGAAGTCCTCCGGCCCCAGGCCTTCGAGCCATTTGCGGAGCTTCTCGGAGGACTCGACCTTCTCGTCGAACTTGAGCCCGTTCGCCTTCTTGACGACCTCGTCCTCGACGTAGATCGGCGACGACATGCGCAGGGCCAGGGCGATGGCGTCGGAAGGACGGGAGTCGATGACCAGGGCCTCGTCGGCCTTGCGGCAGTGGATGAGGGCGAAGAAGGTATTGTTACGGACGTCGTTGACCACGATCTTCTCGATGGCGATGCCGAGCTTCTCGAGGAAGCTCTTGAGCAGGTCGTGGGTCATGGGCCTGGGAGTGGGAACGTTCTCGATGGTCAGGGCGATGGCGTTGGCCTCGAAGACGCCGATCCAGATGGGCAGGATCTGCTCGTTGCGGGGGTTCTCCAGGACCACGATCGGCATCTTGGAAATGGGGTCGACCACGAGCCCCTTGACCTTCATCTCGATTTCCATGGCCGGTCCGCTACTAATATAGGGTCCGGACCGGGCCTTGTCAAATGAGCCCCGGCCGCGCCTTTGAGGGGAAAACGGGGACGTTATTTCTATTTTTTCGTCGGAAGAGCCAAAACGGAATGATCGAAGCCGAACCGACCCCGGCTTTTTCAGAAAAGGGAGAGCTGGGCGGGAGAGGGCCCGGCGGCGGCCTCGCCGCCGAAGATGCGGATCGTGCCGTATTCGCCGTCGTGGCCCGGCACGATGCTCACCAGGCCCTTGCGCATCCGGTCGACGGCCTCGGCCAAGCGCTCCGGGCCGACCCGCCCCAACTCGGCGACGGGGACCTCGGTCAGGATCCCGTGCTCGTCGCCGAACTCCCGGATGAACCGGAAATAGGTCTCCCAGACGCCCTGGCATTCGGGGGTCTTCCCGACCGCCTCGGCGATGACCTCGTTGAGCGGGATGAGGTTCTTGTGCGGCACGCGCCCCGGCCGGCCCTCGTCGGTCTCCCGGTCGGCCAGCTCCTCGACGCGGTGGAGGACGCCGACCGTCAGCGGCTTGCCGCACTTCGGGCAGAGGCCGTTCGTTGTCCGGCTCTCGCGCGGCGAGCTGACGATGCCGCACTTGCGGTGGCCGTCGTAGTGGTACTTGCCCTCCTCGGGGAAGAACTCGACCGTGTAGAGGAACCGGGCCGGGTCGTTCCGCCGCAGGGCCTCGACGAGCCCGCGGAAGCTGAAGTCGGTGTCGAAGACGTTGGCCTCCCGCCCGATCTTCGTCGGCGAGTGGGCGTCGGAGCTCGAGACCAGGGCGAAGCGGTCGAGGGCCGAGAGCCGCCGGTTCATGGGCGGGTCGGACGACAGGCCCGTCTCCAGGGCGAAGATCATCGGCGTCATCTCCTCGAAGCACTCCTCGATCGCGTCGAAGCCGGAGTTGGCGCCGAAGAGCGAGAACCAGGGCGTCCAGATGTGCGAGGGGATGACCACGGCCCGCGGGGCCGTCTCGGCGACCATCCGGCAGAACAGCCGCGCGTCCAGGCCGAGGATGGGCCGCCCGTCCGAGGCCAGGTTGCCGACCGCCTGGAGCCGGCTGTTGATCCGCTCGACCGACTCGAAGTCCGGGGCCAGGACCATGAGGTGGATCTTGCGGACCTTGCCGCCCTTCGAATAGATGAGGCTGATCTCCGAGGACAGGATGAAGGCGACGTCGCGGGCCGGGACGGGCAGGCCCTTGAACGGCGGGGCGTCAAAGGCCGTCGTCCCGTTCTTGAGCCGGAGGAAGCCGTTGCCGATCGGCTCGAGCTTCTCCTTCATCAGGAAGAGCCATTCGGGGTGCGTGAAGTCGCCGGTCGCGAGAAGGCCGATGCCCTTGACCCGGGCCCAGGGCGCGAGCGCGTCGAGGACCATGTCCTTCGACGTGGCCCGCGAGAACTTCGAATGTATGTGAAGATCGGCGACGAACTTCATGGCGGAGACATCAGTGTAGGGAAAGCGGAGGGCGATTGCAAGCGCCTTGAAAAAGGGCCGGCGCGGGCGTAGACTGAGGGCGCAGCCGGTGAAGCGGATGAACACGATCGCGGTCGCAAAACGCGCGGCTCTCGTCCTCGGTGCGGCCTTCCTCCTCGCGTCCTGCGCCTCGGAGCGCCTGGCCAAGCGGCTCGACCCGGCCAGCCGCGAGTTCTATTCCAAGGTCCGCTACATCATCACCGCCGAAGAGCGCAAGGCCTTCCTGGCCCTGCCCGGAGCGGACCGGTCCGCCTTCGTCGAGGACTTCTGGAAGCGCCGGGACCCGAAGCCGGAGACCGAGGAGAACGAGTTCAAGACCGAGTACTTCAACCGCATCGCCACGGCCAACCGGCTCTTCTCCGGCGGCGCCTCTCCGGGCTGGCTCCAGGACCGCGGCCGCGTCTACATCAGCCTCGGCCCCCCCGACTACCGCGAGACCTACCCGCGCGGCATCACGTTCTACGGCCTGCCGACCGAGATCTGGTGGTACGGCTTCTTCCCCATCACTTTCATCGACGAGAAGTGGGTCGACGACTACCGCCTCGACCCCGACAGCGCCGTCCAGATCGCCATGATCAACCGGGCCGAGAAGGAATGGAACGAGCCCCGGGTCGGCTATACCAAGGGCGGCCCCGGCCCCTCCGGCACGATGGCCGGCCTCGACGTCAGCATCGAGCCGGCGGAGGGCGGGGGGACGCGCTTCACGCTCGCGCTGCCCTATCCTTCCATCTGGATGAAAACGCGCGGCGAGGTGTTCGAGACGACGCTCGAGGTGACGATGACGGTCCGGGACGCCCAGGGCGCCGAAGCCTGGACCTTCGCCAAGTCCTTCCCCCTCGAGGTCCCCGTCAGCCGCCTGAAGGAGGCGGCCAAGAGCGCCTTCAGCGCCGACGCGACGGCCGCGCTCGGCCCCGGCTCCTACACGCTCGCCGTCACGGTGACGAACACGCACGACGGGAGCAAGGCCTCGCTCGAGCGGGCCTTCACGATCTGAGTCAGTTCTTCCCCGCCGTTCGCGCCGCGTCCGCCGCGGCTTGGCCCTTGCGGGCGTATTCGTCCGACCGGGCGCCGTCGCCGAGCCGGTTGTAGAGGTCGGCCAGAAGGAAATACCCGAGCGGCAGCTCGGCCGCGTCCGGCTTGAGCGCGATCCCCTTCTCGACCCAGGCGATGGCCTCGTCGTAGCGCTCGCCGCGGCGGAGATCGAGGCGGGCCAGGTAGAAATAGGTCAGCGGGAAGGACGGCTCGGTCTCCAGGCACTTGGCGAGATACTCGGACTCCTTCGCTTCGTTCCCGGTCTGCCGGTAGACCCGGGCCAGGTTGTACATGGCCATGAAGTGCTTGGGGGACCGCTTGAGCTCGAGGAGGTATTCGGACTCGGCCCGCGCCAGGTCGCCGCGCTCCTCGGCGATCTGGGCCGCGTTATAGGCGGTGTTCGGCAGGTCGGGGGTGATCGCCCGGGCCCGGTCGAGGTGCTCCTGCGCCGCGCTCCAGTTGTCGCGGAGGATGGCGATGGCGGCCAGGAGATTGTGCGACGCGGCCGATTCGGCGTTGAGGCCGACGGCCTTTTGGAGGTACACGGCGGACTGGTCGTACTTCTTCCGGGCGAAGTCCATGTTGCCGAGCATGAAATAGATCTGGGGATCCTCGAATCCCTTGGCCATATAGTCCAGGGCGAAGCGCTCGGCCTCGTCGAACTCCCCGAGGGCCTCGTGCGACAGGATGATGTTGACGGCCGCGAAGGAGTCGTCCGGCTTGCGCCCCAACGCCTGTTTGAAGTAGCCGAGGGCTTCCCGGAAGCGCTGGTTCTGGAAGCAGATGTTGCCGATCGAGAAATAGGCGTCGGTGATCTCGGGGTCGGCGGCGATGATCCGCTCGATGATGGCGATCCCCTCGTCCGGCTTCCCGTTCATGCCCATCTCCCGGGCCCGGGAGATGTCGTTGTAGACGGAGATCTTCTCCTTGGGGTCGCCCAGCGTCTTGCCCTTGAGCTTGGCCGGGTCGGCGAACGAGCCGATGTAGCCCAGGGCGGCCAGCTTCTCGCGCGTCTCCTCGTCGATCTTGGTGTAATCGGTCTCGTAGGCGTTCTTCTCCGAGGCCGTGATGAACGCCTCGGCCTCGCGGCCGAGCCGGGCGAAGACGTCCTTCCGGAGGTAGACGAGGTTCTTCTCCTCGCCGGGGTCCGCGGCGAGGTCGTAGAGCTCGGGGACGGGGGCCAGGATGAGCTTGAAACGGCCGTTCTGGACGGCCCGGAGCTCGGACCAGCCGTAGTGGAAGCGCGGGTAATAGGTCTCGCTGTAGGCCAGGGCGTCGGGGGCCGCGCCGCTTCTTCGTTCGAAGGAAGCGACGAGGCTCCGGCCCTGGACCTCGGCCGGGACCGGGAGGCCGGTGAGGTCGCAGACGGTCGGCAGGATGTCGGCCAGCGAGGCCACCTGGGCCGAGGCGCGGCCCTGGAAACGGGCGAAGGGCGTGACGACGATCAGGGGGACGTGGATCGCGCCCTGATAGACGAAGAAGCCGTGAGCGGCCTCGTCGTGCTCCCAGAGGCTCTCGCCGTGGTCCCCGGCGATGACGACGCAGGTCTTCCCGGCGAGCCCGTTCGATTCGAGGAACTGCCAGACCCGGCCGATCAGGGAATCGGTGAAGGCGATCTCTCCGAGGTAGGGATGTTCCGCGTAAAGTCCGTCGTAGGGGGCCGGCGGCTCGTAGGGGGTGTGCGGGTCGTAGAAGTGGATCCAGGCGAAGAACTTCCCGCCCTTTTTCTGCTCCAGCCAGGGCAGGGCCGCGTCCAGGACCTCGTTGCCCGGCCGCTGGACCGTGCCGAGCGAGATCTTCTTGAACTTGCTCAGGTCGAAATTGTCGAAATAGGTGTCGAAGCCCTGATCGAGACCCCACTTGGAATCGAGGACGTAGGCGGCGATGAAGGCCCCGGTCGCGTACCCCCGGTCCTGGAAAAGCTCGGCCATCGTCGTGAGCGGCTGCGGGACGAGGAAGCCGCCGTTGTCCCGGACGCCGTGGAAGACGGGCAGGGTCCCGGTCATGATCGACGTGTGCGACGGCAGGGTCAGGGGCGTCTGGGCGTAGCAGCGCTCGAAGCGCACGCCGCGCGCGGCCAGGCCGTCGAGCGCCGGGGTCTTGACGCCCGCGAAGCCGTAGCAGCCGAGCCGGTCGGCCCGGGTCGTATCCAACGTGATGAGGATGACGTTGAAGTCCCGGCCGCCCCTGAGCCGGTCGAGGCCGGGCTTGCGGAGCAGGAAGAAGGCCGCCGCGGCGGCCGCGAGGGCCAGCGCGCCGGCGAGGGCCGGGAGGGAGCGGGAGGACCGTCGCGCCTTCATGCGAGCCATTCTAGCAAAAAAAAGGGCGGCGGGATAACCCGCCGCCCTCGTCGTTCGGTTCGTGTGAGGTTGTCTTCGGGTTTGCCTCCTAGAAGATCAGGCGGATGCCGACCCTGGCCCGGCGGGGCAGGACGAGCCCGAGGAGCTCGTGGCCCTGGGTCGAGGCCGTGTACTGGTCCTGTTCGTCAGCATCCAGCCACTGCCGCGGGATCCAGTCGTACCCGATGCGGTTGCCCCAGCTGGTGATCGTGTTGTCGTTGAAGAGGTTGAAGACGTCGAACATCAGCCCGAGCCTGTACTTGGACGCGATCGTGAAGACCTTCTCCAGCCGGAGGTCCAGGGTCTTGACCATCGGATAATGGTAGGTCCCCCGCGGCTCGACCATGAAGGTGATCCGGCCTTGGTCGAACTCGCTCCTCCCGGTCCGGTATCTCTGGGTGTAGGCCCCCCCCGTGATGCCCCGGAAATAGACGTTGAAGGCGATGTCGAGGGGCAGCATGTAGGTGCCCTGGAGTTTGATCATGTGCCGCGGGTCGATGCCGACGTAGCCGTCGGCGTTGACCCAGTAGTTGGGATCGTTCGTGTCCCCCCAGCCGATGTCGTCATAGGTCGAATTGGTGATCGTGCCCCGCGTCTTAGAATAGACGTAGGAGCCGATGAACTGCCAGCGGTTGGAGAAGCGCTTGTTGAACAGGAACTCGACGCCCCAGTACTTCCGGTAGGGGTTGATGTCCCCGCCCATGACGTCGCTGAAGAGGTCCTTGGTTTTCTCCATATTGGCGAGGTGCCATTCGGCCTCGTAGGGGTCGGACGTGCGGTTGTAGAGGGTGAAATCGCCGGTGACGACCCGGTCGTTCACGGGGTCGTAGTAATCGGCCTCATAAGGCACGGCCTCGTACGTGGCCAGGGCGTTGTAGGGGCCGATGAAGTTGTGGAAGGTCTTGTTGATGTAGGTGACCGAGAACGACGCATCCTTGAAGAGCTCGCGCTCGACCCCGACGGTGAACTGCCGCATGAACGGGTGCTTGATGCCCTCGTCGATCGTCCAGGTGCCGTGGACGGCCCGGTCGTATTCGTACCACCCGTTCGGGTCCGACTGGTCCGTGTATTCCGGGTCCCAGTATAAGTAGACCTTGTCGGACCAGGTCGGGCTGAGCCGGTCGAGGATGCCGCCGTACACGCCGTCGGTGAACTCGCCGTAGTGGCCCTTGAGGATGGTCGTCTTGTCGCCGAGGAGGTCGAAGGTGAAGCCGATGCGCGGCGCGATCCGAAAGGCCTTGTACGACGTCACGCCGAGCTCCTTGACCTTGCCGAAGATCTGGCTGGCCCGGAGGCCCAGGCTCAGGTTGAGCCGCTTTGTGATCTGCCAGGAATCCTGGGCGAAGGCCTCGAAGCGGGTCAGCCGGGTCGAGGCGTTGTAGCCGACGTACTGGTTGGCGCTGTAATTGCCGTAATACCCACCGCCCCAGTAGTCGTAATAGTACATGTGATTGACGCCGGTGTAGGAATACAGGTTCCGGACCCGCGAGTGTTCGAACTCGACGCCGAACTTGAAATCGTGGCTGCCCTGGATGAAGTCCTCGGCGTAGTGGGTCAGGCTGGCGTTGGCCTGGAAGCGCGTGCGGGGGTGCTCGGCGAAGCGCCAGACGTTGAAGTAGCGCATGTGCGTCTGGTCACCGGGGATGTCGGGGTTGTCGTTGTAGAAATAGTGCCCGCTGACGTCGCGGCCCGAGATCGGCTCGAGGTTATAGTAGCCGTTGAAGTAGGCCGCCTTGACATCGAAGAACGTCTTGGGGCTCAGGATCTGGGTCAGGTTGAAGTTGAGCACGAACTCGGGGTCGATCTGGGTCGTCGTGGCGTCGATGTTGACGTTGGCCCCGGCGTCCCGGTTGGTGCCGTCGTAGTCGTCGTACTCGAAGGACGCGCTCAGGCTCGTCTTGGCGCTGGCCTGGCTGTTCAGCTTGAGGAAGAAGCGGGGCTGCTTGTAGTTCTGGGCCAAGGGGAAGCCCGTCGGATAGTCCTTCGAGTTGTACCACTGGGCCCCGGTGAAGAACCAGAGCTTGTCCTTGATGATCGGGCCCCCGAGGTGGGCGTTGGCGTCCAGGAGCTTCTCGAGCGGCGAGGTCACCTCCGGCCAGTCGCCGACGTAGGCGCCGTTGTTCTCCGTGCCCCAGAGGGCGGGCAGGAAATCGCCCTTGAGATAGTTCTCCTCGCCTTCGATCCCGCGGGTCTTGCGGCCCTGAAAGTCGACCTCGAAGTGGCCCGAGAGCTGGTTCCCGCCGGACTTGGTGATGATATTGAAGATGACGCCGGTGAAGTTGCCGTATTCGGCCGGCAGGCCGTGGCCCATGACCTTGGCTTCCTCGATGATGTTATAGTCGACGAAGACCCAGGCCGTGCCGCCGTCCGGGTCGCCGACGCCGACGCCGTCCATCTGGTAGGAGATGCCGCGGCCGTCGCCGGCGCCGTAAGCGACGTCGCTGGTGACGCCAGGCGCCATGTTGACGATGTCCGTCGAGAACTGGCTGTTGGGGATGTTCCTGAGGATCTCGTTGCCCAGCGTGACCGAGGCGGTCTCGGTCGACTTGATGTCGACCGTCGGCGACTGGGCGATGACCGTGACCTCCTCGGCGACCGCGGCCGCCTTCATCTGGAAGTCCACGATCAGCCGGGTCGTCGTCGTCAGCCGGATGTCCTTGCGGAGGACGGTCCCGAATCCCTGGAGCTCGGCCTTGACCTCGTAGACGCCGGGCGGCAGGGCGATGAACCGGAACTCGCCGTCGGCGTCGGTCACGGCCGTGCGGACGCCCATGAGGTTCGGGCTCGAAGCCGTGATGTTGACCCCGGGCAGGGGGCTTCCCTGTTCGTCCGTGACCTTGCCCTGGAGGGCGCCGGTCTCCCGGGATTGGGAGAACGCGAGGGGGGCAACGAGGAGGATGATCGCTGCGAGAACGATGAATCTGTTTCTCAAACAAACCTCCTTTCCTGTGATTGGACCCTTAGGGGATGGCTGGGGAGATAGGGTTCTTCGATACGCACCTCCTGCGCGCGGGTTTCTTTTCTGATGGCATGTTATCAGAAGAAAACCCGCCTGTTCAAGCGGAAAACTCGGCGATTTGTCAAGGCCGGGTCCGTATGCTATCGTAACCCGGATGGCCCTGAAGCGCTTCGCCTTGGCGGTCCTTCTCGCCGTTCTGGCCGCTCCGTCGTCGCCGGCGGCTCCGGAGAAGCTCTCTTCGGCCCTGGCGCTGTGGCTCGAGGACGTCTCCCCGATCATCACGAAGACGGAGCGCGATGTTTTCCTGAGGCTCCAGACCAACGCCGAGCGGACGACCTTCGTCCGCTTCTTCTGGAAATCCCGCGACCCCGCCCCTGACACCGCGGTGAACGAGTTCCAGAAGGAATACGAGGAGCGTGTCCGCTTCGCCGACCAGGCCTTCGGCCGCGATTCCCCGAAGCGGGGCAGTCGGACCGAGCGCGGCCAGATCTACCTCGTCCTCGGGCCGCCGCTCGAGCGCAAGCTCTTCACCACCGAGGCCGACGTCTGGCCCCTGGAGCTCTGGTTCTATAAGGGCGAGGAGGAATACGGGCTGCCGGCCTTCTTTTATCTCATCTTCTTTCAGCCCCAGGGGATCGGCGAATTCCGGCTCTATTCGCCCGGCGTCGACGGCCCGGAGCGCCTGGTCGTGACCCGCGTCTACGGGGAGAGCGAGACCCGGGCCGGGGCCATCCGGACCATGAGGAACATCAACACCGAGATGGCCGCGGCGGCCCAGAGCTACATCCCCGGCGAGGCGTCCTACGGCCTGGGCTCGCCCTCGTCCGACCTGATCGTCGCCTCGATCCGGCGGGTGCCCGAGAAGAAATACTCCGACGCTTACGCCCGGACCTATCTCCGCTACAAGGACTACATCGAGACGGACTACACCGATACCTTCCTGAGCAGCTCCTTCCAGGTCAAGGTCTTCCGGCAGGCCGGCCAACCCTTCGTCCACTGGACGATCGAGCCGGACAAGATGAACTTCGCCGCCCAGGGCGACGCCGTCTCGGCCGCCTTCGAGCTTGTCCTGCGCCTCGAGGACGCCGGCGGCCGGCTGCTCTTCGAGAAGGTCGAGGAGATCCCCCTCAAGCTGACCCCCGACCAGTACCGGGCCCACGAGCGCCAGCGCTTCGCCTTCCAGGACCTCTTGGCCGTCGTCCCGGGCGAGCACAAGGCCCTGTTCCTCCTCAAGAACAAGACCGCCCGGGACTTCTCGTCGTTCGAGACCCCCCTCGTCCCGCCCGCCTCGATCGCGGCCGGGCGGCCCGGCCTCAGCGCCCCCCTGCTCTACCAGGCCCGCGAGGCCGTGCCCGAGGCCGAACGGCGGAACCTCAAGGCCTTCGTCTTCGGCGGCCGGCAATATCTCGTCGGCGCCCGCAACGAGTTCACGACCTCGGGGACGCTCGGGGTCTTCATCCAGGCCTGGAATTTCGGCGCCGCGCCGTCTTTCGTCCTCGACCTCGTTTCCGCGGAGACCGGCGACAGCACCGGACGCTTCCCGCTCGCGGAGATCGCCCCCGATCCGGCCGATCCGACGACGCTCCTCGTCTCCGGGAGCCTGAGCCTGAAAGACGTCAAGCCCGGATACTACCGGGCCGAGATCACGGCCCGCGCCGCGGACGGGACCCCGCTCCTTTCGGAGAAAGAGAACTTCGTCGTCCTCGATAGGGCCGTCCCCGTCCTGCCCTGGGTCTACGCCCGCCTTCACGGCCCGTTCCCCGGGCCCGAACACCTCAGGGCCCTGGGCTCCCAGTACTTCCTGGCCGGCAATTACGCCAAGGCCCGGGACGCCTTCGAAGCGATCTTGAGGACGAGGGACGACGCCGAAGGCCGGCTGCTCCTGGCCAAGTCGCTCTTCGGCCTCGGGCTGTTCAAGGAATCCCTGGCCCACGCCGTCGCCGTCCACGAGCGCACGGGCGACCGCGAGGCAGCCAAGGTCATCGCCCTCGACCACGCGGGCCTGAAGGACTGGGACTCCGCCCTGCCTTATCTCGAGAAGCTGATGGCCGGGGCGACGGAGATCCCGGTCCTGAACCTGGCCGCCGAGTGCTACCTGGCCGTCGGGCGCCCGGACAAGGCCCTGCCGCTCATCGAGAAGTCCCTTTCGCTCCTGCCGGACCAGCCGGCTGTGAGGGCGCTCCAGGAGCAGGCGAAGAAGCGCCTTGACCGGAGATCGGGGGGATAAAAAAAAGGCCGGGGTGGCCCGGCCTTCGGGGATCTTAAGAGCTCTCGAGCCGGTTACCGGACCGAGAAATCCAGCTTGGTGTCGGCCTTCTTGCCGGAGACCTTGTCCGTGACCGTGATCGCCAGGGCGTACTTCCCGGGATCGAGCGGCTTCTTGTCCGTGCTCAGGACCTCTCCCTTCTCGTTCATCTTCTGCAGGGTCTGGACGAGGGGCAGGGGCTGATTGATAAAGTAGGCCTCGTAGGGCTGGGGCGCCCACTTGATGGCCGGCTTGCCGTCCGGATACTGGACCTCGAAGTTGACCTCGAACTCGTTGACCGGTCGCTCCGCCGCGGGGTCCTTGTAGCTGCCGCCGAGGACGAAGAAGAAGACCTCGAGGTTCTCGCCGGGAGCGACGTCGCCGCGGATGTTGGGGACGATCTTGATGGCGCCCCACGTAAAATAGCCCCGGTGGACCGTGGGCCGCTGATCGGGCGCGACCTGGTCCATGGCCGTGACGATGACCGGATCAGTCGGCAGGAGCGCGGTCGCGTAGGTGTCGGCCGCGGGCAGGCTCAGGTCGGTGTAGGCGACGCTCATCTTCTTCATGTCCGGCGTCGTCAGGGCCAGGGCCAACATGAACTTGCCGGTCGGCAGGGTCAGGCCGAACGAGTACCAATCCTCATTCTCAGGGCTGTAATTGGCGGCATCGGTCTTCAGGACGCTGGGGGCCCGGCCGGAGATCATCGGGGCCATCGTCCCGGTCGCCGTCTCCTGGAAATATTGGAAGAAGAGGTTGACCGTCGCTTCCATTTCGGCGGGATTGGCGGCCGAAGGCCCGTAGCCGAGGTCGCCGTTCTTAGCCTTGAAGAAGACGACAGCGTAAAGGTTCTGTCCCTGGGCGGGGAGAACGAGCTGCTTGAAGAAGCTGAAGGGGATGTCCTGGCGTCCCTGGCGGGTAACCAGTCCCTCCTGGATGAGGGCCGCGATCTCTTTGGGCATCGAGGAAGGCTTGGCCTGCGGCTTGGCTTCCTGTTTCTTGGCTTGGATTCCGGGCGCCGCCTGCACGGAAACGCTCATCACGCCGATGACGAAAAGGAACGCGAGGGCGGCAGCGATCGTTCGGGAAGCTTTCATTTGTCCTCCTTCAGGAACTGCTTCTGTCACTTCCACCATCCTCTAGAGCAATTCCTGTGCCAACTCGTCAGGCGGAAACCTACCGAGGGCTCCGGAGGAAGAACGGAGGTAACATGTAAATTGCTTTTACAATTTTAAAGAACCCTTACTATATCAGATTTCAGCGATTTTTCAATGCCCGATATCGCCTAACGGCGTCGAGATGCTCGCCGAGCGTCCGGCTGAACCGGTGGCGGCCGCCCCCTTGGGCGACGAAGTAAAGGTAGCTCTCCGGGGCCGGGTTCAGGGCCGCATCGAGGCTGGCCCGGCCAGGGTTCGAGATGGGACCGGGCGGCAGGCCGGGGTGGAGGTAGGTGTTATAGGGGGATTCGAACTTGAGGTCCTTGAGGAGGAGCGACGCCGCGGGCCTGCCGGCGCGCCTTAGAGCATAGGCCACGGTCGGGTCGCAATCGAGCTTCATCCCGAGCCGCAGGCGGTTGCGGAAGACGGCCGAGACGAGCGGCCGCTCCTCGGGGACCGCCGTCTCTTCCTCGATGAGAGAGGCCAGGGTCACGACGTCGCGGACGCTCAGCCCGAGCTCGGCGGCCCGCCGCCGCCGGCCCTCGTCGAAGACCTCGCGGAATTCGGCGGCCATAGCCGCGACGATCTCCTCCTCCGTGGCTTGCCGCGGCAGGGTGTAGGTCTCCGGAAAGAGGTAGCCCTCGAGGTCGGTCGCCCGGGCGTCCCAGTCGGCGATGAGGCCCGTTTCGGCGAAGGCCCGCCGGAAATCGGCCTGGCCCGCCTCGTCGCCGGGCCGGACGAGCGCGGCGATCTCCTCGCCCGTCAGGCCCTCGGGAACGACGAGCGGGACGAGATAGACGCGGCCGGCGAAGATCTGAAGCAGGGCGGCCTTGGGCTTGACGGGCGGAACGAGCCGGTACTCGCCGGCCTTGAAGCTCCGCCCCGCGAAAAAAGCGCGATAGGCCTGCCGCAGGGCGAAGGGCCGGCCGGCCAAGCCGGCCCGGCCGAGCTGGTCGATGACGGCGCGAGCGCTCCAGCCCCTGGCCACTTCGAAGAGGAGGGGCTCCTCGGGCTGGCCGGCGGTCTCGTTGAGGGCCCGGACGAGCCACCCGGTCGCGGCCGGGACGAGGACGACCGCGGCCAGGAGAAGCGCCTTAAGAGCTTTGCCCGCCACCGGTCTCACCGCGCCTGCGCTCGAGGTAGGTCGAGAGGATGATGACCGCCGCGATGCGGTCCTCCCAGTCTTTCTTCTTCTTGCCGCGGAGCTTCACGTCGTCGAGGGTCTTCAGGGCCTGCTGTGTCGTCAGCCGCTCGTCGACGAGCGTGACCGGCCGGCCGGCGGCCTTGGCGAGCCAGTCCGCGAAGCGGCGGGTCAGCTCGGTCCGCGTCCCCGAGCTGCCGTCCATGCGCAGCGGATTGCCGAGGACGATCTCGCCGACATCGTGCCGTTCGACGAGGTCCCGGAAATAGGCCCGGTCCTCGTCGTCCCGGCCGGTGAGCGTGTAGGAACCGAGGGGCTGGGCCGTGATGAGCAGCGGGTCGCTCAGGGCCAGACCGATGTGGCGGTCGCCGTAGTCGACCCCCAGCACCCGCATCAGCGGTCCCTTTCGACGCACGCCTTCCGGCCCCGGTGCCGCTCGAAGCCGAACTCGATGAGCCGTTCCAAAAGCTTCGGGAAGGGCAGGCCCGACGCCGCCCAGAGCTTCGGGTACATGCTGATCTCGGTGAAGCCGGGGATGGTGTTGAGCTCGTTGACGTAGAGGCGGCCCGTCCTTTTCTCGAGGAAGAAATCCACCCGGGCCAGGCCCGAGGCGGACAGGGCCTTGTAGGCGGCGACGGCGAGCGACCGGACCCGGGCCATCGTCCGCGGCGCGAGCTTCGCCGGGATCGCGAACCGGGTCCGCCCGTCGAGATACTTGTCGGCGTAGTCGTAGAACTCGCGGAACGGGATGACCTCGCCCGCGAGCGAGGCCTCCGGCGATTCGTTGCCGAGGACGCTGCACTCGAGCTCCCGGCCGGCGATGCCCTCCTCGACCAGGGCGGTCGCGTCATAGCGGAAGGCCAGCGCGAAGGCCGCCGCGAGACCCTCCGGCCCGGCGACCTTGCTGATCCCGACGCTCGAGCCGAGATTGGACGGCTTGACGAAGACGGGGAAGGGGAGGGCGCGGCGGACGCGGCGGAGGACCGCCCCCAGGTTCGCCCGCCATTCGGTTTCGGTCACGGCGACCCAAGGCACGACCGGCAGGCCCCGGTCGCGGAGGAGCGACTTGGCCACCGCCTTGTCCATGCCCACGGCCGAGCCCGTGACCCCGGCCCCGACATAAGGCACGCCGGCCATCTCGAGGAGCCCCTGGATCGTCCCGTCCTCGCCGAAGGGGCCGTGGAGGACCGGGAAATAGATGTCGGCCTCGGCCGCGGGGACGGGCGCCTCCGCCTTCCAGGGCAGGAAGGAATAGGCCGGACCGCGCTCGAGCGCGGCGATGTCCGTCGAGGGAGCCTCGACAGATTTCCATAGCCCGGCCCGGGTGATATAGATCGACCGGACGTCGAACCTGGAAGTGTCCAGATTCCGCGCGATGGCGCAGGCCGAGACCAGGGAGACCTCGTGCTCGGCCGAGCGGCCTCCGAAGATCAGGGCGATCACGATTTTTTTTGACATTCGGGCCTTCGGCACGACTAACCCTATGGTTTGAAGTATTTTAATCGAATCGCGGCGGGATGTCCATCGGGACGGGGCGCTAACTATATGTTGACAGTCGCCGAAAATTCCCCCTATAATCCCGAATGGCGGAACCCCATCGGCCGAGAGGTGTGACCATGAGCCAAAAATCCATCTTCAGGGCGGCCTCGATCGTCCTTGTCATCGCCGGCCTCGCCCTCTCCGTCCCGGGGCGGCCCCAGGCCCAGGAGATCCAGGACCAGATCCAGAAGGCCAGGATCTTCGATGAGACCTACCAGCTCATCAACGAGTCGGATCTCAACTGCTCGTTCTATATGCATGAGGAAGGCAAGCTCCTGCCCGACATCCGGATCATCGGCGCCGAGCGGATGAACGAGAAGAGCGTCTTCGAGGACGGCGACGTCATCTACATCGACAAGGGCGCCGCCGACGGCCTCGAGATCGGCCAGCTCTTCCTCACGGTCGGCCTCAGGGCCAAGGTCGGCAAGCTGGGCACTGTCATGGAGCGCCACGGCCGGGCCCGGATCTACCGCCTCGACGACAAGATGGCCTCGGCCAAGGTCGAGAAGGGCTGCGGCACGATCCTCATCGGCGACTTCCTCCTGCCGTTCGAGGAAGAGGCGGGCGAGATCGGCAAGGACCTCGGCTATGGCGACATGGACCCCAACGCCAGCAAGCGGGGCCGCGTCATCTACATCGAGAACGATTTCCACATTTCGGGCTCCGGGCAGTGGGCCCTGATCGACCTGGGCCGCCAGCACTGCGTCCAGATCGGCGACCAGCTCAACGTCTTCCACCAGGCCGGGCCGAACCTGCCCCGCGAAGCCTTCGCCAGCGCCATCATCATCGACGTCCGCGGCGCGACCTCGACGGTCAAGATCCTCGGCGCCCGCGACGCCGTCGACATCGGCAGCGAAGTCCAGATCAACACCGTCCGCTAGGAACTCCCGGGGACATGTCCTCTTGGTACGTGTCCTCTTTTTTTTGTTAAGCCCCCGATCCCGGATTCTCGCTCAAAGGCAGTGAGGGACATTGCCTCGAAGATCCCCGTAGCGGAAGGGGGCCCGCGTAGCGGGGGAACCGCCGGGACTGGTTCCCAGGGGGCCCGGGGAGCGAGAGGCAATCCCCGAGCAAAGCCGGGGAGCGGGAAGCCCGGGATCGGTTGACAGCCCCAGGCGATTCTGTTAGTTTAGGGCGTGCCGTTCTCGGGAAAGAACGAGCGGGCGGGCGTAGTTCAGTGGTAGAACGTCTGCTTGCCATGCAGAAGGTCGTGGGTTCAAGTCCCATCGCCCGCTCCATGATCCCCCCGCAAAAATGACAGTTCCGGCGCGGTACCCAAGAGGCTAAGGGAGAGGTCTGCAAAACCTTTATTCGTCGGTT
>CAYOYQ010000038.1:0-18067 GCA_964408215.1 uncultured Eubacteriales bacterium
AGAAGCTGTCGAGGCCGAACCAGTTCAGGTCGGGCAGCAGGACGCTGAAGACGATGCCGCCGGCGAAGATGCCGACGGCCAGCTTGGTCAGGACGTAGGCGACGAGCGAGATGAGCGACAGGGTCGTCCGGGCCCCCGGCGAGAAGCGCCGCTCCAGGAACTCGGGCATGGTGAAGACCCTCGAGCGCATGTAGAACGGCACGAACACCCAGCCCAGGACGAGCAGGCACCAGGCGTGGAGCTCGTAGTGGGCCATGGCCACGCCGTCGGTCGCGCCGGTCCCGGCCAGGCCGACGAGGTGTTCGGCCCCGATGTTCGAGGCGAAGATCGAGGCGCCGATGATGAGCCAGCCGAGGTGGCGCCCGGCCAGGAAGTATTCGGTCGAGGTCCGCTGCTTCTCGCGCATGACCTTCCAGGCGATGCCGAGGACGATCCCGAAATAGGCGAGGACGATGATCCAGTCGATAGGTTCCAGTGCGCCCATGTCCGCTCCTTGCTCGCGGGATATGCCGGGGCCGATTTTACCTCACCCCGCCCTTGGCCAAAAGCGATTTTTTAGGGAGGGGACAAGCCGTCGGACCGTCTATTAAGATATTTCTTAAAAGCGAGGCTCCGAGTCGCTCCGCCTCGCTTTTAATGGTCGCTCCTCGGAATCCGCTCCCCGCCGGTCAACGAGCGTTACGGCCCAGGCGGGATACGGCGCCGCGGACCCTTTGACGGCGTGCCAGAGGATGCGGTTGAGCGTGTCCTCGGGGCAGGCATCGACGCGCTTGAAATCCAGCTTGCCCGATTGGATGGCGTGCTTCCGCAGCAGGGCGTCCGTGATCTTCTCCTTGGGCGGGTTCATCGTATCGAGCCGGATGTTCGCGGGCACGGGCTCGAACGGCCGGAGGTCGGGCGTCGTCGTGAAGCAGTCGAACATCGGCGTCGCCGTGGCGTCGAACTGGTTCATCGGCGGCAGGCCGAGGATCTGCTCGATCGTCCGGAGGACGCTGGTCGTGTTGTACTGGGTGCTGACGACGGTGCCGCGCTTGGTGTAGGGGCTGGCGCAGTAGGCCGTCGTCCGGTAGCCGCTGACGTGGTCCCAGCCGTTCTGGGGATCGTCCTCGATGCCGAAGATGACCGTCTCCTTCCAGAAAGAGCTGCGGCTGAAGGCCTCGATGATCTGGGCGAAGGCCAGGTCGTTGTCGGCGACGCAGGCCTCGGGCGTCGGCGAACCTTCCGAGGTGCCGCTGGTGTGGTCGTCCGGGAGGCAGACGAGGATGAGCTGGGGCATCCGCCCTTCCTTCTCCCATCGGGCGACCTGGTTCACGATGGTGCGGGCCCGCCAGACGTCGGGAACGGCCATGTTCCAACCGAGCGTGTCCTTCGGGGAGACGGGCTCCAGGCTGGGGATGGCCGGGACGGAGCCGATCCGGACTAGACCGCGGCCGTGGCGGAACTCGTCGTAATAGTCGGCCCACTGCGGCTCGTCCTTCCTCTCCGGGTCCGTCCAGCCGCAGGTCTCCATGGTGAACTCGCCGAAGTTCCAGAGCGAGACGCCGTGCTTGAAGGCGTTGTCCCAGATGAAGCCGGTCGGCGCGTAGGCCAGGGCGTCGATCTCGTCCCGGCCCATGCCGTCCGGATAGCTGCGGGGCCAGCCGGCGAACGAGCGTTCGAGATAATCGGTGCCGAAGGCCGACGTCGACCACTGGTGCCCGTCCGCGCTGAGGATGCCGCTGCAGTAGGTGTTGTCGAGGAGGACGAACTCGCGGACGAGCTTGTGCTGATTGGGCGTCACGTTCTCGCCGAAGATGCAGAGGGCGGGGTCGCCGTTGCCGGACTTGACGTCGCCGAGGATCTGGTCGTAGGTCCGGTTCTCCTTGATGATGTAGACGACGTGCTTGAAGACGCTCGGTTCGCCGATCCGCTCCGGGACGGGGCGGGGGGCCCGGCCGGGACGCGGCTTGAGCAGGGCCTCCGCGATCCGCTCCCGGCGGTAGTTGGCGTAGACGATACCGGTCATGTCCCAGAGCTCTTTCTGCCGCGGCGCCGGGAAGATCGAGACCGAGCCGGTGTACTGATGGGAGTTGAAGCCCTTGGCGTCGCCGATCTTGCTCTCGGTCGTCTCCCTGGCGTGGCCCTTGATGTTGGCGACGCAGAGGGTGCCGCGGGCGGCGTTGAAGGCCAGCGCGCCCGGGAACCAGCCGACAGGGATGAGGCCCTTCAGCTTGGACTTCCGCTTCTTCGGCTTGAAGTCGATCGCGGCGACGGCGTTCTGCGTGCCGTTAGCGGCGTAGAGCGTCTTCCCGTCCGGAGCGAAGGCCAAAGCGTTGGGGGAGGCCCCGAAGAGGTCGGCCGGGCTGGCCTTGACCCAGATCGTCTCGACGACGGCGTCTGTCGCCGTGTCGATGACGCTGAGGTTGTCCGAAGCGGCGTTGGCGCAAACGACGTAGCGCCGGTCGGGCGAGACGGCCAGGGCCGAAGAGTGGAGATGGACGAGGATCTCGGTCTTGAGCGTCCCGGCGGCGAGGTCGATGACGCTCACGGACCCCTCGCTGGCGATATGCCGCACGGGATCGACCCGGACCTCGACGCCCCGGCCGGCGGGACCGGTGAGATCGCCGGGCTGAGGCCGGCGGCCGCCCCAGTTGCTGACATAGGCCTTGCCGCCGGTGAGGACGACGTCGAACGGCTGGACACCGGCCGCGAACGTCCGCAGGACCCGGCCCGAGGCGCGGTCGAGCTCGAGCAGGGAGTTGGAAAGATTGCCGCAGACATAGAGCCTTTGGCCGTCCTCGGAGACGGCCAGGCCGGCCGGGATCTCTTCGGCCCGTCGCGGCGCTCCGGCCGGGGGCAGCGGGATCGTGTACGAGGGGTCGACGTTCAGATCGGGGTCGACCTCGAACACTTTGATGCTGCCGTCGACGTTGCTCATGTAGATCCGGCGCCCGTCCGGGGCGAAGACGAGCCCGGTGAAGCTCAGCTGGCCTTCCGTGTCGGGCTCCAGGATCTGCGGCGAGACGACCTCGGGATGCTGCTCCTCCTGGGCTTCGGCCGGCAGGGGGACCTCCTGGCGGATCTTGCCGGTCGCGGCGTCGACGATGAGGAGAGAGTGGGTCTTGCCGGCGATCGCCAGAAGCTTCCCGTCGGGCGAGAGGGCCAAGGCCTGGGGCCGCAGGCCGGGCAGGGTGAGATTGAGGCCGAAGGGGGTCACGACCTGGTTGACGGGCGTGACCGTCCGGGCCTGCGGCTTGGCGCCGACGGTCTCCTTCTTCGGGTCTTGGGCCTGGACGGGGACCGGGCTCGAGGCCGAGGCCGAGACGAGGAGAAGGGCCGCGGCGGCCAGGCGGACGGACATGCGCGTCATGGGGCGCTCCTACTTTATTTAATGAGGCGTTTCCGCATCATCCGGACGGAGACGGCGAAGACGATGACGGCCAGGACGACGAGACCGGCCAGTCCCCATCCGACCCCGGGCTGCGGCTGGCCGGTGTAGACCGCCCGGGAGATGCGGACGGCGTGCGTGAGCGGCAGGAACTCGGCCAGGACCTTCATCCAGCCGGGAAAATTGTCGAGCGGGAAGAAGACCCCGGAGAAGAACAGCATCGGTGTGATGACGAGCTCGGTGTAATAGCTGAAGAAATCGAAGCTCGGCGAGATCGAGGTGATGATCATGGCCAGCGAGCCGAACAGGACGCCGATGAAGACCATGAAGACGACCAGGACGAGGGCCCGCCACACGGCGGCCGGGGCGACGCCCATGAACAGGGCGACGATCATCATGAGCGTGCCGCTGATCAGGCCGCGGAACGAGCCCCAGGCGATGTCGCCGGCCACGGCCTCGTCGGCCGAGACCGGGGTGGCCACGAGCGAATCGTAGACCTTCTCGTGGACGATCTTGACGAAGGTCCCGTAGAGGCACTCGAACGACGCGGCCATCATCGCCGCCGAGGCCAGGACGCCGGGGACGAGGAAGTCGAGATAGGATTGGCCGCCGAACGCGCCCATGTAGGCGCCCATGCCGACGCCGAAGGTGACGAGATAGAACAGCGGCTCGACCAGGCTGACCAGGAAGGTCGGCAGGACGAAGCGCTTGTAGGAATAGAGGTTGCGCAGGAAGACGTAGGCGACCCGGTAGGACAGGCTCATTCGTGGAGGCTCCGTCCCGTCAGCTTGAGGAAGACGTCCTCGAGCGTCGCCGGCCGGTTCAGCGTGTTGGGCAGGTCGAGCTCGAGGAGCTTGCGCATGAGGCCGTGGCCGTCCTGGCAATAGAAATAGATCGTGTCGCCGACGCGCTCGTGGGTGCAGGGAGTGCCCGCGAGATGCGCCAGGACCCGGGGGTCGTCCTCGGGCGGCAGGCGGACCTCGACGACCTCGCGGCCGATCAGCTCCTCGACGAGGCGGCCGGGCTTGCCCTCCCGGAGGATCCGGCCCTGGTGCATGACGACGATGCGGTCGCAGAGCTGCTGGGCCTCCTCCATGTACTGGGTCGTCAGGACGAGGGTCGCGCCCTGGGCCTTGAGCTGGCGGAGCCGCTGCCAGATGAGGTGGCGGGCCTGCGGGTCGAGCCCCGTCGTCGGCTCGTCGGCGACGATGAGCCTCGGCCGGTTGAGCAGGGCCCGGGCGATGAGCAGGCGGCGCTTCATGCCCGTCGACAGCTCCGAGATCTTGGCCCCGGCCTTGGCCTCGAGCTCGACGAAGCGCAGAAGCTCGGCCAGGCGGGTCTTGGCCTCGCGGCGGCGGATGTCGAAGAACCGGGCGAAGACGATGAGGTTCTCCTCGACGGTCAGGTCGTTGTCGAGGTTGATCTCCTGGGGGATGACCCCGGTCGACATCTTCAGGGTCCGGTTGTCGATCCCGGAGGGCAGGCCGCCGACGGTGAGGGTCCCCGCCGTCACCGGCGAGACGCAGTGGATCATGCGCACCGTCGTCGTCTTGCCGGCCCCGTTCGGGCCGAGGAAGCCGAAGCACTCGCCTTCCTCGATCTCGAAGGAGATGCCGTCGACGGCGGTGAGGTCGCCGTATTTCTTGGTCAATCCGGAAGCGCGAACGAGGACGGCCATGGAACGCCCCGTCACATCCTCTCGAGCAGGGCCTTGAAGCGGGGATGGCCGCGGAGGGGATCGAGGTCGCCGTCGTGCTCGTACCAGCCCTTCTGGAGGAGCCCGCCGCTCGCGGCCCGCTCGAGGCAGTCGATGGCCTCCTCGATGTCGCCGGCGAGGGAGTGGATGCAGCCCAGGTTATAGAGGAGCATCGGGTCGTCGGGATCGATCCGGCGGGCCCGGCGGGCCCACTCGAGGCCCTTCTCCCGCTCGCCGAGGGCGACAAGGCCGTTGGCGCCCATGTAGAGGGCCCGGGCGTCGTCGGGATGGAGATCGATGTGCCTCTCGACCAGGGCCACGCCGCGGCGGCGGGAGGCCCGGGCGTCGTCGGGGCGCCCGACCTCGTCGTAGATGTTGGCGACGAGGAGGGGGGCGTAGAAATCCTCCGGCCGGACCCGTATGGCCTGTTCGTAGAGCGAGATGGCCTTGGGGAGGTCCCCGCCGGCGAAGGTGTGCCGGGCGTAGAAATAATAGGCTTCGAAGAGGCCCGGGTCGAGCTCGATCGCCTTCTCGAACGCGGCCTTGGCCTCGTCCTTGCGCGGGCCGAGCGACAGGGCCATCCCGAGCGAGGCCTGGGCCTGGGCCAGCCCGGGCGCGAGCTCGACGGCCCGCCGCCCGGCCGCTTCGGCCTGGTCCCGGACCGAGTCCTTACGCTCGGCGTAAAGATAGATGTAGGACCAGCAGTCGGCCTGGCCGGCGTGGGCCAATGCGTATTCGGGGTCGAGGTCGGTCGCCCGCGAGAACAGCTGCAGGGCGAACTCGATGTCGTGGCGGCCGTAGCGGTAGAAGAAGCTGCGGCCCTTCAGGTAATAGTCGTAGGCCTGGACGTGGCTCGTCGGGACCTCGGCCAGGGCCCCCTGCTCCTGGGGGCTGAGGGTCACCCGGAGGGCGCGTACGACGTTGTGGGCGATCTCCTGCTGGATGGCGAAGACGTCCCGGAACTCCCGGTCGTAGGATTCCGACCAGAGGTGGTAGCCGCGGCCGGCGTCGATGAGCTGAACCGTGATCCGCAGCCGGCTGTCGGACTTGCGGACGCTGCCCTCGAGGATGCTCTCGACGCGGAGCTTGTTGCCGATCTCGCGCAGGTCGGCGCCGGCCCCCTGGAACTGGAAGGAGCCGGTGCGCGAGGCGACGCGGAGCCCCTGGACGCGACAGAGGGCGTTGATGATCTCCTCGGCGATGCCCTCGCAGAAGTAGCCCTGGTCTTTTTCCCGGCTCATGTCCGTGAAGGGCAGCACCGCGATCGACGGGACCTCGATCGCCCGCGCGGCCGGCCCGGCCTGGCGGAGCGCCTCGAGCTCCTCGCGCAGGTCGCGGGCGGAGGACATCCGGTAGCGCGGCTCCTTCTCCAGGCAGCGGCGGAGGAGGCGGTCGAGCCGGCGGGGCAGGCGGGAGTTGAGCTCGACCGCGGAAAGCGGCTCGTCCTTGAGGAGCGCGGCGATCCTCTCCGGGCCCGTCCGGCCGCGGAAGGGGAGCCGGCCGGTCGCCCATTCGAACAGGACGACGCCGAGCGAGAAGAGGTCGGTCCGGTGGTCGAGCGGCTCGCCCCGCAGCTGCTCGGGCGACATGTAGGCGATGGTCCCGGCGAAATCGGCGTCGATCGTCGCGGTCGTCTCGTCGTCCCGGCCGATGAGCTTGGCCAGCGTCGGCAGGATCCGGGCCAGGCCGAAGTCCAGGATCTTGAGCGTCCCCGCCGTGTCGATCATGATGTTCATGGGCTTGAGATCGCGGTGGATGATGCCCCGGGCGTGGGCGGCGGCGACGGCGTCGGCCAGGGGGACCGCGACCTCGAGGAAGCGGTCGAACGGGACCCCGCCGGGCTCGATGAGCTTCGACAGGGGCACTCCGTCGACGCACTCCATGGTGAAGAAGCTCAGACCGTCGGCCTCTTCGATGGCGAAGATGGTGACGATATTGGGATGGCTCAGGGCGGCGACGGCCTTGGCCTCGCGCTCGAAGAAGGCCCGGCGCTCGGGGTCGGCGACGGCGCCCCCGGGCAGGAACTTGATGGCCACGTCGCGGTCGAGCTTGAGATCGCGGGCCTTCCAGACGACGCCCATGCCGCCCTCGCCGAGCTTCTCGAGGAGGCGGTAGTGGCCGAGGACGCGGTCCGGTTCGAGCTTCATCAGAGGGGTCCTGTCCCTATGACCTTACCGGAATTCCAGCAGACCGTCAACCGAAGGAGGCCGCTGAGCGGTTCGGACGGCAGACTCTCCCTCCTGGAAAAGTTCAAAGACGCCGGTCCGTGCGCCGTTCTCGGCGCCAAAACAACTCGCTCGGCTTGCGCTAAGCCTCGCTCAGACACGTTTTGTCGGTTTCCAGGGAAACTCCCCTCGTCCGCCACGCGGCCCGGCTGAACTTTCCCAATGTCGGGTTCGCCCGCCGCCCTCACCGCTTAGGCGCGGCCGCTGAGTTGAAGCGGGGAGGGGCGAGGTGTAAGATGAAGGCAGGACGAACGGAGAGGAGGAGAGCGCGATGAGCGACGAAGTCAGCTATACATGTTCCGTGTGCGGCCAAAAGGCCAAGGTCAAGAAGGGGAAACCGATCCCGCTGTGCTGCCAGAAGGAGATGGGGCCGCTCGAGTCCTGCACCGTGCCGCCCCACCCGGAGATGGCCCGCAACTATGATGAGGACCTGCCCTGCGACGACGGCACGATCCCCAAGGCCGACTGGCCGAAGGCGAAAGCCAAGAAGAAATAACCCGCCCGGGTCTCAGGCTTTCTTGGGCTTGCCGACCGCCCGGTCGTAGAACCACAGGCCGACGATCGAAGCGATCCCGATCGCGACGATGATGAGCCACATCGTCACGGTATCGACGGCCCGGCCCTCCTTGATCGGCGTGTTGATGTAGCGCTCGAAGAGGCGGCCGCCGATCGGCCCGCCGATGATGCTGGCCAGGGCGATCGGCAGGTTCGAATAGCCGAGATAAAGCCCCTCCTGCCCCTTGGGGGCGATGGCCCCGATGTACTCGTAAATGCGCGGCGAGGCCATCATCTCGCCGACGGCCATCGAGGCGATGGAGACGATCATGAAGACCCCGGCGACGGGCAGGCTCAGCCCGAGGAGGCTCGTCTTGGCGTGGGCGTCGGCGAAAAGCAGCGGCGGCAGGACGTTGATGAGCATGCCGCAGGTCACGACGATCGCCCCGATCATGATCGATTTGACCGGCAGCCAGCGCTTGGCCATCCGGGTGATCAGGAGCTGAAAGCAGACGATCATGATCGGGTTGGCCAGGGTGTAGAGCTCCATCGGGGCGTTGGGGTCGACGAAGCGCATGAACAGGGGCATGAGGTTGTAGAGCTGGATATAGAGGAACCAGAACAGGCCCAAGACGACAATGAGGAAGACGAACCTGAGGTTGCGGAGGACGACGAAGATCCCGGCCAGGGCCTGGCCGAGGGTCCGCTTCTTGACCTCCTGGCCGTCCTTGAGGCCGTCGCTGACGTATTGCGGCTCCCGGTAGACGAACACCGTGACGGCGAGGCCGATCAGGGCGAAGGCGGTCGCGGCGTAGGTGAAGATGGCCGGGATGCCGAGGCTCGTCCGGATGAAATAGGACACGCTCCGGCCGGTGATCGAGCCGATGTTGATGACCATGTAGAAGATGCCGAAGGCCAGGGTGGCCCGCGTCCCGGCCGTCTTCTGGACCGTCCCGGCGATGCAGGGTTTGACGATGGAGCCGCCGAGGCCGATGAGGACGATGCCCAGGACGACGGGGACGGTGAAGTCGGCCGCCTCGGCCGCCGACCGGCCGATGAGACCCGGCCAGAGCCGCTGGATGTTGCCCATGATAAAGTAGCCGAGCGAGATCAGGACGAACGAGACGGAGAGAGACCGCTTGAAGCCGAACTTGTCGGCCAGGGTGCCCGAGAGGATGGGCATGAAGTAGATGAGGCCCCAGAGGAGCGTGCCGTTGAGGAAGGTGGCGAAGCTCGGGGTCATGCCCAGGGACTCCTTCAGGTAGATGACCATGAAGGAGGCCATGGAGTAGTAGGCGGCCCGCTCGAAGAGCTCGATGGTGTTGGCCGTCCAGAAGGTCGCCGGGAATTTGGGTTTGGCGGGGGAGAGGTCTGTCATGGGGTCTCCTTGATCAGGGCGAGGGTCTTTTTTTCGAGCCGGCGGAGGAGCGCCTCGCAGCTGCGCCGGTCGGGGGCTTCGAGGATGAAGACGACGACGGACCGGGCCCGGAAGGAGCCGGCGAAGTCGCCGGTCTCGAGCTCGTCCAGATAGCGGGCCGCCAGGGGGTCGAACGCGTCGCCGAAGAAATCCCGGCCGAACCGGCCGTAGACCCGCTCGGCGGCCGCCTGGTCCGAATAGCCGACGGCGAGAACGAGGGCCTCGCCGCCGCCGGCCCGGTACCTGGCGAAGACACCCTCCGCCTCCCCGCCGAGCTCGAGGACGCGCTCGTCGGCGAGATAATAGTGGGCATCCAGGGCCGCCTGGTCGGGGACGCGGGCGACGCTCGCGCGGACCAGGCCCTCGGCCGGAAGGACGTGGCGGATCCGGGCCGGTTCGAGCGTCTGTCCGGACGCGGCCTGCAGACCGAGGACGAGGCCGAAGAGGACAAGAAGCGTGAGGGTCCGGCGCATCGTCCTGTTCCTACCTCATCGACCGGCCCTGCCGATGAGCTCGATCAGGACCTAGACCAGGCCGGCGCCGGGAATCGTGAAGATCCAGGCTCAGACGATCTTCAGGGTCACGCCCCAGCGGACGGCCGACATGCGCTTGGCCGCCCCCACGCCGGAGACCGCCCCGGTGATGACGTGGGTCGTGCTGACGGGCGCGCCGGCGTGAGTGGCGAAGAAGATGCTGATGGCGCTGGCCGATTCGACGCAGAAGCCGTCGATGGGGCGAAGCTTGGTGATCCGCTGCCCCATGGTCTTCTGGGCGTCGTTGCCGCCGTGGCCGAGGCTGCAGAGAGCGGCCGAGAGGAGCTGCAGGCGGCACGCCGCCTCGTCGATCCGGGCCGGGTGTTTCCCCCGGACGATCCAGATCGTCGCGGTGATGAACAGGACGCCGAGGGCCATGCCCAGGACGGGGGCGACGAAGATGAAGAGCATGGTCTTGAACCAGCCGTGAGGGATGATCGCCCCCCGATCCGGCCTTGACGACGGCCGCCCCGGCGGAGCCGCCGATCAGCGCGCGGGACGAGCTCGTCGGCAGGCCCATGTACCAGGTGAAGAGGTTCCAACCGATGGCGCCGATCAGGGCGGCGAAGATGACCGGGGGCCTGACGACCGAGATGTCGATCAACCCGGCTCCGACCGTTTCGGCGACGCGGGTGTGGACGATCAGGAAGGCCGCGAAGTTGAAGAAGGCCGCCCAGATGACGGCCTGGCGGGGCGTCAGGACGCGGGTCGAGACGACGGTGGCGATAGAATTCGCCGCGTCGTGCATGCCGTTGGTGAAATCGAACGCCAGCGCGACGAGGACGATGAAGATGACGAAGAGGAGGCCGGCGTCGGGCATGAGGCTTAAGTGGACTTGACGATGATCTCCTCGATGACGTTGGCCACGTCCTCGCACCGGTCGGCGGCGACCTCGAGACGGGTGTAGATCTCCTTCAGCTTGATGAGGTCCTTGATCTCCGCCGGGGTCTCGGCCTTCTCGAACAGGTCGGCGATGGCCTCGCGGGTGATGACGTCCGCCTCGTACTCGAGGATGTTGATCTGCTTGCAGAAGCCGTGGACGTGCCCCAGCGATTCGAGGTGGTCGATGGCCTCGAAGATCTGCTGGACGGCCTTGACGATGATGTCGACGAGCTTCTTGACCTCGGGCGTCGGCCGGTCCACCTTGAAGGTCCACAGCCGGCTGGCCACGCCCTCGATGCAGTCGAGGACGTCGTCGAGGCCGCTGGCCAGGCCGTGGATGTCCTCGCGCTCGAGGGGGGTGATGAACGTGTCGCGGAGGCGCGTGAAAAGCTCGTGGGTGATGTTATCGCCCTGGTGCTCGATGGCCTTGATCTTCTCGTACTTCCGCTCGACGTCCTCGAAATGGTCGACGAGCTCCTGGAGGGCCAGGGCGCCCTCGCGGAGGTTGGCCGCGTCCTCCCGGAAGAGGTCGAAGAACTTGTGGTCCTTGGGGAACAGCTTCATGGTTATGTCCCGATGCCCGAGGGCCCTATCCTATGTGAGGGCCGGGTCCTTGTCAATGGAGGGAGGCCCGGCCGCCGGCGGCCGGGCGGGCCCTCACTTGGGGACCTTGATCTCGAAGATCTGGCGGATCTTGCCCTTCGTCCCCTCCCGGCCCTGGATGATGACGTCGACGTAGGTCGTCCCCGGCGCGAGCGCGCGCGGGAAGCGGAGATCGACGGTCTTCAGAGCCTCTCGCTCGGCCGGGGCCAGCGTGACGGTGCGGGATTCGCCGAAGTCCTCCTTGGACTTGCCCCCGTCCGGGTAGATGTAGAAGTGGAAGACCAGGTCGATCTGGTCACGACCCTCGTCGTTCTCGCGGAACATCAGGGCCTTGGCCGGGATGCGGACCTCGATCTCCCGGGACGAGCGGTCGTAGACCGTCTCGAACTTGAAGAACTTCTTGCTGAACACGTCGTCGGCCCGGACGTTCCGGCCGAGCTTGAAGACGTCCATGGCGCCGAAGAAGTCGCCGTCGTAGTCGCGGATCTTGTAGGCCCCGTTGCCCCGCTCGTCGGCGAACTCGATGCCGAGCTGATAATCGTAATAGATCCACCAGATGGTGAACCCCCGGTCCGACGAGCCCGGCTGGGGGGGGAACTCCTCGAACCTGTCCGGGGGCCCCATGAAGATGTAGACCCGGCCGCGGTCGGTGTTATAGCCCGGGATGCCTTCCCGGAACCGCTTGGTGGCGTGCTCGACGCGGGCTTCGAATTCCTGCTTGTATTCGTTCACCGCCGTGTCCGGATCGGGGTCGCGCTTGAGCCAGAAATCGGCGATGAACTCCTGGCGCGACGCGGCGTCGGGGAGGCGGCCCCAGATCTTGGTCTCTTCCTTGGTCATGATCAGCCGGGCGGTCTGGTAGAACGTGGCGCTTCCGGGGTCGAGCTTCTCCGCGGCCAGGGCGCTCGATGCGGCCAGCGCCGCTCCGAAGGCCAGGAGAGCCGCCGCCCGGGCGGATCGCGTGTTCGGCATGGGCCACCTCCCTTGAGAAGACCATTCTAACACCGGCGCCGGGCCCTGTGAAGGCGGCCCGGCTTTTACGGCGTTTCCGCCGGGCTGTGGTATAATGATCGTTGTGACCCAGGAGACGATGATGCTCCGACTGCGCTCCCTCGTTCGGACCCTGGCCGCGGCGGCCCTCTTGGCGCCGGCCGCGGCCGGCGCCGCCCAGGACGTTCCGGTCCCGTCGCCCGCCGGCGTCGAGGTCCGCGTCCGCGTCCTCGCCGGAGGGCTCTTCCAGGACGATCTCAAGCTCGGGGACTTCAGCCTTCTCGAGGACGGGCGTCCCCAGAAGATCACCTCGGTCTCGCTCGTCCGGGGCGGCGGCGTGGCCCGCTTCGAGGGCGACGGGACCAAGGCCCCGCGGCTCGACCGGTCCTACGTCCTCCTCTTCCAGGCCGTCGATTGGGACCCCAAGCTCGTCCAGACCATCGATTATCTCTTCGAGTCCGTCCTCCAGCCCGGCGACGCCATGACGCTCGTCACGCCCTTCAAACCCTACCAGCTCCAGAAGGACGCTCTGGCCCTGAAGTCCAAGAACGAGCTCAAGGCCGGGTTCGAAGAGGTCCTGCGCAAGGACATCGCCCGGGGCAGCGGCGAATACCGGGACCTCATCAACGATCTCCAGCGCCTGACCCGGGCCATCGCCGGCGGCACCGGCTCGTTCGACGAGGGCCTCGAGTCCGACGCGACGACGGAAACCGGGGGAGGCATCGGCCTGGAGATGCAGATCGACCGCTACCGCACGACCCTGATGAAGCTCGACGGCCTCCGCATGGTCGACGAGGCCAGGCTCGTGGCCTTCGCCGGCTCTCTCAAGGCCCAGCCGGGACAGAAGACGGTCGTGTTCTTCTACCAGAGGGAATACCGGCCCGAGATCAGCTCGGCGGCGATGAATCGGCTGATGGCCCTGTATCAGGAGAACTTCGACATCCTCCAGAACCTGATGGAGCTGTTCCAGTTCTACAAGCGGGAGAACACGTTCAGCGCCGACCGGATCAAAAAGGCCTTCGCCGACGCAGGCATCGATTTCCACTTCATCTTCATGGAGAGGAAGTCGCAGCGGGTCTTCGGGGCGAACATGCGGGAGCAGTCCGAGGACATCTTCCCCGGCTTCGTCGAGGTGGCCCGGGCGACAGGCGGGACCGCCGAAAGCGCCCAGAACCCCGTCTCGGCCTTCCGGCACGCCGCCGAGGCCTCGAACGAATGCTACGTCCTGACCTATGAGCCCGATATCCCGGCGACGGGCGGCGGGTTCCGGACGATCGAGGTCCGGGCCGGACGGCCCGGCTGCGTCGTCTTGAATCGCCTCGGCTACTTCGCGAAATAAGGGACTTCTCCCGATTCCGGGAAACGCCTCTCTGCGGCTTTGCTCCGGCTTTGCCTCTTGCTCCCCGGACCCCCTGGGAACCAGTCCCGACGGTTCCCCCGCTCGGCGGGCCCCCCTCCGCTACGGGGATCTTCGAGGCAAATTCCCTCGCCGCCTCGAGAGGGCGACCGGAAAAGGGAGAAGAACCCAAAAGGATCCCCTCAGAGTTTTAAGACGAGTCCGGCCCGGGTGAGGAGCGCCGTCAGCAGCAGAACGACTCCGGTCATGACCGCCGCGTTGAGCATCCCGGGGAGGCCGCCCGTGGCGGCGAAAGGCCAGAGGATCCGGTCGAGATCGAAGCGAGCGAGACCGCCGATGAGCGCCGCGGCGCTCCCGATGAATCCCGGCAGAAGATAGGCCAGGAGGGGGTTCCGGCCGGCCGGGATCAGGAAGGCCGCGGCCTTCCCGCCCTTGAGGACGTCCAGCCCGACGTAGAAAAGGAGGAGGACGAGCGCCGAGATCCCGGCCGTGGCCAGGCCATAGGACTCCGTGCCGTGGATCTTGCTGAAGCCGTGGAGCGGCCGGAGAACGAACCCGGCGGCGAGGAGGCCGGCGCCGAGGACGGCCAGGAAGCGGACGCGCCCGCGGGAGGACGCGGCTTCCGCTCCCGGGAGGAAGAGCGTGCCGGCCAGCATCCCGGCGATGACGACGGCCGTGTGCGACCCGAAGAGGCTGCCGACGTCGACGAAGGCGTTGACCGGGCCGAGGAGATCGAGCGCCCCGTGCCGGCTTCCGATGTAGAGGGCGGTCGCCAGGCCGAGGGCGGCCGTGAGGAACGTCCGGTCGCCGCGGGAGGCCAGGAAAAGGAGGCTGCCCGCGAGATAGCACCAGCCGATCATGCCCAGGATGCCCCACCACGAGGTCCGGAGCCAGGTCACGGCCCCGTCCTCGCCCTGGCCGCGGAAGACGACGACCAGGACGACGAGCAGGACGGCCGCGGCCAGCTTGATCGCCAGGCCCGCGCGCTTCTTTCGAGCGGCCGCGGCCTTGGGGACAGAGGCCCAGACGACGAACACGGCCGCCGTCGCCAGGAAATACCAGAGGTCCTTGCCGATCCCCGTCGCCGCCGCGGAGAAGCGGTCCTCGTTGACGAGGAGCACGCCCAGGAAGAGCAGGGCCAGCGTCCGGACGAGGACATGGCCGAGAAGGGCCCAAGTCCCGACGCCGTCGGCCTTCCTTCGGGTCAAGGCCAGGGGGATGCTGACGCCCATGATGAACAGGAAGCCGGGAAAGACGACATCGGTCAGGGTGAAGACATCCTGGTCGGCCGCCGCGTGCCGGAGGAAGAAGGGGATGGCCGCCATGCCGGCGATGTAATTGACGAAGACCATGGTCAAGATGTCGAAGCCGCGGAACGCGTCGAGGCTCTTCAGGCGCGGCCCGGCCATCAGCCTTTCCAGGCGGCGAGGATGCCCCGGACGTAGCCGAGCGATTCGGCCAGCCCGGGCAGGGGGTCCTTGCCGTCCTTCTCGTACTCGAAGGCCGCGGTGCCCCGGTAATCGAGGCGGGCGAGCGTCCGGAGGAAGCGGGGGAGATCGACGACGCCGCGGCCGGCTTCGACCGTGCCGCCGTCCTTGGTCGCCGCGGTGACGTCTTTGAGATGGACGTCGAGAAGCCGCGGGCCGCACGCGACCGCCGCCTCGGACGGATCGACCCCGGCGCGGAGCGAGTGGCCGACGTCGAGACAGACGCCGACGCCGGGGCCGAACCCGGAGATCCGCTGAAGGATCGAGTCTGCGGTCGGGTAGAGGAGATCGCCGGGGCCGTGATTGTGGATGGCCAGGCGGATGCCCGTCTCCTTGGCCCGCCCGGCGGCGCGGTCGAGGAGGTCGTGGTCGGGGACGCCGATGATGACGCGCATGCCGCCGGTCCGGGCGTAGGCGAAGGCCCGGTCGACCTCGGCGGCGCTTTTCATATAGACGACGCCGCAACCGTAAAGGTCGAGGCCGGCCGCCCGGACCTGGACCGCCGCGGCCCGGATCGCCTCCTCGCCGCTGTCGAGGGCGAGGTGCATGTCCTTGAGCGAGATCCGCTCGAAGCCGAGGCGGCGGGCCATGGCCAGGGTGGCTCCGAGATCGAACTCGCGGAAGGTGTAGGACGCGAGACCCAAAGTGAAGCGGGGTTCCGGGACGGGAGCGGAGGCGGCGTCATCGCGGCGGCAGGAGGGCGCCGCGAGGACGGTCCCCGTCGCCGCCGCGGCCGCGCCGCCCAGGAAGGCCCGCCGGGAGATCTTCTTCAAGGCGGGCCTAATATATCCGCATTTCCCTGCGTGGGTCAATGCCCGGTTCCTTGACATCCGCGAAGGCCCTGCATTAGCATCGGGGCGCCGCGAAAAGACCGTGGAGGAGGACCCCATGAAGAAGACGAGCGAGCGTCCGGCCGGCTGCGCCGGGTGTCCACTGAGCCGCCGCCGCTTCCTGGCCGCCGCTTCGGCCGGGGCCTTGGGAACGCTGGCCTCGACGAGCCTCTTTGAGGCCTGCGCGGGAGGCCCGAAGACCCGGATCCGGATCATCTACGCCCTTCACGCCGTCGTCCAGCCCGGCCCGGACTGGCCCAACGTGGGCTTCGATTTCCAGCCGGTCATGGACCGCATCACCGGGACGCTCGCCCAGGGGTTCCCGCGCTGGGAGCTTCAGGCCTCCATGGCCAAGGGCCCGGAGGAAGCCCAGAAGATCCTGGACGGCGACGCCGCCGCCCCCATGGACGGCTACATCGTCTGCCAGCTCAACTGCTGGAACCGCGTCGTCCAGACGATCGCCGCGTCCGGCAAACCGACGCTTTACGTCGATTTCCAGTACGGCGGGAGCGGCGGCTTCCTCGTCTACACGGCCGATTTCCTGCGCCAGAAGACGCTGAACCTCGGCTTCATCGGCTCGTCGCGGAGCGAGGACCTCGTCGCGGCGTGCCGGGCCTTCGACACGGTGAAGAAGAGCGGGGCGCCCGGCGAGTTCGGCGCCCTGGTCGCCGCGGCCAGGCGCGCCGCGACCCCCGCCCCGGGCGATCTCGCCGTCGCGGCGGACGATCTCGTCTGCCTCCCGGCCGGGGATTGCCTGAAGAAAATGAAGGAATCGAAGATCCTGGCCGTCGGGGGCGGCTGGCCCGGCATCGCCCCGGCCGTCAAGGACCAAATGGGCATCGAGGTCGTGGACGTGCCTTTCGCCGTCGTCAACGAGGCCTGGGCCGCGGCCGACAAGGACGAGTCGGCGGACCTCGCCGACCGCTGGCAGAAGACCGCGGCCAAGGTCGAGGGCGTCGACCGGGACACGCTGGTCACGTCGGCGGCCATGTACCTCGGCCAGAAGGCGGTCCTGAAGAAGTACGGGGCCAACGCCATCACCATCAACTGCCTGGGCGGGTTCTACGGCGGACACATCCATGCCTATCCTTGCCTGGGATTCCATGAGCTGAACAACGAAGGGCTCATCGGCGCCTGCGAATGCGATGTCCGCTCCGCGGCGACCATGGTGACCGTGACCGCCCTGACCGGCGGCCGCCCGGGCTATATCTCCGACCCCGTCATCGACACGGCGGACCGCCGGATCATCTATGCCCACTGCGTCGCGTCGAACAAGGCCTTCGGGCCGGCCGGCCCGACGAACCCGTTCGAGATCCTGACCCATTCGGAAGACCGTCAGGGCGCCTCGGTCCGGTCCCTCCTGCCCGCGGGCTACATGACGACGACCCTGGAGGTCTCGCCCGAGAGGAAGCTCATCCTCTTCCATCAAGGCAAGGCCGTCGGCAACTCGCCGGACGACCGGGCCTGCCGGACGAAGCTCGCGGCCGAGCCGGTCGGCGACATCGAAAGGCTCTTCGGCGAATGGGACCAGTGGGGCTGGCACCGGGTGACGGTCTACGGCGACCTCAAGAGGCCCGTGTATGAGCTGGCCGATGCGCTCGGCTGGAAGGTCCTCGAAGAAGCTTAAGGTCCCTATTGTTGAGGTCGCGTCAGGACGGTTCCTCCCTCGGCGTTTCCCCCGTCCGTGCTCGCCACGCTGAAGCCGACCAAAGCACCGCGGCTCCGCGCGGGCGGGGGGCCCCCACGCCGTTGCGTCACCGCCTGCCGCTCTTCTCGATAACGGCGCCCCTCAGCCCTAGAGAAGCGGATTCCCCGAGCGCTGTTTGAATGGCCCCCCCAATTAGGCTAATATAAGCGGGGAATCGAGCGTTCCGAGAAAGGACAACACGCATGGCTGAGCCGTTCATAGAGGAAAAAACCCGGAAGATCGCGCTGCTCATCGACGGCGACAACGCCCAGCCCTCGCTCATCGGGCAGATCCTGGCCGAGGCCGGGAAGTACGGCCTGGTGACCATCCGGCGCATCTACGGCGACTGGACGACGGTCAACATGCAGGGCTGGAAGAGCGCCCTCAACGACAACGCCATCCAGCCGATCCAGCAGTTCCGCTACACCATCGGCAAGAACGCGACCGACAGCGCCATGATCATCGACGCCATGGACATCCTCCACGGCCACCTCGTCG
>CAYOYQ010000039.1:0-18038 GCA_964408215.1 uncultured Eubacteriales bacterium
GGGTCAAACCTACCTTTTGCAGCAAAAGGTAGGTTTGACCCCATCTGTGATAATATAGGGCCGGGCGGGACCATGAGAAAGCTCAGGGTCGGAGTTGACAGCTACAGCCTCAAGCCGCTCAACCTCACCCCGTTCGAGCTGCTCGAATGGGCCGTGCTGAACGAGGCCGAGGGCGTCCAGTTCTCGGAGGTCAACCTGCCGCCCGGCACGACCGCCGACAAGACCTTCCTCCAGGAGCTCCGGAGCTACGCTGAAGAGAACCGGCTCTACATCGAGTGGGGCGGCGGCGAGCACATCCCGCTCGACCTCGCGACCGGCAAGCCCAAGGACATCCTCACCGCGAACCGCCGGGCGGCCGACCAGGCCCTCCAAGTGGGCTCGCCCACCGTCCGGTCCTGCTCGGGCGGCCTGATGCGCTGGAAGAAGGAGGGCCCGTCGACCGACGAGCTCCTCCGGGCCATGGCCCCGGCCCTCCGCGCGCAAAAGCCGGTGCTCCGCGACTTCGGCGTCGTCCTGGCCATCGAGACCCACTTCGAGTTCACCTCGTTCGAGCTCCTCCGCCTCTTCGACATGTGCGCCGCGGTCCCGGGGGAATACCTGGGCATCTGCCTCGACACGATGAACCTCCTGACCATGCTCGAGGACCCCGTCCAGGCGACCAAGCGCCTCCTCCCCTGGGTCGTGACGACCCATATCAAGGACGGCGGCCTGCTCCTCGCGGAGGACGGCTTCGTATCCTTCACGGCCGAGGCGGGGAAGGGCGTCATCGATCTCCCGGCGATCATCGAGATCCTGGGCGCGGTCCATCCGCACCTCACCCTGACCGTCGAGGACCACGGCGGCGACTTCCCGATCCCGGTCCACGACCCGGAGTTCCTGGCCCGCTTCCCCGACCTTTCGGTCGCGGAGCTCGTCCGGCTGCTCAAGCTCGCGGAAAGGACTCGGGCCCTCCATGACGCGGGCAAGCTCTCCGTCCTGCCCAGGGACCGTTGGGCCGCCGTCTGCGGCGAACGGGTCAAGCGCGACATCCAGGCCCTCCGGCGCAGCGTCGCCGGGCGGAGAGGCTAGGCCGAGATGGCCCCTCATGCCAGGTTCCGCTTCCGCTCCGCCGAGGGACTTTGCGCCGAGGCCCGGCGGCTCGGCCTCGATCTTCCTTACAAAGAGGATGCCTCCATTCTCGTTGAAGAGGCCGCGCTGGCCGGCCGCAAGATCCCCAACCGGCTGGCCGTCCTGCCGATGGAGGGGGCCGACGCCGACCCGGCCGGCGGCCCGTCCGACCGGACGCTCCGGCGCTATCGCCGGTACGCCGCCGGCGGCGCCGGGCTCATCTGGGTCGAGGCCGCGGCGGTCCGCCCCGACGGCCGCTCCAATCCCCGCCAGCTCCTGCTCACGGAGGAGAACGTCGGCACGTTCGCCAAGCTCGTCGACGAGACGCAGGCCGCGGCCAAGAAAGAATGGGGCTCGACCCACCGGCCCCTCCTCATCCTCCAGCTGACCCATTCGGGGCGCTTCGCCAAGCCGGAGGGAAAGCCCCGGCCGCGGATCGTCCAGCACAATCCCCACCTCGACCGGATCCACGGCCTGCCCCCCGATTACCCTCTCGTCCCCGACGACGAGCTCGAGGCCGTCCGGGACGATCTCGTCGAGGCGGCCGATCTCGCGTCCGTGGCCGGTTTCGACGGCGTCGACGTCAAGGCCTGTCACGGCTACCTCGTCTCCGAGACCCTGGCCGCCCACGACCGCGAGGACAGCCGCTACGGCGGGACGTTCGAGAACCGGGCCCGCCTCCTCCTCGACACGGTCAGGCGCATCCGCGAGGAGACGCCGGGCCGTCTCGTGACCAGCCGTCTCTCCGCGACCGACCTCGTGCCCTTCCCGTTCGGCTTCGGCATGGACCCGGACGAGCCGGACGCGATCCGCCTCGACGAGCCCAAGGCGCTCGTCGGGCTGCTGGCCCGGGCCGGCGTCCGCTTCCTGGCCCTGTCGCTGGGCATCCCCGCCTGGAAGCCCCATTTCGGGCGGCCGTTCGACAAGCCGGTCCCCGACGGCCCGGTGCCGGACGAGCACCCGCTCGAAGGCGTTGCCCGCCACCTCCGCGTCGCCACGGAGATCCAACAGGCCGCCCCGCGCGTCGACATCGTCGGGGCCGGCTATTCCTGGCTCCGCGCCTACGCGCCGGGCGTGGGCGCGGCCATGGTCGCCGCCGGGCGCACGGCCGTCATCGGCTTCGGCCGCGGCGCCCTGGCTGACCCGGACTTCGCCGCGGACCTCATCCGGGACGGCGGGCTCGACCCGGGCCGGGTCTGCACCACCTGCTCGCTCTGCTCGGACCTCCTCCGACGCCAGGAACGGGTGGGCTGCGTCGTCCGGGACCCGCTCTATAAAAGGAGCGCCGGGGCCGCCCGGAAAGGGGCCCGGACGGCATGAGGACGACCCGGGTCCGGATCGGCGGGCGGGCCTACCCGGTCCACTCGCTCAACACGATCATCATCGGCAGCGGGGCGGCCGGCCTCAACGCCGCCGTCCGCCTGCACGAATACGGCCAGACCGACGTCGCGGTCGTCACCGAGCGGCTCGGGGCCGGGACCTCGGCCAACGCCGGGTCGGACAAGCAGACCTATTACAAGCTGTCCCTCTCCGGCGACCGGGCCGATTCCGCCGCCGACATGGCCCGGGACCTCGCCGCCGGCGGCTCGATGCACGGCGACATCGCCCTGGCCGAGGCCCAGGGCTCGCTCGAGGCCTTCTTCCACCTCGTCGCCCTGGGTGTCCCATTCCCCTACGACCGCTTCGGCGCCTTTGTCGGCTATAAGACCGACCACGACCCGCGCCAGCGGGCGACCTCGGCCGGGCCGCTGACCTCGCGGCTGATGTTCGAGCGCCTTCGCGCCGAGTGCCGCCGCCGCGCGATCCGCGTCTTCGACGGGCACGACGTCCTCGCCCTGCTCGTCCAAGGGCGCGGCGAACGGCGCGAAACGATCGGCGCCGTCGCCCTCGACCGCTCGAAGCTCGGCGCGGCGGACCGCGGCTTCGTCCTGTTCAACGCGGTGAACGTCGTCGCGGCCTCGGGCGGACCCGGCGGGATGTACGAGCACTCCGTCTACCCGGAGAGCCAGACCGGATCGCACGGCCTCCTTTTCGAAGCGGGGGCCGCGGCCCACAACCTGACCGAGTCCCAGTTCGGGCTGGCCTCGACCAAGTTCCGCTGGAACGTCTCCGGCACCTACCAGCAGGTCGTGCCCCGCTACATCTCGACCGACGCCGCGGGCGGCGACGCGCGCGAGTTCCTCAACGACTATTTCCCCGACATGGGCCGCCTGGCCACGGCCGTCTTCCTGAAGGGCTACCAGTGGCCGTTCGACCCGCGCAAAGCGGCCGAGGGCGGCTCGTCCCTCATCGACATCCTCGTCCACGAGGAAACGGTCGTCAAAGGCCGGCGGGTCTTCCTCGACTACCGGACCGATCCCCGCGGCGACTCGCGGCTCGGGCCTTTCGCGCCGCCGCTGCTCGCCCCGGAGGCCTTTCGCTATCTCGAGCGGTCCGGGGCCCTGATGGCGACGCCGATCGCCCGCTTGCGCAAAATGAATCCCCCGGCCGTGGCCCTCTACAAGGCCCACGGCATCGACCTCGAACGCGAGCCGCTCGAGATCGCCGTCTGCGCCCAGCACAACAACGGCGGCTTCCGGGCCTCGATCTGGTGGCAGTCGAACGTCCGCGGCCTCTTCCCCGTCGGCGAGGCCTGCGGCACCCATGGCGTCACTCGGCCGGGGGGCTCGGCCCTCAACGCCGGCCAGGTCGGCAGCGCCCGGGCGGCGCTTTTCATCGCCCGCCGCCGGGCCGGCCGGCCGCTTGCCGAGGCCGCCTTCGTCCGGGCCGCGGACAAGCTCGTTGGGGCCAAGCGCGACTTGGCCGAGGCGATGCTCGCCCGAAAAAAGGAAGGCTCCCTCTCGCCGGCGGCCTGCGTCGCCGAGGTCCGGCGGCGGATGTCGGCTTGCGGCGCGATCGTCCGGAGCCCCGCGGATGTCCGCGCCGAGACCGTTCGCGGCCGCGAGCTCCTTCTCCGGGCGGGCCGGGAGCTTCGGGCCGCCTCGGCCCGGGACCTGCCGCGGGCCTTCAAGGCCCTCGACCTCATCCTGACCCACGCCGTCTATCTCGAGGCCATCGATGAGTACCTCGCGAGGGGCGGCCGGAGCCGGGGCTCTTATCTTGTCCCCGACACGGCCGGAACGCCGCCCCACCCCGGCCTCGGGGAGCGCTGGGCCTTTGTCCTGGCCGGGCCGGACGATCCCACGGAGAAGGCCATCCTGGAGGTCCGGCTCGATCCCCGCGGCCGCGTGCATAAGAAATGGGTCCCGGTCCGCCCTGTGCCCAGCGCCGACGGCTGGTTCGAGACCGTCTGGGACGACTTCCGGAACGACCGGATCGTCGCCGAGGAGGAATGAGCGTGCCCAAGAACAGGCGTCCGTCCGCGCCCGCCGCCGTCGTCACCGGCGCGGGCCAAGGCATCGGCCGGGGCATCGTCCTGGCCCTGGCCCGCGAAGGGTTCGACGTCGTCGGGATCGACATCGTCTTCGAGCCCGGCGACCGAAAGAAAGGGCTCTTCGAGGTCAAGGACCGGGTCGCCGAGATCGGCGGGCGGTTCCTGCCCGTCGCCGGGGACATCGCGAGGATCGAGGACCACGACCGGATGCTCGACGCGGCGATCGGCGTGTGCGGGCGGATCGACGTCCTGGTCAACAACGCCGGCATCTCCGTGGCCAAGCGCCTCGACGTCCTGGAGACGGAGCCGGCGAGCTATGACCGGCTCCTCTCGACGAACGCCCGCGGGCCGTTCTTCCTGAGCCAGAACGCGGCGAAACGGATGCTCGCCCAGAAGGCTCTCAAGAACGGCCGCGCCCCGGCCATCGTCTTCATCACCTCCATTTCGGCCGTCGTCTCCTCGACCTCGCGGGCCGAGTACTGCATCTCCAAGGCCGCCCTGAGCATGACCGCGACCCTGTTCGCCGACGCCCTGGCCGCCAAAGGCATCGGCGTCTACGAGGTCCGCCCCGGCATCATCGCCACCGCTATGACCGCCGGGGTCAAGGAAAAATACGACCGGCTGATCGCCGGCGGGCTCGTCCCCCAGGGGCGCTGGGGCCGGCCCGAGGACGTCGGGCGGGCCGTGGCCGCCCTGGCCCGGGGCGACTTCGCCTTCTCGACCGGGGCCGTGATCGAGGTGAGCGGCGGCATGAACGTCCGCCGGCTCTGAGCCGGCGCTTTTTACAGGGCCGGGCGCCTGTGGTATCCTAAAACCCGCGGAGGGAACAATGAGCGATCACAAGACCCAAGGCCGTATCTTCTGGGGGCTGCTGCTCATCGTCATCGGCGGCCTTTTCCTGTTCGCCCAGATGGACTGGTGGGATTTCGGCGAGGTCGTCTCCCGCTTCTGGCCGGTCATCTTCATCCTGCTCGGCCTGTCCATGCTCGTGAGCAACAACTTCAAGAACGTGGGAGGAGGCGTGTTCTTCATCCTCTTCGGGACGTTCTTCCTCCTCGTCAAGTGGGACATCCTTCACGCGGTCTGGCGCTACATTTGGCCGGTGGCCATTATCGTCGCCGGTCTCTGGATCCTCCTCAGGCCGGCCTGGCATCCGGACAAAAAAAGACCGTCTGAGACGACCGCCGACGACCTGAACATCAGCCAGGTCTTCTCCGGGACGTCGCGCAAGATCGAGTCCCGGAACTTCAGGGGCGGCAAGGCCGACGTCGTCTTCGGCTCGGCCGAGATCGACCTCCGCGGGGCCAAGCTCGCCGGGGGCCAGGCCACGCTCGTCCTGTCGGCCGTCTTCGGGGGCATCGAGGTCATGGTCCCGCGCGAATGGCAGATCGTGCTCGAAGGGACGCCCGTGCTTGGCTCGATCGAGAGCCACAAGAAGCCGTCCGGGGCCGCGCCAACCGAGACCCTGACCATCCAAGGATCGGCCGTTTTCGGCTCGATCGAGGTCAAGGAGTAGGGCGGGTCATGCGGAAAGGCCTTCTCTGGACCCTGGCGGTCCTCATCACCCTGTTCTCGGCCGTCTACCAGCGGAAAACGGGGCCGACCTATCCCCTGAAGGGGCAGGCGGTCGTGGCTGGCTCGGAGGTCCGGTTCGAGCTCCCCCGGAGCGCAGAAACATCCGCGGACGCCAAGGTGGCGGTCGCCGCGCCGGTGCCGCTCGAGGGCTGGCTCGAGTGGAAGCGCACCCCCACCGAGGACGCCTGGGCCCGCGCCCCGATGACCCGGGAGGGGGACCGCCTGGCGGCCCGGCTGCCCCGGCAGCCGGCGGCCGGCAAGCTGGCTTACAAGGTCGTTCTCGCGAACGGCGCGGACGAGACCGTGATCACCGGCGTCGAGCCGGTCATCCTCCGCTTCAAGGACCCCGTGCCGGCCTGGGTCCTCATCCCGCACGTTCTGGTCATGTTCGCCGGGATGCTATTCTCGACGGCGGCCGGCCTGGCCGCGCTCGACAAGAAGCGGAGCCCCCGGCGGCTCGTCCTCTGGGCGGTCGGGCTGCTCTTCCTCGGGGGTTTTATCCTTGGACCTCTTATGCAGAAGTTCGCCTTCGGCGTCGCCTGGGCGGGCTTTCCGCTCGGGACGGACCTGACCGACAACAAGACGCTCATCGCCTTCCTCTTCTGGATCGCCGCCCTCATCGCCGGCCGGAAAGGGAAGCCGGCGCGGCCGTTCGTCATCGCCGCGGCGCTCGTGACGCTCCTCATCTTCCTCATCCCGCACAGCCTGTTCGGATCGGAATACAACTATCTGCGAAACGACTAGGGAAGGGATCTCATGAAAAAGAAGACCCTCGTTCTCGTGGCCGTGTTGGGGTTGGCAGGGGCGGGCGCGGCTTCATTTCTGCCCCAATCTCTGAAAGGGCCGGCGGTCCCGGAGAACGTCCTGAGCGTCTTCAAGAGACACTGCGTTCGATGCCATACCGGCCCTAACCCTCCCAAGGGCCTGAGCCTCATCCCCGCGAAGGCGGCGGCCCTGATCGATGCGCCGAGCGCGGAAGTCCCTTCCCTGAAGCTCGTCGACACGACGGCACCGGAAACGAGTTACCTCTTGAAGAAGGTCCGCCGCGAGAAGGACATCGCCGGCAAGCCCATGCCGCCCGGCAAGGCCCTGGCCGCCGAGGAGATCCAGGCCATCGAAGCCTGGATCGCCGGCCTCAAATAAGCAAAAGAACGGCTTTTAAGGGGCCTTCTGCCCGTCCCGCTTGAGGTCCACGCTCACATTCGCAGCCTTGAGATATTTCGACTCGAGGAGTTTCGCCAACAGCATCTTGAAGTCCGCGGCGTTCATGATGTCGACGGTGATCTCCCCGAGGAGGGGGAAATCTATCCGTCCCTGAGGCGAAACCAGATAACGACCTTGAAGATCGGGCACCCCGCTCACGTCGATCACGAGGGTATCCCCCGGCTTTATCCAGTTCTCTTTGAGCTGGAAGCGGACGGTCGCCGTGAACACGATGGGCTGGGCCTTGCCCTCGTGGACGAACGGCTCGTAGACCCACTGGCGGACGGCGTCGATCGCGGCCTGGTCGAGGAGCGGGATCGAGCGCAGGACTTTAGTGTCCGCGACCCGGCCGTACTCGTCCGTCTTGACGCTGAGGATGACCACTCCCTCGACGCCGGCGACGCGGGCGATCTCGGGATAGACGGGCAGGACCTCCTTGATGAGCTTGGGAGGCTTGATGTCGCCGGTGGCTTTGATGGCCCCCTCGGCGAACTTGTCGACGGCGCGTTCGGCCTTGCCCTCGTCGAGCGTGAACCTGACCGTCACCGTGAAGACGACCTTGTGGGGTTTGCCGTCGATGACCATGGGTTCGTATTTCCACTGCTTGACGGCGTCGGTCGCGGCCTGGTCGAGCAGCGGGATCGAGCGCAGGACGCGCGTCTCGATGACGTTGCCCTGCTCGTCGGTCTTGGCCTCGAGGATGACCGCGCCTTCGACCCTGGCCTTGGCGGCTTCCTTCGGGTAGGTCGGCTTGACCTGTTTGATGAGCTTGGGCGGCTGGACCTTGCCGACGGCCCGGACGGCATCGCCTTCGATCCCGCCCGCCACGCCTCCGACGACCCCGCCGACGACGCCACCCTCGACGCCCCCTTCGACCCCGCCCTCGACGCCTCCGGCGACGCCGCCGCTGACGCCGCCTTCGACCTGAGGCTTCTTCTTGTCATCGAGCTTGAACTGCATGGTCACGGTGAAGACGACCGGCTGGGGCTTGCCGTCGATGACCATGGGCTCATAGACCCACTGCCTGAGAGCGTCCAGGGCCGCCTGGTTGAGAAGAGGGATGCCCCGGAGGATCTTGATGCTCGCGACCCGCCCGTAGGTGTCGGTCGTCGCCTCCATGATGACGACGCCCGCGACGCCGGCCTTCGAGGCCTCCTCGGGGTAGACCGGCTTGACCTCCTTGATGAGCTTAGGCGGCTTGACCTTGTCGCTTCCGGCCTTGACGACCCCGCCGACGACGCCACCAACCGTCCCGCCCGCGGGTTTGGCGGCGGCCGCGGCCGGCACGCCGGTCCAGCGCGCGACTCTTAGGGTGATGAAGTACGGCTTCTGCTCCGTATTCTCGAAACCGAAGACGGCCGCGGTCTTGTCCGGCAAAGAGAACTCGGTATCGAGCAGGTTCGACTTCTTGTCTGCGCCCTGCTCGTAGACCTCGATCCGGAACTGGTTGCGGGCCGGGACCTTGCCCGGGGTGACGAAGACGGCGTATTCCCGGCCGTTCAGCCGGAACATGTGGAAGGCCTTGTCGGCCGTCCCGCTCTGCATCCAAACGAGCTCGGCCTCTGTCAGAAGGCTGACATTCTTGAGGCTGTAGACCTTCTTGATCTGCTGTTCGGTCTGAACGTCCTCCTCGAGCTCGTAGTTGGCCAAGGTCTTGAATTTCAGATAGGACGATGTCACCGGCTTGGGCGGCGCCGGCGCGCCCTCCCGCGCGCCTTCGAGGATACGCATCTTAAGCTCGAACGCCGCGGCCGACGATCCCGAAGCCTGTCCGGCGGAAACGGACGCGGCGAGCCCGGCCAGCACGCCGACGGCGAGGAGCGTTCCCGCGAAAAGGAGCCAACGGTGCTTTCTCATCATCACCCTCCTTAGGGGGTCCTTTGGGCCCAGACGAAGACCGTGTCCGAGCCCTGAGGCTGATAGACGAACGTTTGGGCGGGCGCGCCGCCCACCTTGACATAAGCGATCTCGAAGCGAACGGGCCCGGCCGCGGTCGGCGTTTCGATCTCCCGGAGGACCCAAAAGCCGGTGACCGCGATGACCAAGGCCAGGGCCGCGACGGCCGCCACCTGCCACGCGGCTCCGGCGGCGACCCGCGGCGTTTCCGGAACGCGCCCCGGCCGCTCCCGTCGCGCGGCGATCCTCGGCCAGAGGGCCCGGGGGTCGCCCACCCGGTCCGGAACGACGAGAAGCCCTCGCGCCTCTTCCCGGCTGAGGAGCCGGGCCTGGCAGCGCGGACAGCCCTCCATGTGGCTCCGGATGAGCCAGTCCCGGATGGGCCGCAGGGGCAGGGCGGCATAAAGAAGGTCAGCCATTCTGCAAAACATGGGTGTTCTCCAGCAGGGCTTTGATCTTGCGGCGGGCGTTGAAGAGATAGACGCGGGCCGTCGAGGCCGAGCAAGTCAGGACCTCCGCGATGTCCTTGGCCGAGTAGCCTTCGTTGGCCCAGAGCGCGAGGGCCGTGCGTTCGCGCGGCGAGAGCTTCTTGAGAAGGACGGACGGCACGGGTTCGGGGTCGGCGCGACCGGGGTTCCCGCCCCGCCCGACGACGTCCGGTTCGAATCGGGCCTTGGCCGAGAATTCCTTGAACCGCCTCCTCTTTCTGAGCATGTCGAGCGATCTCCTGTAGGCGATGGTCAGGAGCCAGGTCTTGAAGCTCCGGGCCCGGTCGTACCGGTCGAGGCGCCGGAAGACCTGGAGGAAGGTTTCCTGGCAGACGTCCTCGGCGTCCTGCCTGTTGCCGATGACGTTGAGGGCCACGGACAGGACGAGATTCCCATAGGCCTCGACCATCGCCCGCTGGGACAAAGGGTCCCCCGCGAGGCAGCCGTCGATCGTCTCTCGCTCGTTCACGGGAGCCTTTGTCCCTCGTTCCATCCGAGAATACGCCGCCGCCCTCTGGGGCGTTTAGGGGATCGCTCTCCCCGGCCCTATTGTGTCACCGTTGCCATATTCTTGTCACATCCGCTTGATTGGAGGGCGAAGCAAACAGCCGAACCCGACATTGGAAAAGTTTAGCCGGGCCGCGTGACGGACGAGGGGAGTTTACATGTAAACCGACAAAACGTGTTTGAGCGAGCCGTAGCGGACGGCGAGTGAGTTGTTTTGGCGCCGAGTCCGGCGCACGGACCGGCGTCTTTAAACTTTTCCAGGAGGGAGAGGCTGCTTGCGAGCCGTTTTTGACATTTTATACGCGTGTTTGATAGATTTTGGCGCACATGAAGACTAAAAGCCAGGACCGCTTCAAGGTCCTCGTCGAACAGCTGCCGGTCGGGGTCTACCGGACGACCCCCGAAGGCGCCTTCGTCGAGGCCAACGCCGAGCTCATCCGGATGCTCGGCTTCAAGAGGCTCGCGGACCTCTTCCGCCACAACGTCAAGGATTTCTACGTCAAGGGCCAGGACCGGGTCGTCCATCTCCGCAAAATGTCGGCCAAGGCGACGGTCTTCTACGAGTTCGAGCTCCGCCGGGCCGACGGCCGGAAGTTCTGGGTCCGCGATTACAGCCACCGGGTCCAGGACCCCGACGGGACCTGGCATTACGACGGCATCCTCGTCGACGTCACGGAAAGAAAGGCCGCCGAACGCAAGCTCCGGCTGACGCTGCAGAAGCTCCGGCTCTCCAACGAGAAGCTCGAGAGCCTGTCCCTATCCGATCACCTGACCGGGCTCTTCAACCGCCGGGGCTTCTACTCGTTCGGCCTGCAGCAGATGAAGATCGCCAAGCGTCTCAAGGCGGACAACTACCTCGTCTTCCTCGACATCGACAACCTCAAGGAGGTCAACGACGCCTACGGGCACGCCGTAGGCGACCTCCTCTTGCAGGGCGTGGCCGCGATCCTGCGGACGACCCTCCGGGAATCGGACGTCATCGGGCGCATCGGCGGCGACGAGTTCGCCGTCCTGGCCATGCGCTCCAAGGGCCTGGGCGAAAAGAGCCTGATGGCCCGGATCGAGGAGGGCGTCGCGGCCTTCCGCGTCAAGGGTTACGCGCGGCTGCGGCTGTCCGTCAGCATGGGCCTGGTCGCCGTCGATCCGCAGAAATACCAGCAGCTCGACGATTTTTTAGCCCACGCCGATTTCCTCATGTATCAGCAAAAACTTGAAAAAGAACGACAGGAGAACCCGCAATGACATCCACCCGAACGAAGGTCCTCGGCCTCGCCGCCGTCCTCATCCTCGCCTCCGCGTTCGGCCTCGCGGCCCAGGACAAGCCGGCCGAAAAACCCGCCGCCCCGGCAGCGCCGGCCGGCCCAAGGGCCATCGCGCTCCTGGACATCCTGGCCTGGAAGTCCATCGGCGCCGCCGAGCTCTCCCCCGACGGGAACTGGTTCATGTACCGCCTGTCCCCTCTCGAGGGCGAGAGCGAGGTCGTCATCCGCGAGGTCAAGGGGACGAAGGAGCACCGCTTCCCGATCGGCGAGGCGCCGCGGTTCGGCGGCTCGCTCCGGACCAGCTTCTCGGCCGACTCGAAATGGGCCGCCTTTCTCGCCTATCCCGGCTCGAAGGAAGCCAAGGCTATGCGGAAAGAGAGGAAGCGGGTGACGACGACAGCCGTCCTGGTCGACCTGGCCAAGGGCGAGAAGACCGAGTTCGAGAAGGTCCGGTCCGTCGCCTTCTCCGGCGATAACCCCGGCTTCGTCGCCCTGCACCGCTACGCGCCGGAGAGCCAGGACAAGGAAAAGGACAAGTGGACGGGCTCGGACCTGGTCGTCCGGGAGCTGGCGACCGGAAAAGAGGTCAACATCGGCAACGTCGCCGAGTTCGCCTTCGACAAGGCCGGCGCCAAGCTGGCCTTTCTTATCGACGCCCAGGGCCAGGCCGCTAACGGCCTGGAGCTCCGCGACATGGCCACCGGCGCGGTCACCGCGCTCGAGAACGACAAGGCCGCTTACAAGTCCCTGGCCTGGACGGAGAAGGGCGAAGCGCTCTCCTTCCTCAAAGGCAAGGAAGACAAGGCCTATGAAGACAAGCTCTGGAGCGTCGTCGGCTTCACCGGCTTCCGCGACCCGAAGGGGCCACGAAAAGTCGTGTACGACCCCGCCGCCGATAAGACCTTCCCCGAGGGCCTGACGGTCAGCCCCGACCGGGCCCCGGCGTGGACCGAGAGCTTCGACGCCATCCTCTTCGGCATCCACGAGGTCCAGAAGAAGGACGCGGACAAGAAGGACGCGCCGGCCGCGGGGCCGGGGGCGCCCCCGGCGGCGGGCCCGGGCGCCGACGCGGACGAGGATGTCCCCGACCTCGTCATCTGGCACGGCCAGGACAAGCGGCTCCAGTCGGAGCAGCAGGTCCAGCAGCAGCGGGACAAGAGCTTCAGCTACCTCGCGGAATACCGCGTGGCCGAGAAGAGATTCATCCGCCTGGCCGACGATGATCTCCGCGACGTCTCGCCCGCGCCCAAAGAAAGGTACGCGATCGGCGAGGACATCCGGGCCTACGAGCTCGACTCGAACCTCGACGGCCGGAACTTCTCCGACGTCTACGTCATCGACATGAAGACCGGGAAACGGACCCTGGCCCTGACCAAGTGCCGCTACATGTTCATGCCGCTCTACGACGGCGGGCACTTCCTCTATTACGAGGACGGCCATTTCTTCACCTACGATATGGCCACGGGACGATCGGTCAATATCACCAAGGACGTCCCGGCCTCGTTCGTCAACGAAGACAGCGACACCAACGTCGTCAAGCCGCCCGATTACCCCGTCGGTTCGACCAAGGACGGCCTCGCCGTCCTGCTCTCGGACGGCTGGGACATCTGGAGCGTGCCCGTCAGCGGCGCCGGCAAGGCCGTCAACCTGACCGGGAACGGGGCCAAGGACAAGCTCCGCTACCGCCGGCTCCGGATCGACCCGGAAGAGAAGGCGGTCGACCTCGCGGCACCCCAGTACTTCAGCGTCTACGGCGAGTGGACGAAGAAGGCCGGCCTGGCCCGGCTCGACAAGGGCAAGACCGCGCCGGCGCTGCTCGTCTGGGACGACGCCGGATTCGGCGGCCTGGCCAAGGCCAAGAAAGCCGACGCCTTCGTCTACACCCGTGACACCTACAAGGACTATCCCGATTACTACGCCGCCGACGCGTCGCTTCTCAACGGCCGCCGGTTGACCGAGGCCAACCCCCAGCAGAAGGACTTCCTCTGGTCGAGCGGGTCGATCCTCCTCGACTACAAGATGGACCCCAAGAGCGGCCTGGACAAGAGCCTCCAGGCGGCGCTCTTCCTGCCGGCCAACTACGAGAAGGGCAAGCGCTACCCGACGCTCGTCTACTACTACGAGAAGATGTCGCAGCAGCTCAACCGCTACGCTCAGCCCTCCGCCAACGGCTTCAACAAGTCTGTCTACACGAGCAACGGCTACGCGGTCCTGATGCCCGACATCACCTACAAGATCAACGACCCGGGCATGTCCGCGGTTTGGTGCGTGCTCCCGGCGCTCGACGCGGCTGTGGCGGCCGGCGTCGTCGACCGGGCCAAGGTCGGGCTCCAGGGCCATTCGTGGGGCGGCTACCAGACGGCCTTCCTCGTCACCCAGGCCGAGTTCGCGGCCGCCGTCGCCGGCGCCCCGCTGACGAACATGATCAGCATGTACAGCTCGATCTACTTCAACTCGGGCTCGGCCAACCAGCCCATCTTCGAGTCGAGCCAGGGCCGGTTCAAGGGCGGCTACTGGGACAACCTCGAGGCCTACCAGCGCAACTCCCCGGTCTATTACGCCACCCAGGTCAAGACGCCCCTCATCATCCTGCACAACGACAAGGACGGGGCCGTCGATTGGAACCAGGGTATCGAGTACTACAACACGCTGCGCCGGCTGAAGAAGCCGGTCGTCATGCTGCAGTACGTCGGCGAGAACCACGGCCTGCAGAAGCCGGCCAATCAGCGAGATTACACCGTGCGGATGAAGGAGTTCTTCGACCATTACCTCATGGGCCGGCCCGCCCCGTCCTGGTACACCGACGGCGTGCCCTACCTCAAGCTCAAGGACCATCTCAAAGAGCGGGCCAAGGACCTGAAACCGGCCGAAAAACCGGCGGAAAAAGCGGAGAAAAAAGAGCCCGGCAAGTAGTCGCCGCGGGACGCGCGAGTCGCGCTCCCAAAGCGCTAACGGGAAGTTGAGGACCGGCCGGCCCTATTTGTCTGTGAGAAAAAGGCGCCCTGGACCAGCCTCTCGCGATGAGAATGAGAAGGCTGGCTGGTGAGGCGCCAAGGTTTCAAAGGAAAAGGAAGCGGGGCTAAGGAGGATCCCTCTCCAGCCAGCGTTTTCATTATAGGTCCGGATTCTCTCCGTTGTCAATCCAAAAGTGTCCAAAATCGGAAATATTTTACCCGGGCCGCAACTTAATGTATACTATTTTAGTAGGAAATAGAGAAAGAGGTTCAAGACAATGCGTCCCCGAGTTAAAATAGCCATCTTGGCCCTGGCGACCCTGCTCGCCCTGGGCGGCTGGCGGGGCCTCAACGCCCTCCTCGAGCGCGAGGCGCCTACGCGGTCGGCCCAGTTGACGGGAGATCAGGACATGACGAAAAAGATCAAACGGTCCGACAAGGAATGGAAGGCGGCGCTCACCCCCGAGCAGTTCGAGGTCATGCGCAAGTGCGGGACCGAGCGGCCGTTCACCGGGAAATACAACGACTTCTGGGAGACGGGCATGTACGTCTGCGCCGGGTGCGGGACACCGCTCTTTCTCTCCGGGACGAAGTACGACCACGGCACGGGCTGGCCCAGCTTCACCGCGCCCGCCGACGAATCGAACCTCGAGTACCGCGACGACTACTCGCTCCTGGTCAAGCGCGTCGAGGTCCGCTGCGCGACCTGCGGCGCCCATCTGGGACATGTCTTCGACGACGGGCCCGAGCCGACCTACCTCCATTACTGCATCAATTCCGCGGCCCTGGGCTTCGCCCCCGAGGCGAAGACCGAGGCCGCGGGCCCGGCCGGGAAGGTCGCGGCGGCGACCGAGACGGCGACCTTCGCGGCCGGCTGTTTCTGGGGCGTGGAATACAGGCTGAGCCGGCTCCCGGGCGTCGTCTCCACGGTTGTCGGGTACACGGGCGGCAAGACGGTCGATCCTTCCTACGAGGACGTCTGCACGGACAAGACCGGCCACGCGGAAGCCGTCCAGGTGACGTTCGACCCGGCCAAGGTCGGTTATGCCGACCTCGTCCGGCACTTCTTCTCGATCCACGACCCGACCCAGGTCGACAGGCAGGGCCCGGACAAGGGCACCCAGTACAGGTCGGCCATCTTCTACCACGGCGAGGCCCAGAGGCTGGAGGCCCGCAAGGTCATGGACGAGCTGGGGGCCTCGAAAAAGTTCAAGAAGCCCCTGGCGACCGAGCTCGTCCAGGCGACGGCCTTTTACAGGGCGGAAGAGCATCATCAGAAGTATTTCGAGAAACACGGCGTCGTCTGCTATTAAGATCAGGGGCCGGTGTCCCCTTTTTAAGACAGAGCTCCCCCTAGCAGAGGGATGTCCCCAGATCCCGCCTGGCAGGACGATTCTGGCACGAATCTTGATGTATCCCGGGAGGCCGGGAGGAAACGATGGATCAGACGGGTATCAGGGCTGTCCCCAGGGAAAAAGCGGCCTGGGAGCCGGTTCCGGTCAAGAAAAATGTAAACTTTTTTCTTGACAACGGGGGAGAGAGCCTGTATCCTCCGCGCTTTCGAAGCGGCAGGCCCCACCCCTCTGAGGGTGAAACGTTTTCGCCCTCGACCCCGTTTAGGTTAGGTGACCCGGGCCAAGGGCTATAGACGATAGGAGAACAGGGAGACCCCAATGGCTTCTGAATACAAGTTCAAGAGCGACCAGGAGCTGCTTCAGCTCTTGCCGGGCACGCCCGGCAAAACCGTCTTCTCGGACGAGGAGGACGGTCTCGCCGGGGCCCCGCTCGGCCGCGGTTTCGGCGAGCCCCGCAACGGCAAGGGCCTCCACTCGCCCGAGGACATCGAACAGACCGCCGACCTGGTCAAGATCTATCTTCGCGAGATGGGCAGCATCCTGCTTCTTTCGCGGGAGCAGGAGATCGCGCTGGCGCGCAGGATGGAGCGCGGCGAAAAGGCCATCGCCAAGGCCCTGGCCCGCACGCCCGACACGCTCGAGGAGCTCGACGCCCTCGAGGCCATGCTCAAGCGGACGCCCGAGGCCTTCGTCAAGCACTTCAACATGGCCGAGGACGAGTTCTGCGAGGACAGCCTCGAGGCCCGCCGCCGGGATGTCCTGGAGCGCCTGCGCAAGGTCCGCGGCCAGAGCGCGCGGCTCCTCAAGATCCGCCCGCTCGTCCGCAACCGCTTCGCCCGCGGCCGGCTCATCGTCAAGATCATCCGGATGGCCCGCGAGCTCGAGCTCAAGCCGGAGCACCAGGACCGGATCGTCCTGGCCGTCCAGACGCGGCTCCGGGAGAGCCTGCCCCGGGCCACGAAGAACGTGCGCAAGCAGCGCCGCGCCATCCTCCAGGCCATCCAGTCCGGCCGCCGGATCCGGGAGCGGGCCAAGAGCGATCTCGTGTCGGCCAACCTCCGGCTGGTCGTCTCCATCGCCAAGAAGTACCAGGGGCGGGGGCTGCAGCTCCTCGACCTCATCCAGGAAGGCAACATCGGGCTGATGCGGGCGGCCGAGAAGTTCGACTACCGCCGCGGCCACAAGTTCTCGACCTACGCGACCTGGTGGATCCGCCAGTCGATCACCCGGGCCATCGCCGACCAGGGCCGGACGATCCGCATCCCCGTCCATCTGACCGAGACGATCCACCGGCTCAAGAAGATCACCCAGGCGACGGTCCAGGAGAACGGCAAGACCCCCAGCCCCGAGGAGCTGGCCCGCAGGATGAACCTGCCGGTCGGCAAGGTGCTGGAGATGCTGTACTCGTCCCAGGAGCCCGTCTCGATCGAGACGCCGCTCGGGGACAACGGCGAAGGCTCGCTCGGCGACCTGCTCGAGGACAAGGCCTTCCCCTCGCCGCCCGACACGGTCATCCACATCAACCTCCGCGAGCAGATCGAGGCGGCCCTGCGGACCCTGCCGGAGCGGGAGACGCTGGTGCTGCGGATGCGCTACGGCCTCGGCGACGGGCGGGAATACACGCTCGAAGAGGTCGGCCAGCATTTCAAGCTGACCCGGGAGAGGATCCGCCAGATCGAGCTGAAGGCCCTCAAGGCCCTCCAGCTCTCGGCCCCGGGCCAGAAGCTGAAATCTTTTTAAGCCCTTCCGGCGGGCGTTTGATAGGCGCCCGCCTTTCTGCTAGGCTGTAGCCTTTTCAGGTCCAGGTGGCCCGATGACGTACCAGAGCCTCGGCTTCATCGCCCCGTCGAGCTGCCTCTCCGTCAAGGAGAAGGCCGTTCTTCGCCGGACCGCCCGCCTCCTCCAAGGGGCCCTGGGCGTCCGGGAGGTCTTTTTCAGCCCCCACCTCTTCTCGAGCGACGCCGAGATCGACCACGTCACCGCCCCGGTCGAGGACCGGGCGGCGGTCCTCAAGGAGGCCATCCGCGAGCTCGACCTGATCATCTCCGTCGCCGGGGGCACGGGCGCCGAGGACCTCCTCCGCAAGATCGACGCCAAGGACCTCCGCGTCATCCGCGACCGACGCCCGCTCTTCATCGGCTTCTCGGATTTCACCTTCCTGCTGAGCGAGATCTATCACGCCTGCCGCGTCCCGGTCATCTACTTCCCGTCGCTCAAGGTCGGCAAGGGCGATTTCCGGAACCTCCTGGCCCTGATCAACGGCGAGGAGATCCACTACAAGGGGCAGGCCTGGCTGACCCCTCCCCCGCCCCGGAAGC
>CAYOYQ010000040.1:0-17835 GCA_964408215.1 uncultured Eubacteriales bacterium
GGCCGGCCCCGCGACTCTTTCATGATCGCCACCAAGATCCCCGGCCCGGGCCGGGAACGGTCGCTCCAGGGCCTTTCCGGTGACGCGTTCGAAAAGGCCTTCCTGGCCAGGTTCGACGAGTCCCTCGGACGCCTGGGCCTCGACTTCGTCGAGATCCTCTACCTGCACAACAACACGACCGCGGAGACGGTCCAGGACCCGGCCGTCATCGCCGCCCTCCAGAAGGTCAAAAAGGCCGGGAAGGCCCGGTTCATCGGCATCACGACCCACGGCAACGAGCCGGCGGTCATCCGGGCCACGATCGCGGCCAAAGCCTACGACGTCATCCTGACGGCCTATAACTTCCAGAAGGAATACCGGGAGGATCTTCGCAAGGCCGTGGCCGAAGCGGCCGGCGCGGGTCTCGGCATCGTGGCCATGAAAACCCAGGCCGGGGCCTTCTGGGACAGGCAGAAAACCCAGCCCATCAACATGAGGGCGGCCCTGAAGTGGGCCCTCAACGACCCGAACGTCACCACGGCCGTCCCCGGCTTCACGACCTTCGACCAGCTCAAGGAAGACTGGTCGGTCGTGACCGACATCACCCTCACGCCCCGGGAGCTCGCCGACCTGAGGCTCGGGGAGCAGGTGGCCGGCCTCTACTGCCAGCATTGCAGCCAGTGCTTGGCCGGGTGTCCGCAGGGGCTGCCGATCCCCGACCTGATGAGAAGCTACATGTACGCCTACGGCTACAGGAACCTCCGGGCCGCGCACGAGCTCGTGGGGTCCCTCGACCTCCCCGAGGATCCGTGCGGCGCCTGCTCCTCCTGCACGGCCGTCTGCGCCAAGGGCTTCGACCTCGCCGACCGGGTCAGGGACATCAGCCGCCTGCGGGCCGTCCCGGCTGATTTTTTCGCTTAACCAACTCTTTTTAAAGTCTTTCCAGGCCCCCCGGAAGCTCTTCCGGGGGGCCTTTTTTTGGCCAAAAATAGCTCTTGACAATGATATCATAATAATATTATAATGCTATTGCACAGGAGGCACAGATGAAAGACATCCAGGAAAAAAAGGTCTTCAGCGTCAACGGTTGGGTTATGGTCCTCGTCGACCTCGTCGTCCTCTTCTTTTGCGGACGTTATCTCGCGAGCCACATCGAACGGGCGGCGGCGACGCCGGGGCTGGCGCTCTCCCTCATCGGCCTGGTCCTCGTCTTCATGACCTTCGGCGGCTTCTTCCTCATCCACCCGAACGAGTCCAAGGTCTTCACCTTCCTCGGCAAGTACGTCGGCTCAGCCCGGACGGCCGGCTTCTTCTGGACCAATCCTTTCGTCGTCAAGAAAAAGGTGACGCTGCGGATCTTCAACTTCAACAGCGAGACCCTCAAGGTCAACGACGCCCTGGGCAACCCCATCGAGATCGCCGCGGTCGTCGCCTGGCACGTCGTCGATTCGGCCAAGGCCCTGTTCAACGTCGAGAGCTACCAGAACTTCGTGGCCATCCAGAGCGAGACGGCCATCCGCCAACTGGCCACCCACTATCCTTACGACGCCCACGACAAGGAGACCGAGTCCCTCCGGGCCAACCCCGATGAGATCTCCGCCAAGCTGACGACGCAGGTCCAGAACCGGCTCGAGGTCGCGGGCCTTCGCGTCGTCGAGGCCCGCTTATCCCATCTGGCCTACGCCCAGGAGATCGCCCAGGCCATGCTCCGACGCCAGCAGGCCGAGGCCATCATCGCCGCCCGGGCGAAGATCGTCGACGGCGCCGTTGGCATGGTCGAGATGGCCCTCCGGAGCCTCGAGGCCCAGGGCGTCGTCAAGCTCGACGAGGAGAAGAAGGCGGCCATGGTCAACAACCTTCTCGTCGCCCTCGTCTCCGAGGCCGAGATGCACCCGGTCGTCAACACGGGGACCCTGTATTCATGACGGTGAGCTTTGAGCGATAAGAAGAAGTTCCTTCTGCGGCTGGATGCCGCGCTCTACGACGCCCTGGAGAAATGGGCGGCTGACGAGCTGCGCAGCATCAACGCCCAGATGGAATTCGTCCTCAAGGAGGCGGCCCGGAAGGCCGGGCGCCTCCGCGAGAGACCGGAGGGACCGAAATGAGAACGCTGATCAGGGTCCTTTGGCTGACCCTCGTCGTGCTGATCGCGGCGCTGCTCGTCCTCTTCTAGCGGCGTTGACTTCGCATCCCCGCTGATCTAATTTGGTCCCGTGAGACGCGTCGTCCAGGCCGCGATCGTCGCCGCTTTCGCGGCCCTGGCCGTCCTGGCGCTCTTCCGCGGGCGGACGGACCGGGAGGCCGGGAAGAGGGTCGACCTGGCGCTCCGGCCCTCGGCGGCGACGCCCTTTCGCGAGGAAGCGACCCTTCGCAACGTCACCAAGGCGGCCATCACCTACACGATCCTGCCCAGCCCCGGCGTAAGAGGCCCGGTCACCCGGACGCTCGCCGTCGGGGCGGTCGACCGGATCGCGACCGGCCTCCCGGTCGAGATCACGTTCGACAACGGCAAGCGCGCCTCCACGTACCTCGTCCATCCCGGCAAGCCGTATTCCTTCCGTTATGATGAGACCGATATCATTAAAGTGTACCCCGGCTCGCACGGCCGGGAGGATGAGGCCGACCTGGCCCCCTTCGTTCCGACGCCGCCCGAGGTCGTCGCGCGCATGCTCGAGACCGCCTCCGTCGGCCCGGACGACGTCGTCTACGACCTCGGCTGCGGCGACGGCCGGATGGTCGTCGCGGCGGCCAAGCTCCATGGCGCCCGCGGCGTCGGCATCGAGATCGCCCCCGCCCTCGTCGCCGAGGGCCGGGCCGCGGCCGAGCGGGAAGGCGTCGCCGAGCGTGTCCGCTTCCTGGAGATGGACGCCACGAAAGCGCGCCTGACCGAGGCCACCGTCCTGGCCCTCTATCTCCTCCCGGAGTCCCTCGAGGCGCTCGCGCCGGTCTTCGAGCGCGACCTCCGCCCCGGCGCCCGGATCGTCTCCCACGATTACAAGATCCCCGGCTGGGACGCCCGCCTCGTCTCGTCCGAGGTCCTGCCCGGCGAGGGCGGCCGCGACCATCGGATCCTCCTTTACCGCATGCCGGAGAAGAAATGAACGCGGCCATCCGCTTCCTCGCGGACTTCTGCCGCGACCATCCGCTCGACGACAAGATCTATGTCGCGCCGTCCTTCGTCGTCGGGCGCGAGATCGGCGAGGCGCTGGCCCACGAGTCGGGCGCTTGGATCAACCTGCGCTTCGTCACCCTGCCCTCGCTGGCCCACGAGACGGCCGCCCTCGAGCTTTCCCGCCTTGGGCTCCGGCTGGTCGCGGGGCCCGAGCTCCTGGTCTTCGTCGACGTCCTCTTCCGCGAGCTCCTCGAAGCGCAGCGGCTCGAATATTTCGAGAAGCTCACGCCTTCGCCGGGTGTCGCCCAAGCCCTGCTCCGCACCATCGGCCGCCTGCGCCTCGAGGGCCTGACCAGCGAGAGGATCGATCCGGCGCTTTTCGCCGTCGCCGCGAAAGGTCGCGATCTGCGGACGCTCGCCGCGCTCTACGAGGAACGGCTCCGGGCCGCGGCGGCCACCGACCTCGCCGGTCTCTACGTCCTGGCCAAGGACGTCGCCGGCCGCGAGCGGCGGGCGGGAGGGGCGCACATCCTTCTTTCGGCCGATGCCGCGCTCGGCCGCGTCGAAAGGAACTTTCTCGAGGCGGCGTCCGCCGGACGGCCGATCTTCTGCGGCGGCGCCCCCGTCTTCGGGCTCGAGCGGCCGCGCCACTTCGTGGACGTCGAGGGGCGAGCCCCGGCGCCGGCCGCGACGACCGACGCGGGCCGCCTGGCCTGGCTTTTCGATCCCGAAAGCGCGGCAGCTCCCAGGCCGTTCGGCGACGGGTCGGTCGAGATCTTCCGGGCCATCGGGCGCACGAACGAGTGCCGCGAGGTCCTGCGCCGCGTCCTCGCCGGAGGACTGGCCTTCGACGAGGTCGAGATCGTCGCGCCGCCGGGCCCGGCCTATGCGACGGCCTTCCATCGCTTCGCTCTCCGCGCCGGCCTGCCGGTGACCTTCGCCGACGGGCTGCCGCTTTCGCTGACCTCCCCCGGGCGAGCGCTGGACGGCCTGCTCGAATGGATCGAGAAAGACTTTCTCGTTTCGACCTTCTGCCGTCTCGTGGAATCCCAGGACCTGCGGCTCCCGTTCGGTCCCGGGGAGGACCTGCCGCCCCAGTCGGTCAGCCGGTTCCTTCAGCAGGCCCAGATCGGTTGGGACCGGGGACGTTATCTCAGCCGTCTCGAGGCCCTGCGGAGGGCCAAGGAGGAGGAGGCCGAAGGCCCGGCCCGCGAGGACGTCGAGGACGCATCCCTAGAAAAGCGGGAGACGGCCCGGCGCGCCGCGGCCGATATCACCCGTCTCCGGGACGCGGTCGCGAGGCTTCTCGCTTCGATCCCCGACCTTCCCCGGAGCGCTCCCGTCCGGTCCGAGGACCTCTGCCTCGGGCTGGCCGAGGTCCTCGTGTCGTCGGCCGTCCTGCGCCCGGACCCCGAGGAGCGTGACGCCCAGGCCCTTCGCCTCGTCACCGCCGCCCTCCGGGACCTGGCCGGCGGCCCCGGCGCCCTCTGCGGGCCCGCCCCGGCGATCGGGTCCGAGGCGGCCTTCGACCGGATCCGGACGGCCGTCGCCGCCCTCGCGGTCGGGGCCTCGGCGCCCCGGCCGGGCCACCTCCATGTCTCGAGCTACGCAGGCGGCGGGGCCTCGGGCCGTGCCGTGACCTTCATCCTGGGTCTCGACGACTCCGGCTTTCCCGGCCGCGGCCTGCAGGACCCCATCCTGCTCGACGCCGAGCGGGAGAGGCTCGCGCCGGGCCTTCCGACGAACGCCGATTCGCTCAAAGAGAGCGTATATTCCATGGCCGCGCTCCTGGCCTCGCTCCGCGGCCGGGTCATCGTCAGCTACCCCTCCTATGATCTCCTCGAAGACCGGGCCACGTTCCCGTCCTCGCTCGTCCTCCAGGTCCACCGGCTCCTCCGCGGCGACGGGACGCTCGATTACGCCAGCCTCGAAGCGTCGCTGGCCGACGCGGCCGGCTTTCTTCCCCCCGGGCCCGACGGGGCCGTCGACGAGACCGAGTGGTGGCTGGAGCGCCTCGCGGGCGACTGCCGGCCCGAGGGCGGCCTGGCCGCCGTCCGCCGCCATTTCCCCGAACTGGCCGACGGCATCAAAGCCGAGGAGGCCCGGGCCGGGGCCAGGCTCGGGGCCTACGAAGGCATCGTCCGGATCGACCGCGTCCGCTTCGACCCCCTCGTCAATCACGACCTCGAGCTCTCGGCGTCCCGGCTCGAACGGCTGGTCAAGTGTCCCTTCGGCTATTTCCTCCGCCACGTCCTCGGGATCGAGCCGCCCGAGGAGCTCGAGCGCGATCTCTCCCGCTGGCTCGACGCGAAGGACCGGGGCAGCCTCATCCACGAGATCCTCTGCGCCTTCATGACCCGGCTGGCCGCGGCCGGCGAGCGGCCCGACCCCATTCGCCACGAGGGCCTCATGCGCGCGATCGCCGGGGAAACGATCGCCCGTTGGGCGGAAGGGGTCCCGCCGCCCTCCGAGGGCATCTTCGAGCGGGAACGCCGGGACATCGACCACGCCCTGGCGCTCTTCCTCGCCGTCGAAAGCGCCCGGCCTGCGACCGTCAAGCCGCTCGTTTTCGAGAAGCGCTTCTCCCGGCTGCCCATCGAGATCGCGGGCGGCCGGTCGTTCCTCCTCAAAGGCTTCATCGACCGGATCGACGAGATCGGGCCCGCGACGTTCCGGGTCCTCGACTACAAGACGGGCAGCCCCAAGCCCTACCAGGACCTCGCGGCGTTCGGCCGGGGCCGGACGATCCAGCACGCCCTCTACGCCGTGGCCGCGGAGAGGATCCTCGTCGACGAGGGCCTCGCCCGCGAGGCCCGGGTCGCCGAGAGCGGCTATTTCTTCCCGACCCGGCGGGGCGAGGGCGGCGAGGTCATCGTCAAGGACTTCGATCGCGGCGAATTCCGGGCCCTCCTCGCCGACATCCTGGCGCTCGTCTCCAAGGGCTTCTTCCCGACGACGGTCAAGGACGAATGCCGGTACTGCGACTTCGGGCCCGTCTGCGGCGGGAGCGCGGCCGCGACGAAGAAAAAGATCGCGGCGAGCCCGGATGTCGAAGAAGCGCTGGAAAGGCTGAAAGCCTATGACTAAGGCGACGCAGGCCCCGCCGACCGACCAGGCCTCGCGGTCCCGGATCTCGGGCGACCTCGACCGGACCTTCCTCGTCGAGGCCGGGGCCGGCTCGGGCAAGACCAAGAGCCTGGTCGACCGGATGGTCGCTCTCCTCGCCGAAGGCCGGGCCACGATCCAGACGATGGCCGCCGTGACCTTCACCCGCAAGGCCGCGGCCCATCTGAGAGAGCGCTTCCAGGTGGCCGTCGAACAGAGCCTCCGCGAGGGGCCCGGGGAAGGGGAGAGGGCCTGGGACGCCGCAGCCAAGGACCGCCTCCGGGCCGCCCTGCGCGACCTCGAACAGGGCTTCGTCGGGACGATCCATTCGTTCTGCGCCCGGCTCCTCCGGGAGCGCCCGGTCGAGTGCGGCGTCGACCCCGAGTTCGAGGAGCTCGAGGAGATCGACGACGCCGTCTTCCGCGAGGCCTGCTGGCAGGACCACCTGGCCGACGCCCGGGTGAGGTCGGACGACCTCCTCCGGGGGCTCGACGAGGTCGGCCTCGGCCCGGCCGACCTGCGCGACGCCTTCGACGTCCTGGCCATGTATCCCGAAGTCGAGGCGCCCGAGCCGGGGCGGGAAGATCCGCCCGACTACGAGACCGCGCGGACCGGGCTCGAGCGGTTCCTCGACTGGGCCGGGACCGTCATGCCCTCCGAGAAGCCGCCCTCCGGATGGGACGATCTCCAGTTCCTGATGCGCCGGCTCTTCGGCCGGAGAGAGCGGCTGGGGTTCAAGGACCCCCGCCTCCTCATGGAGTCCCTGGAGCTTCTCGAGCGGACGCCGGGCGTCATCCAGAAGTGCTGGGGCGGCAAGGACCGGGCCCTCGGCTTCCGCGACGCCTACGCGGACTTCCAGGCCCGCGTCGTCGCTCCCGCGCTCACGGCTTGGCGGGAGCACCGCCACGCCCGGGCGCTCCGCTTTCTCGCTCCGGCGGTCGCGTTCTACAACTCGCGTCGAAGGGAGCGGGCCAAGCTCAACTTCGGCGACCAGCTCCTCCTTGCGGCCCGCTTGCTCAGGGAAAACCCCGAGGTCCGGACCTATTTCCAGGCGAAGGTCCGGCGGATCCTCGTCGACGAGTTCCAGGACACCGACCCGGTCCAGGCCGAGATCCTGTTCTATCTCACCGGCGCCGATGTCCGCGAGCGGGACTGGACGCGGCTCCGCCCGGTCCCGGGCGCCCTCTTTCTCGTCGGCGATCCGAAGCAGTCCATCTACCGGTTCCGCCGGGCCGACATCGACACCTACAACCTGGTCAAGCGCCTGATCGTCGCCGGCGGAGGAGAGGTCCTCCCGCTCGTGGCCAATTTCCGCTCCCTCGAGGGCATCGGCCGATTCGTCGACGGGGTCTTCGGGCCGAACGCCAACGGACCGGGGGTCTTTCCCGCCGCGGCCACGGAAACGCAGGCCGGCTTCGCCCCGCTCGTGACCCATCGCCCGGTTTCGCCCGCCGCGGGGAACGGGGTCTTCAAGAGCATTATCCAGAAAGTGCCCGGGAACTACGAAAAGCCGATGGCCCGGGCGGACGCGGCGGCCGTCGCCGAGTTCATCGCCCGGGCCGTCGCCGGCGGCCTGTCCATCGCCGAGAAGGGCCGGGACGGGCGGGAACGGCCCCGGCCGGCCCGGACCGGGGATTTCCTGGTCCTGTTCCGCTACAAGAAGAACATGGACATCTATGCCCGGTCGCTCGAGGAGCGGGGCCTCCCCTATGAGATCTCGGGCAGCGACGCCTTCTCGGAGAGCCCGGACATCGGCGCGATCGTCACCCTGCTCCTCGCCCTTAGGGACCCGGCCAACCCCGTCCTCACCGTGGCGGCCCTGCGCGGCGTCTTTTTCGGCGTGAGCGATCAGGACCTCGTCGATCATCGGGCGGCCGGAGGCTCCCTGGAGTTCGCCGGGCCCAACCCTCCCGCGGGGCCGGCCGCCGAGCCGGTCCGGCGGGCCCTCGTCACGCTCCGCGAATGGTGGGGCTGGACGCGGGCGGTCCCGCCGTCGGTCGTCCTCGAACGGGTGCTCGAAGCCTCGGGGCTCCTCGGCTATCTCGTCTCGTCGGAGATGGGCAGCAGCCGCGCCGGGGGCGTCCTCAAGCTCCTCGAGATCGTCCGCGGTCTCGAGGCCGAAGGGACGACCTCGTTCGCGGGGGTCGCGGATTTCATCGCCGACCCGGCCCGGCTTCGGGACGTCGAGGAGATGAGCCTCCGGCCCGGCCGGCGCGACGCGGTCCGGCTGATGAACCTGCACAAAGCCAAGGGGCTCGAGGCCCCTGTCGTCATCCTGGCCCATCCGGCCGGCATGAGAGAGCACGAGCCCGACAAGCACATCTTCCGGAGCGGCGCCGCCACTCCCCGAGGGTATTTCCTGTTCAAGTGCAGGAAGGAGGGGGACTTCAGGGCCCGGCTCGTCTCCCAGCCGGTCGGCTGGGCCGACGTGGCCGGCCGCGCGACGGAGTACCTGGAGGCCGAAGAGCACCGCCTGATGTACGTCGCCGCGACCCGGGCGAAGGACATGCTCGTCATCAGCTCCTATGCCGTCGACCAGGGGCCGAAGAAGGCCTGGCGCGTCCTCGACGACGCCCTGGCCGCCGGGCCCGAGCTCACTCTCCCGGCCGAGGTCCGGACGGCGCCCGCCCCGCCCGTGAAGGCCGCCGTCTCCGCGCGGGACATCGCCGCGATGCGGCGGACGATCCGCGAACGGGCCGGCCGGGCCTCCCGGGCGCGCTATCGGCTCGAGACCGTGACCAGCCTGGCCCGCTCGGGGGAGGCCTCGGCCGACCGGGAGATCGAGGGGCGCGGCCGGGAATGGGGAACGGCCGTCCACTCGCTCCTTCTCGCCCTCGGCCGGGCCCGGGCCCAGGAGCCGGCGGGAGCCGACGCGCGGCCCGTGAGCGGCGACGAGCTCCGCCGGATGGCCGGCAACGCCCTGGCCGCCGTCGGCCTCGACCGGGCGGACGAAGGCGCCCTCACGTCCCTGGCCGAAGCCATCCTCCGGTCGGGATTCTGGTCCCGGGCCATGGCCGCCCCGAGGAAGCACTTCGAGGTCCCCTTCACGATCCGGGTCGGGCCCGAGGACCGCGACTACGCCGGGCTCGCGGGCGCCGCCCCGTTCGTCGCCCGCGGCGGGGCTCGGCCCGTGGCCGTGGCCGAAAAAGCCCCGATCTTCCTCGCCGGCGCGATCGACCTGGCGTTCTTCGAAGGCGGCGGCTGGGTCATCGCCGATTACAAGAGCGACCGCGTGCCTGAAAGCGGGCTCGGGGCCCTGGTCGCCCATTATCGGCCCCAGGTGGAGCTCTACACGCGCTTCTGGGAAAGGATCACCGGGGAGAAGGTCAAGGAGACCGGTCTCTACTTCACGTCCGTCGACACGTGGGTGAGCGTCGGGCGGATCAACGGATGACCGGGTCTGGGTCCTGGGCGTAGAGCAGGACCACCTCGGCGAAGGCGGAGAAGGAGAACGGGAACTCGACCAGCCGGTCCTGCCCCTTCTTCATGACGAAGGCGGCGTCGGTCTTGAAGTCGATGCGGTACTCCGAGAACCAGCCCTTGTCGACGTGGACCTGAAGGGTGCCCGCTCCGGCCCCTTCGCCCTCGAAGACGCCCTGCGTCTCGCCCAGGTCCTTGGAGCCGGACACCGTGACCTTGTAGACCGCGGACATGACGGCCAACCGCCCGTCGTCGGCGGGCAGGATGTCGTCGAGCGTATAGGTGATGGCCAGGTTGACCTGAAGGTCGAGCCCCTGGAAAGGGATCGTCAGGCGCCGGCTCTCGTTCCAGCTGTCGCCCCGGCCGACCGGATCGACGGGGAACGTGGGCAAATAGTCGCGCAGGATCTGCGGCAGGGAGATGTTGAAGGGACTGCCGGACCCGATGACCTCGGGATTGCGGATGGACTCGACCCGGCCGGTGCGGTTGAAGACGACCTCCAGGGCCTGCCCTTCGGCCGTGCCGAGCTTCTGGGACTGGACGCGGTCGGGGAGCCGGATATTGACCTCGATGCCCGGCGTCGTCAGGTCGGCCCGGACGGTGTCCCGGGTCGACGGCTTGGCCAGGAACCGGATCTCGCCCCGGGAGTCGGCGTTGAGGGCCAGGTCCTTGCCCAGGAAATTCTTGCCGTCCACGTTGACGACGCTCGAGAGACTGTAGGTCAGGCGGGACCCTTGGGCCGGGCCGAAGCGCAGGGCGACCTTTTCCCGCTCCTGGACGGGCTGCTGGCCAGCCAGGGCCGCGGGCCCCGCCGCCAGGAACCCGGCCAGAACGATCGAGGGAAGCGCGCGCCTTCGTTTCATCGTCAAAAACCCGGATCGCTGATCGTCTTCTCCCGCCAGGCCCCGTACTTGGCCAGGAGGGGCCGGATCTCGGCCGCCTTGCCGACGACGACGAGGACATAGTCGTCCTGCGGCAGGAGCCTCTCGGCCGCGGCCTTCAGGGCCGCCGGCTGGAGCCGGCCGATCTCGTCGAGATACCTGTCGTACTCGTCGAAGCCGCGCTTGTAGAAGGCCAGGCGGACATAGGCGCCGGCCTTGCTGCCGTTCGTCTGGAGGCTCGGCGGGAACTGGCCGAGGATGTAGTTACGGGCGCTTTCCGTCTCCTCCGCCCCGAAGCCCTCGGACCGGGCCTTCCTGAGCAGGCCGAAGACGATGTCGAGCATCTCGCCGATCTTGTCGTTCTTGGTGTAGGAGCTGATCGAGGTCAGGCCGCCGACGGCCCAATTGCCGGCCGAGCTCCGGACGCCGTAGGTCAGCCCCCGCTTGATCCGCAGCTCGGTGTTGAGCCAGGAGGTGAACCGGCCGCCGAAGAGCGTGTTCATGGCCGAGGCCGCGGCCGTGATCTTGTCGCCCATGGCGAAGCCCGGGGCGCCCAGGACGAAATAGGCTTGGGTCGCGTCCGGCTTGTCGACGAGGACGAGCGTCTTTCCCGAAGGGCGGGGCAGGGACGGGATCGCCGCGTCCGGCGCCGCCGCAGCGGGGCGAACCATGCGGCCGAGCGTCCTTTCGAGGAGCGGCTTGAGCGCGGCCGCGTCGATGTCGCCGACGACCGCGGCGATGGCCCGGTCCGGACGGTAATGCGCCCGGTAGAACCCCTCGACCGTCCCGACGGTCATCTTCTCGAGGGAGGCTTCCGTACCGTCGGCCAGGTGGCCCATGGGATGGGCGCCGAAATAGGCCTTCTGGAAATAATACCGGACGGCCGCCCCCGGGTTGTCCTTGGCGGCCTTGAGGCCGTCGATCCGGAGCGCCCGTTCCTTCTCGAGCTCGGCCGGGGCGAAGGCCGGCTCCACGAGCGCGTCGGCGGCGATCTCGAGCAGACGGGGGAAATGCTGGGCCAGGCTGTCGCCGTAGACCTGGGCGTACTCCTCGGCGGCGCCGATGCCGAACGTCGCGCCCATGAAGTCGAGCGCTTCGGCAACGGCGTTCGCGTCCATCTTGGACGTCCCCTTCGTCAGCAGGGTCGCGGCGAGATCGGCCACTCCCTCGGCCGCGGCCGGTTCCGCGGCCGACCCGGCCCCGCCGATGAGCATGCGGAAGCTCACGAGCGGCACGTCGGCGCTGCGGAGATGATAGATGGTCAGGCCGTTGCGGAGGACGATCTTGGCCGGGGACGGCAGCTGCGGACCGGCCAGGAGCCGGCCGGCCGCCGGGCCGATCGCGACGAGGAGGGCCAGGACCGGGGCCGCGCGGCGGAAGCGTCTCATTTCGCACCTCCCTCGGGGACGAGCCGGCCGACGGTCTTGTTCGCTTCGACGAGATATTTCCCGGCGGCCTCCTTGACCCGGTCGACCTTGACGGCCGCGTAATCGTCCATCATCGTGAAGAGCCTGGCGAAATCGCCGTAAAGGACCTCGGCCGCGCCGATCTGGTTGGCCTTGCCGGCGACCGTCTGCAGGCCCTGATAGAAGTCGGCCCGGATGATGTTCAGGGCCTTGTCGAGCTCTTGGGGCGCGATGCCGCTCGCCCGGACCTTGGCCAGCTCCTCTTCGATCGTCCGCTCGATCCGGTCGAGGTCGGCCCCCGGCCGGGGCTTGACCTCGATCGTGAAGAGCTGCGGGTCGATCGTCTCCGCGATGCCGCCGTAAACGCTGATGGCCAGCTCCTCCTCCCGCACCAGGCGGCGGTAGAGCCGGCTGCTCTCGCCCTCGAGGAGCGGCTTGGCCAGGATCGCGAGCGGCAGGTAGTCCGGGTCCTTGACCGAGGGGCCGTGCCAGACGACCCGGAAGGACGGGGCCTGGGCCTCCTTGCGCATGAGCACGGTCTTCGGCCCGAGCTGGGGCGGCTCGACCGTGGCGACGGGCGGCGGGGCCGGCGAGGCCGGCACGGGGCCGTAATATTTTTCGATCAAGGCCATCGTCCGGACGGGATCGATGTCCCCGACGACGACCAGGACGGCGTTGCCCGGGGCGTAGTAGGTCCGGTAATAGGCCATGACCTCGTCGCGGCGCCAGCTCAGGATGTCGCTCATCCAGCCGATGACGTCCCAGTGATAGGGGTGGGCCATGATGGCCGTGGCCCTGACCGTCTCGGCCAGGAGGGAATCGTTGTCGTTGTCGACGCCGAGGCGCCGTTCCGAGGCGATGACCCCCCGCTCGGACTCGAAGACCTCGGGAACGAAGGCCAGGCCCTGGATGCGGTCGGCCTCCATCTCGATTATCGCCTCGAGGGCGGCCGGCGGGAACCAGTCGGTGTAGGCCGTGAAGTCGTCGCCGGTGTAGGCGTTGTTGCTGCCGCCCCGGAATTCCATGCGCCGGTCGAATTCGCCGGGGCCGATCTTCGGCGTCCCGTTGAACATCATGTGCTCGATGAAATGGGAGACGCCCGTCAGGCCGGGCCGCTCGTTGCGCGAGCCGACCCTGAAGAAGGTATACAGCGCGACGCTCGGAACGCCGTGGTCCTCGACCAGGAGGACCTTGAGCCCGTTGCCGAGCGTCCGGACCTTGACGTCATCCTTGGTCAAGGCCGCCGGCAGGGACAGGGCCAGGACCGCCAGGGCGAGGACCAGGAGACACGCTCGTTTCCTCATGCCGCCACCTCCATAAAGGTCAATTATACCACGTTCCGCCGCCGCCCTTGACGCCCGGGAGGGAACTGCGTTATAAGACTTGAAATGCCCGAAGAAATGACGCCCCCCCCGGACGAGCGCTTCGAATACAAGAAATCCCTCAAAACGATCCACTCCTATCCTTTCCTCCACAGATATCTCCCGATCGACCGGCTGATCGTCCGGCCCTGCGCGTCGCTCGTCGTCCGGGCCGTCTACCCGACCCGGGTGACCCCGAACGACCTGACTCTCATATCTTTTTTCCTGGCCCTCACCGCCGGCCTGGTCTATCTCCTCGGCCGGCCGCTGGCCTTCGCCCTCGGCGGCTTGCTGGCGATGGTCTCGACCATCTTCGACAACGCCGACGGGATGCTGGCCCGGTCCAAGAACATGACCAGCCGGTACGGCGCCTACCTCGACCTTTTTCTCGACCGGATCGCCGACTTCGCCGTGCTCGCGGGGATCACGTTCGGGCTCTACCGGTCGACCCTCCACCCCCGGATCCTGATGCTCGGCCTGATGACCATCGGCCTCTACTTTCTCCAGGTCTCCCTCTACTATCTCGCCAACGTCTACGCCGGGAACTCGACCAACGGAGAAGGGGCGGAAGCCAAGAACTTGGCCGTTTTCCTCATCCTGGTCTTTTCCCTGGCCGGCTGGCCGATCGGCGTGCTCATCGGGGTCGGCCTGATGGCCCTGGTGGGGACGTTCGTCAAGCTGATCAGCTTCCTGAGGAAGGGCAAGGATCCCGAGGCGGCTCCGGTCCGCTCGCCGGCCGGGCCCTCTTCCTCATGAGCGGGACGAGCCCTATCCCCGCCCAGACGAGCCCCACGACCCGCCGGATCAGGATGACGGCCATTCCGGACGACATCTCGATCCGCAGCAGGGCGAACAGGGAGACGTAGGTCAGCTCGTAGACCCCCATAGACCCCGGCACCGGCAGGAAGGAATAGAACGAGCCGAGGGTGACGATGAGGAAGCACATGAAGAAAGTCGGCGTCTCCCCGCCGAGGAAGCGGAAGGTCAGATAGATCTCGAAGGCCCAGAGCCAGGCTTGGGCGAAGTACGACCCGAACAGGACCAGGAACAAACCCGGGTTCCGGGAGTAGAAGTCGGAGATGTGGGCGTCGGTCTCGACGATCTTGTCCCGCCGGTTCTCGAAGAAGGGGATGCGGATATGGATCTTCCGCAGCGTGTCGAGGGCCCAGGTGAACAGGCCCTGCCGCTGCTTGAGGATGAGGAAGACGAGCAGGAGCAGCAGCGCGGCGATGGCCGCGAACAGGCCGATCTTCTGGCGCTCGGGCAGGGCGAACTCGGTGAGGAGGAAGATGACGGACAGGACGATGGTCGAAAGGCCGGCCAGGAACTCGATGGTCTTGTCGACAACGACCGTGGCCAGGGCCTTGTTGCGGCCGACGCGGTCGAGGCAGAAGATGCGGACGGTCTCGCCGCCGATGTTCCCGGCCGGGGTCAGATAGCTCACGGCGTAGCCGGCGATCCGGGCGCCCAGGATGTGCCCGAACGGGGGGCGCTCGCCCGAGGCGACGAGCAGGGCCCGCCAGTTGACCGCCCGGACGAGCCAATAGAGGAAGCGGAGGGCCATGAGGACCGCGATCTCCCCGAGGCTCAGGCGGCCGAGGGCCCCCAGGATCTCTTTGGGCCCGGTCCGGACGATGAGGTAGACAAAAAGAGCGAAGCCGGCGTAGCCGATGGTCCGGACGACCAGCGTCCTGAGCCTGGTCCCCCGCGAGGGAGGCGCGCCGTCGACCCCGGGCGGCGGCGACCAGCGGAACCTCATCTTGACTCCTCGCGGCGAATTGGCTTATTTTAGTCCCTCCTTCGGGAAAAGCAAAGCGCGCAGACATGACACGTTCCCCCCATAGAACCGCCGTGGCGGCGGCGCTCCTCCTGGCCTTCGCCGCCCGGCCCCTGGCCGGGGCGTCCCGGCCGCCGTTCTCGCTCGCCCCGCCGGGCCCGGCGCTTTTCGGCGACGCGCCGGAGGCCGGCTTCTCCCTCGCCGCAGGCGCCGAGACCGGCCGGGCTTCGGCCCCGGCCGACGCGCCCGCCGAAAAGACGATGCCCCCGAAGACCCGTCGGGCCCTCGTCCAGTTCGCCGTTCTCGCGACCTATTCCACCGTCAGGTATTGGGCCGATTATCACCGCTGGGTCGAGGATTGGCAGTACGAGCTGACCTGCGCCGACCAGTACCGCCGGTTCCTCACGACCGAGGCCATCCGCTTCGATTCGAACAACTTCATCACGAACTGGACGCATGTCTTCGCCGGGGTCCTCTACTACCAGTTCGCCCGGTCGAACTACTGGGCCTGGGAGCAGTCCCTCCTCGCCTCGACCGTGTCGTCGGCGTTCTATGAGTACGTCTCGGAGTGGCGCGAGGTCATCTCGATCAACGACATGTTCAATACCTCCTTCGGCGCCTACGAGCTCGGCGAGCCGGTGTTCCAGATCACGGATTACTTCCATCACCAGAAGTCCCCGGTCCTCCGGGCCCTGGGCTTCCTCAACCCGATCAACGAGCTCAACCACTGGCTCGACCGGAAGAAGCCGGCTTCGAAGGTCTATGCCGCTCCCGGCTGGCACGAATTCACGCTGACCGCCGGCTGGTGGCGGTCCGCCGAGACGGGACGAAGGACCCTCGATACGGGGCTTTTCGGCTTCGACGGCCAGATCATCTTCGTCCCGGAATACGGCCGCCCGGGCGAGGTCCGGAAGAAGGTCCGGACGACCTCGCTGGCCGAGTTCCACTTCGACGGGGCCTTCGGCCGGCGTCCCGCCGGGGAGGAGGACCTGTCGAACGGTTTCGCCGAGGAGATCGATCTCTACGGAAGGGTCGTCGGCCTGGCCTGGTACCGGCAGAGGATCGACGCGCTCGGCCGGGGCGATGTCCTTTCGATCGGGTTCGGCTCGGCCCTGTCCTATCTCCGCAAGCGGCCGACCCTCTACGACTCGACGAAGGTCCAGGTCCACATCGATCCCTTGCCGGAGACGCCCACGGATTTTCGCGACAAGTATGCGATCAACCATCTCGCCGGCCCCGTCCTCGACTGGACCCGGTTCGGCCGCGGCTTCAAGCTGCGGGTCGTCGCCGACGCTTACCTCGATTTCGCGCTGATGAACTCCTTCGCCTTCAACGCCTATTCGGCCGTCCACTCCATCGAGGGCCTGAAGACGACGATGAGCTATTTCGGTTACGCCTACTCCCTGGGCGGCAGCGCCTCGGCCCGGGTCGATCTCGACTGGGGGAACCTGTGGCTGCGGGGCTTCGCGAGCGTCGGCGCCTGGGATTCGCTCGAGGGACGGGACCGCTTCGAGTCGGAGCTCACCAACGACCTCAATGTCGTCGACACGATGATCCGATGCCTGGCCAAGGCCGGCTGGCGGCTGCCGGGGACCCCCGTGCGCGCCGTCGTCGCGATCGAGGGCCGCCGCCGCTCCGGGAAGCTCGGCGACGTCCGCGTCGCCGGCTGGGACACGCGCACCTCGGCCGGCCTGAGCTATCTTTTCTAGCCGACGATCTCCCAACCCCTCTTGCGGGCCAGCTTGCGGAGCCGCCGGTCCGCGTGGACCGCGATCGGGTGGCCGACGAGCTCGAGAACGGGCAGGTCCGAGTGCCGGTCGGCCAGGGCCCAGGACGCGGCCCAATCGATGCCGTCCGGATCGATCCTCTGGAACAGGGCGTCGAGCTTCATCCGGCCGTAGGGGAAGATGCCCGTCTTCCGGCCGGTGAGCGTGCCGTCGACCACCTCGAGACCGTTCCCGATCAGGATCTCCGCCTCGAGACGCTCCTTGAGCTGGTCGACCAGGACCTGCAGGGAGCCTGACAGCAGGACGATGCGGCACCCGTCCTCCCTGAGGCGCAGGATCTTGCGGCGGAGATCGTCGGGGACGGCCCGGCGCAGGAAGACGTGGCCGAAGGCGTTGGCCCACTGCCGGACCTCCTCGGGGGTGCGGCCCCGGAGGAGCCGGGCGTTGGAGCCGATGGCCGGCCGGAAGCCCATGCGGGCGATGTCGCGCAAGACCGACATGAGGAAACCGACCATCCGGAAGATGCTGACGTGGCCGGTGACGAGGAGATGGAGGTAGAAGATCCGTTCGGCGTTCATCCCTTGGAGCAGGGTGCCGTCGAGGTCGATGACGGCCAGACGCGTGCGCCGCGGGAAAGAGATCCTCGTCTCTGCGACCGGCGTCATGGAAAGGAACCGACGGCCCCGGGGCCGAGGGTCACGTTAGCACAGCGCCGGGGCCGAGTCAAAGCCCGGGGCGCCGCGGCCGGACGTCCTTGGCGATGAGCAGGGTCGTCGGATCGAGCTTCAGCCTAAGGTCCTTGGGGGCCAGGCGGCCGTGGTCCTGGACGAGATTGAAGTGGACGTGGTCGCCGTGGTGCTGGAGCGAGATGAGGACGTCGATCGCCCCCAGGCAGGGCTCGAGCTCGCGGGGGATGCCCCGGTCGTCGAAGAGGGGCTCCTCGCCCTTGAGCGAGGCGCTGAACCAGATCTCGAGCCCGAGGCGCCCGGCGAAGTCCTTGAACAGCGGGAGGTCGCCCAGGCCGGCCTGGGCGAGGTCGAGACCGTCGACGATGAGGGTTTCGGCGC
>CAYOYQ010000041.1:0-17802 GCA_964408215.1 uncultured Eubacteriales bacterium
ACCGAGTACTCGGGCAAGAAGCTGGCCCTCTTCCGGCTCACCACCGACATCGAGATGGTCGTGGCCAGCGGCCTGCTGGCGACCGTCTTCCTCGGCGGCTTTCCCGGCGGGGCGCTCCTCGGCTTCGCCAGCTTCGTCATCAAGACGCTCTTCATCATCTTCCTGCTCTCCCTGATCCGGGCGCTGACGTCGCGGATCCGCATCGACCAGGTCGTCTCGTTCGCCTGGAGGGTCCTGGCCCCGCTGGCCGTCCTCCAGCTCCTGGCCACGATCCTCGTGAAGGGATTTTTGTCATGAGAATAGCCGCCTTTTTGCCCGAGCTTCTCCGCCATCTCTTCAAGAAGCCGGCGACCGTCGATTACCCCTTCAAGAAGATCGCCCTGCCGGAGGATTTCCGGGGCACGCCCTACCTCCAGCCGGAGCTCTGCATCGTCTGCAAGGCCTGCGAGCGGGACTGCCCGGCCGAAGCCATCGAGATCACGGCCGTGGGCGAGCCGGCCGAGAAACGCTTCAAGATGGTCATCCACAACGACCGCTGCATCCATTGCGCCCAATGCGTCGACGTCTGCCCGACGACGCCCAAGGCCATGCAGATGGACAGCCTCTTCGAGCTCGCGGCGGACGACCGCCACAAGCTGAAAAAGGACTGGGTCTACGTCCGGGCCGTCATCAAGCCCAAGGCGGCCGCCCCCGCGGCCCCCGCCGCTCCCGTCGCCGAACCCAAGGCCTAGTTCCCGCTCATAAAAGGGCCCTCCTCCGGCGAGCGGATGAGGGCTTTCCTTTTTTTCCCTGCTTTCCTCAGACCTTCTCGAGGGAGCGATCGGTGTTGCCTCTGCCCGCGATGTGGGGCCCTCCCGTTCATCCGAAACGGGTGGCCGGGGGATAGTCCTCGTCCGCCTGGAGGCGGAAGGGGTTCCCCACGGGGGGATGGGTGGAGCCGAAGCCGGACGAGGACGCCACCGGACAGGACCCGTTCGGGATGGGAGTCTTGGCCCCGCCGTTGCGGGAAGAGGCAATACCCTGAGCGAATCCGGAGAGACGGTCTTCCTAGATCTTCATCGGCATCAGGACGTAGATATTCGCGATGGCCTCTTCGGTCTCCGGCCGGAGGAGGACGGCGCTGTTCTCGTCCTTGAGCTCGAAGACGACCTTCTCCGACCCGATCGCGGTCAGGAAGTCCAGCAGGTACTGGGCGTTGAAGCCGATCTCGAGGTCCTGGCCCTTGTATTCGACCGCCAGGCGGTCGCGGGCCTCGCCGATCTCCGGGTTCGAGGAGAACAGGCGCAGCTTGTTCTTCTCGACGGTGAACTTGATGCCCTTGGACCGTTCCGCCGAGAGCAGCGCCACGCGCCGGATGGCCCCGGCCAGCTCCTCGCGGGAGATCGCCAGGCGCCCCGGGTTGTCCTTGGGGATGACGGCCTGGTAATTCGGGAACTTGCTTTCGATGATCCGCGAGATGAGCGTCCGCGGCCCGACCCTGAAAAAGAGGTTGTTCTCGTCGAGGTCGAACTCGACCGTTTCCTCCTCGAGCTTCCGGATCTCGCTCAGCGTCTTCTTGGCCACGATGACGCTGATCTCCTTTTCGAGCTTCAGGCCGTCCTCGGTCTTCTTGGTATAGGACAGCCGGTGCCCGTCGGTGCTGACCAGCTCGATCTGGCGGTTCTTGAGCGAAAGGAGCGCCCCGTTCAGGTAATAGCGCTGTTCCTGGGTGATGGCGTAAAAGACCCGGTCGATCATGTCTTTGACGCCCTGGAGGGGGAGCTTGATGCCCCGCTCGAACCGGGCGTCCGGGACCTGGGGGTAATCCTCCTTGACCAGGCAGAGGACCTTGAACTCGCTCTCCCCCGCCCGGATCTCGATCGTCTCGTCCTTGAGCTCGACCTCGACCGTCTGCCCGTCCGGCAGGGACTTGACGATCTCGAAGATCTTCTTGCCGTTGACCGTGATCGCCCCGGTCTTGGCGATGTCCGCCGCGAGATGGGTCCTCATCCCGACCTCGAGATCGGTCCCTGTCAGCTCGATCTCTTTCTCCCCGACGTTCATCAGGATGTTGGCCAGGATGGGCATCGTGTTCCGTTTCTCGACGATGCCCTGGAGGATCTGGAGTTCTTCGAGGAACGCTTCTTTGGCCAGTGAGAATTTCATGGCGTCACCTTTCGCTTTTTGACCTTTCTATCTTTATTATTTAATTCAGAACAAGACGGGAAATCAAGAAGAGCAATAAGAAAGACCTCTGGAAATGTGGGAATCGCGCCGAAGTCCCTGATTCTCCTCATTGGATGAAGGCCATCAGGCTGTTGATCTCTTTGTTGAATTCGGGGTCGTCGTTGCGGAGCTTCTCGATCTTGCGGACGCTGTGGATGACCGTGGTGTGGTGTTTTCCACCGAATTTCTTGCCGATCTCGGGGAGGGAGGACTTGGTCATCTCCTTGGCCAGGTACATGGCGATCTGGCGGGGGAAGGCGATCTTGGGCGAGTTGTTCTTGGACTTGAGCTGGGACGGCTTGATCTTGAACTTGTGGCAGATGAGCTTCTGGATCTTTTCCACAGTGACGATGGTCGTCGAGGAATCGAGCAGGCCGCGGAGGGCTTCCTTGGTCAGATCGAGGTCGATGCGCTCGCCTTTCAGCGAGGCGAAGGCGATGACCCGCCTGAGGTAGCCCTCGAGCTCGCGGATATTGCTCTGGACCTTGTCGGCGACATAGAGGGCGACGCTCTCGGGGAGGACGACCGCCTCCGATTCGGCTTTTTTCTTGAGGATGGCGATCCGGGTCTCGATGTCGGGGGGCTTCAGGTCGGCGATGAGCCCCCATTCGAAGCGGGACCGGAAGCGCTCCTCGAGATGGGGGATCTCCTTGGGCGGGCAGTCGCTGGAGATGACGATCTGCTTCTGGCTGTCATAAAGATGGTTGAAGGTGTGGAAAAACTCCTCTTTCGTCCGCTCCCGGCCGGCGAGGTAGTGGATATCGTCCATGAGCAACAGGTCGACGTTGCGGTATTTCTCGCGGAACTCCAGGACCTTGCCGTACTGGAGATGGTTGACGAGGTCGTTCATGAACTTCTCGGTCGTGACGTAGAGGATGCGGGCCCGGGGGTTCTGCTGGATCGAGAAGTGGCCGATGGCGTTCATGAGATGGGTCTTGCCGAGGCCGGCCCCGCCGTAGATGTAAAGCGGGTTGTACGATTTGGCCGGGTTCTTGGCCACCGCCGTGGCCGCGGCGTGGGCGAACTGGTTGCAGCTGCCGACGACGAAGTTCTCGAAGGTGTAATTGGGGTTGAGGTTCGGATTGACGGCCTGGCCGGGCTTCGTCTTCCGCTCTTCCGGCGAGCGGCGCATGAACGCGGTCGGCGTGTCCTCGTGGATGTAGCGGATATCGAGCGTCTTGCCGAAAAGATCGCGGGCGCAGTCGTTGATGACGGTCGAATAGTGGAACGACAGCCAGTCGCGGAAGTAAGCGTTGGGGACCTTGACGTAAAGGGTGTCCTGTTCGCGGCCGATGAAGGTCGTCGGATCGAACCAGGTCTCGAAGGAGTTGGGATCGATCTTGGTTTCGATGGCCCGGAGGATGTCGAGCCAAGGATTTTGATTATCTTTAGGTTCCATAGGGGCAGCCAATTTATCCACAGATTTTTCCACATCTGTGGAAAAGCCCCTCGGGAAGGTTCGGTGTCCGGGAGAGGCCCGGGAATCATAGCATTCCGGAGAGGCCATTTCAAGTTTTTTTTAGGGGAAAAAGGCCGGCCGGGCCGTCCCGGAGCGGGACGGGCGGGCGGCGGAGAAGGGCTGGCCGGGCGGCGCGAAAATCCATCAAAACGCTCGGAAATATCGGCCCGATGGCCCGGCCGGGGGGGGCCGAAAAAGGGGGCGTTTCGGGGCCCGGGCCGGGGCCCCGTCAGCGCCCGAGGAGGGTCCTGGCCTCGAGCGTCGGGGAGCCCAGAAGAAGGGGAAGGACCTTGGCCCGGATGCGGTCGGAAAGCTCCGAGAAGGCGAAATCGGCCGGCTTTTCGAGGTCGATGTAATCGTGTTCCTCGCGGAATTCGCGGCGATAGAGCGACTCCCCGTTCGCGGCGGAAAGGACCGAGAGCTCGAGGGTCATCGTCCAGCGGCGGACCTCGACGAGGCCGCGGCCTTCGGTCCGGAACGGACCGTCGAGCAGCGCTTTCTTGCGTTCCAGCGCCTTGCGGACCTCGGTGGTCAAGGCGACCTCGCCGGCGAGGACGATCGTCCGCTCGCCGCCGGAGGCCAGGGCGTCTCGCGGCGTCGCCAGCCGCCGGACCGGGCCGTCGAAGGCCCGGTCGAGCGCCTCGGCCAGGACGTCGCAAAGATCGCGACCGGCCGCGATGCCCGAGGGAGTCGAGGTCTCGCGGAATTCGGTCACGACGACGGCGTCGAAGGACCCGGCCGGGAGGGCGGTGACGCCGGGCATGTTGACCCGGACCTCGACCGGGCCCGCCGTGCCGCAGGCGGACCCGGCGGCCAACGCCGCCGCGAGGACGACGACGGCCGCCCCTCTCATGGTCTTGTCCCCCGGGCCGATCCCAGCCGGATCTTGAAGGCGGCGTAGTTGGTCCTGACGGTCGAGTTGTCGGGGTCGAGGCGGAGGGCTTCTTCGTATTCCCGGCGGGCCGCCTCCCAATCCCCCGTTTTTTCATGGGCGACGGCCAGGTTGTTGTGGGCCGGGACCGAGCCCGGCTTGGCCCGGACGGCCTCCGTCCAATACCGGACGGCGGCCTCCCAATCCTCGGCCTGGGCGGCCTTGACGCCGGCCCGGAGGGCCCGGAGAGGCAGGGGGCGGGCGCAGGCCAGGGAAAAGCCGAGGACGGCCGCGGCAAGAGCCCAGCCGATCAGGCGACGCTTCATCGGGACCTCGGCATAAGACTACGTCCCGGCCGGGCGCGGGTCAAGTCGGGGCCGGCGGGCGGCTTGCCTCGCCGGGGCTTTTATGGTATAAAAGCGGCTCAACCTTCGTAGAAAGAGTACCGACCATGCCGAAAGTCTGCGAGATTTGCGCCAAGGGCCCGGTCTTCGGCCACAGCGTCAGCCACTCCCATAAGTCCTCTCCGAAAAAGTGGAAGCCCAACCTCCAGCGGGTCAAGGCTCAGACCTCGACGGGCGTCCGCCAGATCTGGGTCTGCTCGAGATGCCTGCGTTCCGGCAAGGTGGCCAAAGCCGCCTGAAAAGCGCCGGCTTACACCCGCTCGACCGAAAGAACTTCCTTAAGCGCGGCGATCCGCCTCGTGATCCCTTCGAGGTGGCGGATGTCCTTGATGCGCACCTCCAGGCGGATCCGCGCCGTCCCCTCCGCGATCGTCGAGGCCTCGGCCTTGGAGATGTTCCCGTCGAGGCCCGCGACGGCCGTGGCGACCTTGGCCAGGACGCCCGGCGTGTCGTGGGCCTTGACCATCAACCGGGCCTTGAAGGGGGCCTCGAGAGAAGGGTCCCAGGCGACCTCGATCTGCCGCTGGGCGTCGAGGAGCTCCTTCGTCACGAGCGGGCAGCGAAGCGAATGGACCGTCAGCCCCCGCCCGGCCGTGATGTAGCCGACCACGGGCTCGTCTTTGATGGGCGAACAGCATTTGGCCAGCTTGACCGACGGGCCGTCGATGTCCTTGATCCGGACCCCGGCCCGGGGCGCGAGCCGGGCCGCCGCCCGGTCGATGACCGAAGGCCGCCGCGGCGCGACCGGCCCGAAGACGGACTCGACGAACGCGCGGTCAGCGACGATCCGGCCGAGGCCCACCGACCGATAGAACTCCTCCATGGTCGCGGCGCGGGGCCCGAGGACCGCGGCCACGCGCCTGGCCACATCCTCCGCGCGCCGCAGCTCGGGCGGCAGGGCGTACTTGCGGACCTCGCGGTCCCAGATCTTGCGGCCCAGGGCCTCGCTCGAGGTCCGGCTCCGGAGATTGAGCCAGCGCTTGAGCTCCTGGCGGGCGCCGGTCGTGACGGCCGCGGCCAGCATGGCCCTGGTCGGGGATCTTTCGGGCGCGGTGAGGATCTCGACGATGTCGCCCGTCTTGAGCGCGGTCTTGAGCGGGGCGGGGCTGCCGTTGATGCGCGCTCCCGCCGCATGGAGGCCGATCTCCGTATGGATCTTGAAGGCGAAGTCGAGGGCGGTCGCTCCATGCGGCAAGTCGATGACCCTGCCCTTGGGCGTGAAGGCGTAAACTTCCTCGGGAACGAGGTTCGTCTTGAGACTGCGGAGGAATTCCTGCGGGTTCTTCTTCTCCTCGAACAGGGCGGCCATCTCCCGGAGCCAGTGGAGGCGGCGGTCCTCCGCGGTCGGGCCGGCGGTGGCCTCGTCCTTGTATCGCCAGTGGGCGGCGATGCCGTTCTCGGCGAGGTCGTGCATCTCGCGCGTCCGGACCTGGATCTCGAACATCTTCCGGCCTTCGGTGATGACGGTCGTGTGCAGGGCCTGATAGAGATTCGGCTTGGGCATGGCCACGAAGTCGCGGAAGCGCTGGGGCAGGTGGGGCCAGCGTTGGTGGATGGTGCCCAGGACGGCATAGCAATCCTTGACCGTGTCGGTGATGACGCGCAAGGCCAGGAGATCAAAGACCTGGTCGAAACCGATGTCGCGCCTCTTCATCTTGCTCCAGATGCTGTAGGGCCGCTTGACCCGGGAGAAGATCTCGGCCGGCAGGCCGTTCCTGGCCAGGAGCTCGGCGAGCTCCTTCTTCATGGCCGCGAGATCGGCTTCCGCGGCCTTCCGCTGCGGCTCGACCGTCGCGGCGATCTTGGCGTGCTCCTCCGGGGCGACGTACCGGAACGACAGGTCCTCGAGCTCGGCCCGGATCCGGCCCATGCCGAGGCGGTTGGCGATCGGCGCGTAGATGTCGAGCGTCTCCCGGGCGATCTGGCGCCGCTTCTCCTCCTCGAGGAAGCGCAGGGTCTTGAGGTTGTGGATCCGGTCGGCCAGCTTGATGAAGATGACCCGGATGTCGTCGGTCATGGCCAGCAGGATCTTGCGGATGGTCTCGGCCCGGCGGACCTCGGGCGAGGCCTCCTGAACGCGGCTCATCTTGGTCACGCCCTCGACGAGACCGGCGACCTCCTTGCCGAAGCTCTCGCGGATCACCGCGGCCGTCGTCTCCGTGTCCTCGAGGACGTCGTGAAGCAGGGCGGCGACGAGGGTCGTCCGGTCGAGCTTCATGTCGGCCAGGTACGCGGCCACTTCGAGCGGGTGGCTGAGGTAGGGCTCGCCCGAGCGGCGGACCTGCCCCTTGTGGGCCTGGCCGGCGAAGACGTAGGCCTTGCGCAGGACGGCCACCTCCTTCTCGCTGATGTAGGAGGAGGCCTTCTCGAGGATATCGTCAAACCGGATCATGATCGGGGCCTCTCCCGTGATCGATGATCCAGTCCGCGGCCTCGAGGATGCCGGCGGCCGTGTGGGCCGGGCGGATGCCGCGCGCGGCCAGGGCGGCGCCGGCCGCCCGGCCGTAGCCGGTGAGAACGAGCACGGGGACCGCGCCGAGGTTCAGGCCGAAGAGGACGTCGTCGACCTTGTCCCCGACCATGAAGGACGCCGGGAGGTCGAGGCCGAGCTCGGCCGCGGCCCGGAGCCCCAGGCCGGGAAGCGGCTTGGCGCAGGAACAGCCCGGGCCGCGCGGCGCCGCCGGGGCGTGGGGGCAGGAATAGAGGGCCTCGAGCGGGGCGCCGCGCCGGGCGAACTCCTCGAGGAAGCGGGCGTGGAGGCGGTCGATCTCGGCCTCGTCGAAATAGCCGCGCCCGACCCCGGATTGGTGGGTGACGACGACCGTCGCGAACCCGGCCCGGCCGAGCCGCCGGACGGCCTCGAACGCCTCCGGATAGAGATGGACCTGGCGGAAGTCGGCCGGGTAGCCGGTATCCTCGTTGAGGGTCCCGTCGCGATCGAGGAACACCGCCCTGCGCCTGGTCATGATCCGCGTTCGCCCGTGGCGAAGACCTCCGGGGAAGGCTAAGAGCCGGACGTGTCGGCCTTTTCGGGCTTTTTCTTCGCGGCCTCGCCGGGACCGGCCTTGGGCCCGGCCTTCGGCCCGCCCTTGGCCTCGGACTTTCGCTCCGCGGTCGGGGAGCTCTTCTTGGCATAGTCCGTGATGTACCAGCCGGTCCCCTTGAACTGGATGGCCGGCGAGGAGATGAGCTTGACCACGGCGCCGCCGCACTTCGGGCAGCACGCGAGCGGCTTGTCCTTGGCCTTCTGCAGCACCTCGGTCCTCTCCCCGCACGCCTTGCACCCGTATTCGTATATCGGCATCGCAGTTCACTCCGGCTATTAGCGCCTATTATAACAGATTCCTTATCTTCCTCTGCATAAAACCGGCGATCGGGGTCCGTCCGGCGAGCGTGCTCCTGCAGGAGGCCGCATCAGAGCGGCGAGGAGGATTCGTGAGCCCGATTTGGAAAAGTTTAGACGGAGCGCGTGCCTGACGAGGGAAGTTTCCCTGGAAACCGGTAAAACGTGTTTGAGCGAGCCGTAGCGTACGGCGAGCGAGTTGTTTTGACGCCGAGTCGGGCGCACGCGACGGCGTCTTCAAACTTTTCCCATGAGGGCGAGGGGATTCTCCGAGCCGCTCCGCGGCCGAACCCCGGAGATTCGGGCGGGTCATTCATGGAAGACGATGGCTTCGAAGACGAAGAGTTTGGCCCCCCGCCTCCAGGCGTCGCGCGGCAAGCCCGCCTTGAGCGAGCCTTGCTCGAGAAAGGTGACGCGGTCCCAGTTGTTCTCCACCGGGACCTGCGGCAGCAGCAAGCCCCGCTGGCCGTCCCGCTCGACCACGAGACCGTGGGTCCCGACCTTGACGTCGCGCGGGTCCCGGATCTCCCGGAGGGGCGTCAGGACCGAGATCTCGAAGCGCAGGTCCTTGAGCTCGGCGGCGCCGACCGCGGGGAAGCGCGGATCCTCGCTCGCGGCGTAGATCGCGGCCTGGATGACGGCCCGGCCGAGCGGCGCGACGGGCTCGATGAACCCGATGCAGCCCCGCAGCTCGCCCCGCTTGGTCAACGTGACGAACGCGCCGCGCGGCGCCGCCAGCTCGGCCCGCCCGGTGCGGTCGTCGACGAAGGTCCGCTTCGACAGGTACTCCGTCACGGCCGCGCGGGCCAGCCGCAGGAGGTCGGCCTTGGCCTCCTCGCTGAGCATGAACGATTCGGCGGCGGGGCCCGCGCCCGCGAGGACCGCGGCCGCGAGATAGCCGACGACGGGGCCGCCGAACGACGACGAATCGGCCCGGGCCAGGATCTCGACCTTGGGCCGGCCCGCCTTTTCGGCGTAGAGAAGCAGGGCCGCGACGCCGCCGCCGCCGCACATGACGTTCTCCCCCGCTTCGGCCTTGCGGAGGAGGACGTCCGTGCGCATCGTCCGGATGAGCTCGGCCGTCTCGGCGTCGGTCGCCTCGGCCCGGGCCTTGGGCAGGTAGTGCGAGAGGTCCGTCGAGGCGACGATCAGGACCTTTTTGTCGCGGCAGGCCTTGACCAGCGCAGCGGCCAGGTTCCGGACGGTGTCCCGGGTCGGCCGGCCCATGACGATGGGCACGATCGAGGCCTCCGGGAGGACCCGTTGGACGAACGGGACCTGGACCTCGACGGCGTGCTCCTCGGCGAACACGTCGGCCCGGAAGCCGGCCCGGGCGGCCTGGGCGACGGCCTTGGCCAGGGCCTTGTCGACGCGGGCCAGGCCGAGCGGCGTTTCGAAGCCGCCCTCGGGCCAGACCGAGAGGCCCTCGAAGGCGACGTGGTGGGACGGCGCGATGATGACGACCGTCTCGTACGGCAGGCCGCGGACCGCGGAATAGGCCGCCGCCGCCGTCCGGCCCGAGTAGACGTAGCCGGCGTGGGGGACGATGAGGCCGGCGACCGGGCCGAGGGGGACGGCCGGGGCGGTGGCCTGCAGGGCGCCGTCGATGAAGGCGGCGAGAGAGGCCGGGTCGGCCGGATAGAAGGTGCCGGCCACGGCCGCGGGCCGGACGCCCTGGGCCGCGAGGACGGCCGGAAGGAGGAGGACGAAAGCCGCGAATCGGGCGCGCGCTCTCACGGAGGTCATGATATCGGCGGCCGGCGGAAAAAGCAAATTTCGGGCCCGTCGAGCGTTGACTTTTCCCGGGATTTCAATAGAATTGGGAGAGGGAAGGTTGCGATGAAAGGCTTCTTCAAATTCATGCTCGCAGTGATGACTCTCGGCGCGGCGTTCTGGCTCGGGCTCCATCTCGGAAAAGAGAAAGAAAAATCCAAGATCCCGATCTTCCAGGAAGAGCCGGAAGGTCACGAATAGCGCGTCCGCCGCTTGAGCGGCCGAAGGACCGGCCGCGGGCCGGCGGACCCGGAGCGATCGAGAGGTTCGAACGATGAGCTTCGGCACGACGGCGATCCTCATCATCTTCGCGGCGTTCGTCCTCCTGCTCATCCTCAATCCCAACCTGTCGTGTTTCGGCCGGCGGATCAAATCGCCCTTTTACCCGCTCCTGCGCAAGAAGAAGGCCGGAGAGGGCGAGAAGAAGCCGCCGAAAACCGAAGATTATGGGTTCCACTAGGGCCTTCCCGCGGGCCCTTCGTACGGCGTCCGCCGCGGCCGCTCTGGCCGGGCTTCTCGGCGGGTGCGCCCGGCGCCCTCCGGTCCTCGTCCCGCCGCCCGCCCTGATCGAGGCCGTCGAAGGCTTCGGGTCCGCGTCGGTCAGCGGCGCGGAGGCCTCGGTCAAAGGCAAGTTCGCGTTCCTCTTCCGGCGGCCGGGCCTGGGCCGGGTCGAAGCCCTGGACCCGATCGGCCGGACGGCCTTCCTCGTCTACTTCCGCGGCGGCCGGGCCTGGTTCGTCCTGCCGTCGAAAAAGGTCTACGCGGAGGACGACGCCGAGGTCATGATGCGCCGCTTCCTCGGCCTCGCGCTCCGGCCCGACGACACGCTCTCGCTCCTCTCCGGCGTTTGGCCGGAGGACGCGGCGGGCGGCGGCTGGACCGTCGGGCGGGACGCCGGGGGCCGCGTCGTCGGCGGCGAACGGGGAGAGTTCCGCTTCGAGATCCGCGAGTTCTTCCGCGGCGGCGCGGTGCCCCGCGAGATCGAGGTCGGCGGCGCGGGGGCAAGCGGCCGGGTCAAGATCCTCAAGGCGGCCTTCAACCCCCCGCCGCGGGACGAGGCCTTCGACACGGGCTTCCTCTCGCGCTTCGCGGCCAAGACGTGGGACGAGCTCGTGGAGCTCCTCGACCGATGACCGTCAAGTCGTTCGCCAAGATCAACCTCGGGATCGAGATCGTCGGCCGCCGGCCCGACGGCTACCACGATATCCGGACGCTCTTCCAGACGGTCACGCTCGCCGACGGGATCGAGCTCGAGCCGGCGCCGCGCGGCGTCCTCGAGCTCCGAGGCGACGACCCGGCGGTGGCCTGGGACGCGACGAACCTCATCCACAGGGCCGCCGTCTCGCTCCGGGAGAGCGCCGGCGCGACGGCCGGGGCGCGGATCACGGTCATGAAAAGCGTGCCGGCCGGGCGCGGCCTCGGCGGCGGCAGCTCGAACGCCGCGGCCACGCTCCTGGCCCTCAACGAGCTCTGGGGCCTCGGCCTCGCGAAAGAAGGGCTCGCGTCCCTGGCCGGGCGGCTGGGAGCCGATGTCCCCTATTTTCTCCAGGGGGGGCTCTGCCTGGGCGAGGGCATCGGAGACAGGCTGACGCCGCTCCCCGACCTCCCCCCGCTCTCCTGCCTTCTCCTCTTTCCGCCTTTCCCGATCGCCACCGCCACGGCCTACGCCGGCCTCGGTCCGTTCTTGACTTCCCCCGGCAAAGTCAGTAAAATTGAGCGCTTTCTGGAGTCCCGCGACTTCGGTCTCTTGGAAAACGACCTGGAGCGCGTCATTTTCCGGGCCCATCCCGAGCTCGAACGCTGGAAGAGCTTTTTTCGGGAGGAAGGGGCCCTGGTCGCCCAGGTCAGCGGCTCGGGCTCGGCGGTGTATGGGCTTTTCTCCGACCCGGCCCGGGCCGAGGCGGCGCGGAGGAGGCTCCCCGGCACGACGGACGCCCGGCTCGTGGCGACCCTGCCGCGGGCGGGCTATTGGGCCCAGCTCGGCGCTGGGGCGTAGCCAAGCGGAAAGGCAACGGACTTTGGCTCCGTCATCGGAGGTTCGAATCCTCCCGCCCCAGTTCGGACGATATTCGGCGAGGAAGGAACGATGAAGATTTTCACGGGATCATCGAACACGGCCTTGGCCCAGGAGATCGTCGATTTCCTGAAGATGGACCTCGGTCGCTGTGTCCTCGACCGCTTCAGCGACGGGGAGATCCACTTCTACATCGACGAGAACGTCCGCGGCGAGGATGTTTTCATCATCCAGTCGGGCTCCTCGGACGCGAACAGCCACCTGATGGAGCTGTTCATCATGATCGACGCGTTCAAGCGGGCCTCGGCCGGGCGCATCACCGCCGTCATCCCCTACTTCCCGTACGCCCGCCAGGACTGGAAGGACCGGCCGCGGGTCCCGATCTCGGCCCGGCTCGTCGCCGACCTCATCGAGACGGCCGGGGCCAACCGCGTCCTGACCATGGACCTGCACTCGCCGCAGATCCAGGGCTTCTTCTCCATCCCCGTGGACAACCTCATGGCCACACCCGTCCTGGCCAATCACATCAAGGCCTTGAAGCTCGAGGCCTTGACCGTCGTCTCCCCGGACGCCGGCGGCGTGGGCCGGGCCCGCGCCTTCGCCCAGCGCCTCGACGCCAAGCTGGCCATCATCGACAAGCGGCGGCCGGCGCCCAACGTGGCCAAGGTCCTGCACGTCATCGGCGAGGTGGCCGGCCAGAACGTCGTCATCTACGACGACATGGTCGACACCGCCGGGACCCTGACGCTCAGCGTCGAGGCCCTGGCCAAGGAAGGCGCCAAGAGGATCTTCAGCGCCTGCACGCATCCCATCCTGTCCGGACCGGCCCTCGAGCGCATCGAGCGCTCCAAGCTCGAGCGGGTCTTCGCGACCAACACGATCCCGCTCAGCGAAAAAGCGGCCGCGACCGGGCGGTTCACGGTCCTGTCGGTGGCCGAGCTCTTCGGCGAGGCCATCCGGCGGATCAACGAGGGGAGCTCCGTGAGCTCCCTGTTCGCCTAAGGAGTCCCTCATGAGCATCGTTATCAAGAGCGAGAAACGCCACGGGCTGGGGTCGAACGCCTCGCGCCGCCTCCGGGCCCAGGGGTTCGTCCCGGCCGTCCTTTACGGGGAGTCCCTGCCGACGTCGGCCCTCGTCTTGAGCAAGAAGGACATCGTCGGGATCCTCCGGCTCGAGTCGGGCGAGAACACGATCTTCCAGGTCAGCGTCGACGACGCCACGTACGACGTCATGATCAAGGAGCTGCAGGTCGACACGGCCAGCGACGAGCTCCAGCACGTCGACCTCATCCGCATCTCCATGGACAAGCCCATCCGGGTCACGGTCCCCGTCGTCCACAGCGGCGAGCCGATCGGGGTCAAGACGGAGGGCGGCTTCATCGACTTCGTCACCCGCGAGGTCGAGGTCGAGTGCTTGCCCCGGGCGATCCCGGAGAGCCTGGCGATCGACATCTCCGAGCTGCACATCAACCAGTCGTTCAAGGTCCAGGCCATGGCCGCCCCGGCCGGGGTCAAGGTCCTGACCGACCCCAACACCGTCCTCGTCCTGATCTCCCTCCCGCACAAGGAGGAAGAGGCGTTCCCGGGCGAGAAGCCGGAGGGCGAGGTCGCGGCCGAGGAGCCCAAGGAGCCCGAGGTCATCAAGAAGGAGCGGGCCGAGAAGGGCGAGGCCGAAGAGAAGCCGGAGAAGGGCGGGAAGAAGGAAAAGGGCGAGAAGAAAGAATCGGAGAAATAGCCCTTGTGGCTGGTCGTGGGCCTGGGCAATCCGGGCGAGGAATACGCGGCGACGCGCCACAACGCCGGCTTCATGCTGGTCGAGCGCCTGGCGGCCGCCTGGGGCGTCGAGCTCCGGGGCCGGCTGTTCAAGGCCCGCACGGCCGTGGCCCGGCGGGACGCGGAGGACGTCCTTCTCGTCGCTCCCAAGACCTTCATGAACCGGAGCGGCGTCTCGGTCCGTGAGGCCCTGACCGGCAAGGGCGTCGCCGCGGACCGGCTGGTCGTCGCCTACGACGACCTCGCCATCCCGCTCGGCGAGATCCGGGTGCGGAAATCGGGCCGCCCGGGGACGCACAAGGGCATGATCTCGGTCGTCGGCACGATCGGGACCGACGCCTTCGCCCGGGTCCGGATCGGCATCGGGCCGCTCCCGGCCGGCCGCGACGCCGCCGAATACGTGCTCGAGCCGTTCAAGCGGGACGAGCGCCCCTTCCTGGCGAAGAGCCTGGAGGACGCCGCCGAGGCCGTCGAGATGATCCTCGACGGGCGGATCGACCGGGCCATGACCCGGTTCAACCATCGCATCCCGGCCTGAATCGTCCGGCCCCTATCCGGGTTTCCCTCCCGAGCCTGGCCGGAGAGAGGGAGCCCCCCGGAATCGGCAGGAATGCCTTGAATTTTCCGGAGAATCGGCTAGAATGGGCCTTTCACTCCTTGTTCCTTCCGGAAGAGAAGGAGCTTGAATCCATAAGGAGGTCTCAGTGAGACAGTACGAAACGGGGTTCGTTCTCTCCCCCGCGCTCTCCGAAGAAGAGACGACGCAGCTCGTCCAGCAGATGGCCGAGATCGTGGCCCAGAAGAAGGGCCGCATGGTCAAGCAGGACGTCTGGGGCAAGCGCCGGATGGCCTATCCCATCAAGCGGTTCCAGGAAGGCGTCTACGTGTTCTTCACCTACGACGGGCCGGGCGACGTCGCCGGCGAGCTCGAGCGGCGGTTCAAGCAGACCGACGCCGTCATCCGGTTCATGACCGTCGTCAGAGACCCGCGGGACCTCGTCCGGCGGAAGAAGAAGAAACGCGCCGAGGAGGCCGCCCCGGCCGCCGCCGAGCCGAGAGAGGAGAAGTGACATGCCGCGCGATGACAGACCCGAAAGACCCGAGCGGAGCGAGCCGCGGGGCGGCGGCTACCGCAAGTATTTCGCGCCGAAGAGGAAGTTCTGCCGGTTCTGCCAGCGGGACGTCCGGGGCATCGACTACAAGGCCGTCGACATCCTGAAGAAGTACATCCCGGACAGGGGCAGGATCACCCCCCGCCGGATCACCGGGACCTGCGCCTTCCACCAGAGGAAGCTGGCCCTGGCCATCAAGCGGGCCCGGCTGATGGCCCTGCTGCCCTACGTCGAGGACTGAGATGAAAGTCATCCTGAAACAGGACGTGGAGAAGCTCGGCCGCCGCGGCGACGTCGTCAACGTCGCCCCGGGCTACGGGCGCAACTATCTCCTTCCCCGGAAGATGGCCTTGGCCGTCACGGCGACGAACACGAAGGCGATCGAGATCGAGCGCCAGGCCCAGAAGAAGAAGCTCGAGGCCGAGCGCAAGACCTTCCAGTCGCTCGTCGAAAAGCTCAACCAGGTCACCCTGACTTTCACCCGGCGGGCCGGCGAGAAGGACGTCATCTTCGGCTCCGTCTCGTCGGGCGACATCCGCGACGCCCTGGCCGGGCTGGGGCACGACATCGACAAGAAGAAGATCCTGCTCGACGAGCCGATCAAACGGCTCGGGAACTTCACGGTGCCGGTCAAGATCAGCATGGACGACCGGGCCGAGGTGAAGATCGTGGTGGCCCGGGAGGAGACCGAAGGCGAGGGCGCCGGCGCGGCCGGCGCCGCGACGGAGGAGCCGGCGTCCGGCAAGAGCTGAGCGAGAGCCGGCCCGACGCGGCCGGACCGAGGTGGCCATGGAACTCGACCTGATGTTCCTGAAGAAGACGCCGCCGCACAGCCTCGAGGCCGAACGGACGGTCCTCGGGGGGATCCTCGTCCAGAACCAGGCCCTCAACACCGTCCTCGCGACGATCTCGCCGGAGGACCTCTACAAGGACGCCCACCGGATCGTCCTCGAGCGGATCGTCGCCCTCGTCGACAAGGGGATCGCGGTCGACCTCCTGGCCCTGACCGAGGACCTCCAGCGCTCGGGCCTGCTCGAGGAGGTCGGCGGCGCGTCCTATCTCGCCTCGCTCCTCGACGGCGTGCCGCGGAACCTCAACGTCGAGTACTACGCCCAGATCATCAAGGAAAAGGCCCTCCTCCGGCGGCTCATTCTGTCGTCGACCCGGATCATCCAGGACAGCTTCGAGCAGAAGGAGGACGCCGACGAGCTGCTCAACGCCGCCCAGGCCTCCATCCTCGAGGTCGCGGAACAGCGGGTCAAGCCCGGCTTCCGCCCCATCCGGACCCTGACCGGGCCGACGCTCAAGACCATCCAGGAGACCGCCGCCCGCAAGCAGGCGGTCACCGGCGTCCCCTCCGGGTTCAAGTACCTCGACGCGCTGACCGCGGGCTTCCAGCCGGCCGAGCTGGTCATCCTGGCGGCCCGGCCGTCCATGGGCAAGACCGCCCTCGGCCTGAACATCTCCCACCACGTCGGGCTCAAGACCGACATGGGCGTCGGCTTCTTCTCGATGGAGATGTCGGAGGCCCAGATCGTCACCCGCCTGCTCTGCGCCGAGGCCCAGATCGACCTCCAGAAGACCCGGACCGGCTATCTCAGCGACCGCGACATTGAGAAGCTCAAGCTGGCCGGCGAGGCCCTGGCCGGGGCCCGGATCTACATCGATGAATCGCCGGCCCTGACCATCATGGAGATGAAGGCCAAGACGCGCCGCCTGAAGATGGAGCAGCGCCTCGACATCGTCTTCGTCGACTACATCCAGCTCATGCGGACCGGTGGCCGGTTCGAGAACCGCAACCAGGAGATGTCCTTCATCTCCCGGTCGCTCAAGGAGCTGGCCAAGGAGCTGCGCATCCCCGTCGTCGGCATCTCCCAGCTCAGCCGGGCCCCCGAGAAGGGCCGGCGCGAGCCCAAGCCCATGCTCTCCGACCTCCGCGAATCGGGGGCCATCGAGCAGGACGCCGACGTCGTCATCTTCATCTACCGGCCCGAGTTCTACCATCCCGACGACGAGACCCTCCGGGGCGTCGCCGAGGTCAGCATCGCCAAGCAGAGGAACGGGCCGATCGGCGGCCTCCAGCTGGCCTTCATCCGCGAATACGCCCGCTTCGCGAACATGGAGCAGTTCGCGCCGGAGTTTTAAAACTGGGCGAGGATGAAGGACAAGACCGTTTTCATCTGCCAGGGCTGCGGGGCCCGCTATCCGAAGTGGCTGGGCCGGTGCTCGTCCTGCGGCGAGTGGAACACCCTGGTCGAGGAGATCGAGGAGGAGGCTCCGACCGGCGCCGGCGGCATCGCCTTCGCCCCCACAGAGCCGGTCCTCTACAAGGACGTCCAGGACATCCCCCGCCAGCGGATCGCCGTCGGCATCGAGGACTTCAACAAGGTCCTCGGCGGCGGGCTCGTGTCGGGGTCGGTCGTCCTTCTCGGCGGCGAGCCGGGCATCGGCAAGTCGACCCTCCTGCTCCAGGTGGCCCGGGACATGGCCGGCGAAGAGGCCGGCGTCCTTTACGTCTCGGGCGAGGAATCCCTCGAGCAGATCAAGCTCCGGGGCGACCGGCTGGGCGTCCGCGACGGCCGGCTCTTCCTCCTGGCCGAGACCAGCCTCGAGCGCATCCTGGCCCAGGCCGAGCGCCTGGCGCCGAAGATCCTCATCGTCGACTCCATCCAGACCGTGTTCTCGGCCAAGATGACCTCGGGGCCGGGGACGATCAGCCAGGTCCGGGAGGCGGCCAACCAGATCTTCCGCTTCGCCAAGACCCGGCAGATCCCCACCTTCCTCGTCGGCCACATCACCAAGGACGGCTCGCTCGCCGGGCCGAAGACGCTCGAGCACATCGTCGACG
>CAYOYQ010000042.1:0-17523 GCA_964408215.1 uncultured Eubacteriales bacterium
GTCAGTTGAAGCGGAGGACGAGGGGCAGGCCGACGCAGAAGACCGTCAGGCGGTATTCGTAGAGCTCGTGGTTGCCGAAGACATCGGACGGACGGAGGATCGCCGAAGACCGGATGATGCCGAAGTAGGGCAGGACACGGACCGTCTTGGATATCGCGATCTCTTTATAGACGCCCGCGCCGAGGTTAAGGGCCCGGAACTTCACCCGCCACGCGTACTGGACGTGGAGCGAGGAGAACGGGTCGCCGTTCGCCCGCCCCAGAAAGAACGAGAGGGAGACGGGGGGCGCGCCGTTCTTGTCCAGGCCGGGCGCCGGGACCTCGGGGGCGATCTTGGGCGCGGCGGGTGCCGCGGGCGGGAGCAAGTCGAGGCTCGCTGTCGGGGCTTGGGCAGGGAGATCGCCGGTCGAGACCAGGGTGAATCCCGGGAGGGTGTCAGGGAGGCTGGCCAGGATGAACGCGGACGGGCCCCGGTGCTCGGAGGCGCTGCCCCCGGGGAGAACGCCCGCCGCAGCCAAGGCGGAGACCGAGGCCAGAACAGCGCAAGCGACCGCCGCTTTTCTCATGCCGTGGCCATTGTGAGGGGTGACGGGGGCAGGGACAATGCCCGGATGGGGTAGTACCGGGGGCTAAACAGATTGTCCGCGGAGACTAGCCCCCTGCCCGCCTCCCCTTAAGATGGGGTCAGAAGAGAGGGTCAAACCTACTTTTTTTCGAAAAAAGTAGGTTTGACCCTCTCCTTGCCTTTCCTTATAATCCCCGCATATTCCGCGAGGAGGTGGATCCCTCATGAAAAGGACCGTGATCATGGCCATCGTCATCGGCTTCGTCCTCATCGCCGCGCTGGCCGTCGCCTGCAAGTCGCCCCAGGCCGAGCGGGCGGAGGCGGAAGCCGCGCTCCAGGCCGCCGCCGTGGCCGCGAACCCCGACAATCCGTTCTTCAAGCCCTACGGCACGCCGTTCGACATGCCGCCGTTCGACCGCATCAAGACCGCCCATTTCCTGCCGGCCATCGAGGAAGGCATCCGCCGCGAGCAGGCCGAGGTCGACGCCATCGTTGCCGACCCTGCCAAGCCGTCGTTTGCCAACACGATCGCCGCCCTCGACCACACCGGGATCTTCCTCTCCGAGGTCAACGCCGTCTTCGGCGCGTTGCAGGGCGCCATGACCGACAAGGAGATCCAGGCGCTGGCCCGCCAGACCGCGCCGATGCTGGCCGCCCACCGCGACAACATCAACCTCAACGACAAGCTTTTCTCCCGGGTCAAGGCGGTCTACGATAAGCGCGAGTCGCTCGGCCTCGGCCGCGAGGAGCTCTTCCTCCTCGAGAACACCTACAAGGATTTTGTCCGCAGCGGCGCCCTCCTCGACGAAGCGGGAAAGACGCGCCTCCGCGAGCTCAACCAGTCGCTGTCCCTCGACTCGGTCAAGTTCGGCGAGAACGTCCTGGCCGAGACCAACGCCTTCCAATTGATCATCGACAACACGGCCGACCTGGCCGGCCTGCCGCCCTCGGCCGTGGCCATGGCCGCCTCCGCCGCCAAGCAGGCGGGGCTCGGCGAGGGCCAGTGGCTCTTCACCATCCAGGTCCCGAGCATGACGCCCTTCCTGACCTATTCGGAGCGCCGGCCCCTGCGCGAGAAGATCCACCGGGCCTACTTCATGAAGGGCGACAACGACAACGCCAACGACAACAAGGACATCCTGAAGAGGATCGCCGCCCTCCGCCTCGAGAAGGCCAAGCTCCTCGGCTACACCAACCACGCCGCCTTCGTCCTCGAGCAGAACATGGCCAAGACGCCCGAGCGGGTCGACGCGTTCCTCCTCCAGCTCTGGGAGCCGACCAACGCCAAGGCCAAGGAGGAGGCAGCCGCGCTCCAGGCCCTCATGGACCGCGATCCCAAAGCGGGCCGGGCCAAGCTCGCGTCCTGGGACTGGTGGTATTACACCGAGAAGCTCCGTCAGCAGAAATACGCCCTCGACGACTCGGCCCTCCGTCCCTACTTCATGCTCAACAACGTCCGCGACGGCATCTTCGCCCTGTGCGACAGGCTCTACGGCCTGAAGTTCGTCGAGAAGCCCGACCTACCGCGCTACCATCCCGACGTTCAGGTCTTCGAGGTCCTGGAGGCCGACGGCAGTCACCTCGGCGTCCTGACGATGGACTTCCACCCGCGGGCGAGCAAGCGGAGCGGGGCCTGGTCCGGGGGGCTGCGGCGCGCCTATTACGAGCAAGGCGTGCGCGTGCCGCCTATCTCGACGATCACCTGCAACTTCACCGCGCCCACGGCCGACGCCCCGGCCCTCCTCTCGATCGACGAGGTCGAGACCTTCTTCCACGAGTTCGGCCACTCGCTGGCCACGCTCTTCTCGCAGGGCCGTTACCGCGGCCGGACCGTGGCTCGCGACTCGGTCGAGCTGCCGTCGCAGATCATGGAGCACTGGGTCCTCGAGCCCGAGCTCCTGGCCGTCTACGCCAAGCACTACAAGACCGGCGAACCGATCCCGGCCGAGCTGGTCGAGAAGCTCGAGAAGAGCAGTCTCTTCAACCAGGGCTTCATCACCGAGGAATACCTGGCCGCCTCGATCCTCGACATGGACTGGCACACGGCGCCCGACCCGGCCTCGGTCGACGTGCGGCAGTTCGAGAGCGAGGCCATGGCCAAGATCGGCCTCATCCCCGAGATCATGCCGCGCTACCGGTCGACCTACTTCAGCCACATCTTCAGCGGCGGGTACTCGGCCGGCTACTACGCCTACATCTGGTCCGAGGTCCTCGACTGCGACGCCTATGAGGCCTTCCAGGAGAAGGGGATCTTCGACCGGGCCACGGCCGAGTCGTTCCGCAAGAACGTCCTCGAGCCGTTCGGCACGGAGGACATCGCGGTCCAGTACCGGAGGTTCCGCGGCGCCGACCCCAAGATCGACGGCCTGCTCAGGAACCGCGGCCTAGCTATCAATAAGTAAATATCCCCGCGGCTTGCCGCGGGGATATCAACTCTCTCGCGGCGCACTACGCGATCGGCGGGCGTGACCTCGTCGAACGCGCCGACACCGTGCTGCGGGCCATGCTCGGGCGCCAGGAACGGGGCGAATTCCAGAACGGCGTCCGCGACGCGACCTTCGAGGGCATCGGCTGGACGACCTTGGACGGGAAGCCGAGCGGCTACGAGGGCACTCTCGTCGACAGCTTCCGCTTCCTCCAGGCGGTCCTGCTGCGCGAGCCGGGGTTCAGGGCCCGGCTCTACCGGCCGCTCGGCGGACGATAAGGCAAGGCCACGGCGGACAGGACAGGCCGATAAGGCCCGGGCTTTATCGGGAGGACGCGGGACAGGTGAGGGAGGCCCCTCGGGTCCCTTCGAGCCCCTTAGCGGCCTTGCGCAGCGCCTCGGCCTTGTCCGTCTTCTCCCACGTGAAGTCCGGGTCGTTCCGGCCGAAGTGGCCGTAGGCCGCGGTCTTCTTGTAGATGGGCCGCTTGAGCTTCAGGTGGTCGATGATCGCGCTCGGCCGGAGCGGGAAGTGCTTGCGGATGAGCTTGGCGATCTCGCCGTCCGCGATCTTGCCCGTCCCGAAGGTGTCGACGAAAACGGCCATCGGGTCGGCGACGCCGATCGCGTAGGAGAGCTGGACCTCGCACCGGTCGGCCAGGCCCGCCGCCACGACGTTCTTGGCGATGTAGCGGCAGGCGTAGGCCGCGCTGCGGTCGACCTTGCTCGGGTCCTTGCCGCTGAAGCAGCCGCCGCCGTGCCGGCCCATGCCGCCGTAGGTGTCGACGATGATCTTGCGGCCCGTGACGCCCGTGTCGCCCTCGGGGCCGCCGATGACGAAACGGCCGGTCGCGTTGATGAAGATCTTGGTGTTCGCGTCCAGGTACTTGCCGCAGACCGGCTGGACGACCTTCTCCCGGATGATCTTCCTCAGCGCCTCTTCCGAGACGTCGCAGATGTGCTGCTGGGCGATGACCACGGCCTCGAGGCGGAGGGGCTTCCCGTCGCGGTACTCGACCGTGACCTGGCTCTTGCCGTCCGGGCCCATGGCGTGATTGGCCAGGCGCTTGCGGACCTCGGCCAGCCTGGCCGTCAGCCGGTGGGCCAGCATGATCGGCAGGGGCATCAGCTCGGGCGTCTCGTTGCAGGCGTAGCCGAACATCATGCCCTGGTCGCCGGCGCCCTGGGCGTGCTTCTTGGACTTCTTGACGCCCCGGGCGATGTCGCCGCTCTGCCCGTGGACGGCGATCCAGACGCCGGCGTCCTCGCAATCGATGCCGTACCGCGGGTCCGTATATCCGATCTCCCGGAGCGTCTCCCGGACGATTTTTTGGATGTCGGAGTAGCCCTCCGTCGTGATCTCGCCGGCGACGTGCACCGTGCCGGTCGTGGTGAGGGTCTCGATCGCCGCGTGCGCGTCGGGATCCTGCCTCAGCAGGTCGTCGAGGATGGCGTCGCTGATCTGGTCGCAGATCTTGTCGGGATGGCCCTCGGTGACGCTTTCGCTGGTGAAAAAGTATCTTTCGCTCATCTTGATCCTCACTGTGCCGAAATGAATATGCATTATGGACCACCCCGCGGATTTGTCAACAAAAGAGAGGGTCAAACCTACTTTTTTTCGAAAAAAGTAGGTTTGACCCTCTCTTCTCCCGGTTGACTCGCCAGGGGAATGGCGTTATCGTTAGGCCAAGGGGGTCGCTCATGGAATGCCCCAAGTGCCGCGCCGAGAACCCGGACTCGTCCCGGTTCTGCGGCCTGTGCGCGACGCCCCTCTACGGGTCCGACCCGGCCACGGGGCGGGCCAACGAGCCCCCGTCGTCGCGGCCGTCGCCTCCTCCGTCGCCGCGCCCTTCCTCCAAGCCCGCCTCGGCGATGCCCCAGGTCACGATCGGGCCGCGCGCCTCGGGCCCGGGCCCCGGCTCACGTCCCTCCGACCGCGACGACTCGCCCTCGCTCACGACGACCATCGACCCGATGGCCCGCGGCCTGGCGCCGGGCATCGTGGTCGCCGGCAAGTACCGCCTGCTCTCCGAGCTCGGCCGGGGCGGCATGGGCATCGTCTACGAGGCCGACGACATCAAGCTCCGCCGCACCGTGGCCCTCAAGTTCCTGCCCCTCGAGTACTCCGACGACGCCGAGGCCCGCGAGCGCTTCATCCACGAGGCCCAGGCCGCGTCCGTCCTCGACAATCCCCACATCTGCACCATCTACGAGACCGGCGAGGGCGCCGATGGCCGCATGTTCATCGCCATGGCCCTCTGCCACGGCGAGAGCCTGCGGGCCAAGGTCAAGCGCGGCCCCCTCCCGCCGGCCGCCGCCCTCTCGATCGCCGCGCAAACCGCCGACGGCTTGGCCGCCGCCCACGCCGCGGGCATCGTCCACCGCGACATCAAGCCCGGCAACATCCTCGTCTCGAACGAGGGCGCCGTCCGCATCGCGGATTTCGGGCTGGCCAAGATCGCCGGCACGGGCCGCCTGACCCGCACCGGCCGCGCCGTCGGCACCGTGGCTTACATGTCTCCCGAGCAGCTCCGCGGCGAGGAGGTCGACGCCCGCTCCGACGTCTGGTCGCTCGGCGTCGTCCTCTACGAGATGTTGACCGGCGCCCTGCCTTTTCACGGCACGAACGAGCACTCGCTCGCCTACGCCATCGTCAACAGCGAGCCGAAGCCCCTCGACGCTCTCCCGCCCGGCGCGCCGGCCGGCTGCGCCCGCGTCCTCGAGCGAGCCCTGGCCAAGGACGCGGGCAAGCGCTTCTCCTCGGCCGTGGAGATGGCCGAGGCCCTGGCCGCCGTCCGCGAGGCCTCCGGCCTCACCGGCTCGCGCCGCACCCGGCCGGAGGAGTGGGGCCCGGCCGCCGCGCCGCGCCCCGCGCTTGTCCGCTTCGGCCTGCCGCTCCTCATCGCCGCCGCCGCGATCTACGCCGCCTTCGCCTCGGGCCTGGCCCGCCGGGCCGGCGCTCTTCTCGGCCTCGTCCCCGGGCCCGGCGAGAACAAGCACATCACGATCTTCACGCCCACCGTCCCGGCCGGCGCTTCCGAGGACCGGGCCCTCGCCGCCGGGCTCGCCGAATACCTTCGCGCGAGCCTCGACCGGATCGCCCGCCGGACGCGCTCCTGGGTCACTCCGGGGGAGCACCTCGCCACATATGACATCCGCGAGGCGACCGACGCCCTCCGCGTCCTCGGGTCCAACCGCGTCGTCTCCGGCACTCTCAAGCGCTCCGGCGAAAACCTCACGCTGACCCTCGAGATCACGGACCCGGCCCGCCTGGCCCGGCTCGACTCCCTGACCAAGTCCGACAACATCGCCAACATCGCGACCTGGCAGCAGGACCTCGTCCTCGAAGCCGCCGCCAAGCTCGGCCTGGCCGTGAAGCCGTCCGACCGCGCCGCCCTGGCCGCCCTCGGCACGACCGTGCCGCGCGCTTTCCACGCCTACCTCGGCGGGCTCGGCGGTCTCTCCTCCCTCTCGGCCGGCCCCGACGCCGACTCCCTTGAGAAAAGCGACGCCGCGATCGCCGCTCTCGAGCTCGTCGCGAGCCTCGACCCGTCTTTCGCCATGGCCGGGATCGATCTCGCCGAGGTCTTCCGGCTGCGCTTCTCCGCCACGGCCGACCCGTCTTGGGGCGAGAAGGCCGAAGCTCGGGTCCGCACCGTCCTCGAGTCTAACGACGGCCTCGCCGCCGGCCACCGCGTCCTGGCCGCGGTCCTGCGCAAGCTCGGCCGTGACGAAGAGGCCCTGGCCGAGCTCGACAGGGCCCGGGCCCTCGATCCTCTCTCTTATGAAACCCGGATCCGGCTCGGCCTTCTTCTCGAGGAGATGGACCGGCCGGCCGAGGCCGAGTCCGCTTACCTCGAGGCCCTCCGTCTGCGGCCGAACTATTGGGCGGGCCTGAGCTACCTCGGGTACTTCTATTTCGTCCGGGGGGAATACGCCAAGGCGCGGGAGCGCTTCGAGGCCGTTACGAGGGCCTATCCCGGCAACCCCGATGGCTGGAACAGCCTAGGCGGGATCTATTTCAAGCTGAGCGATTACCCCCGGGCCATCGCCGCGTTCGAGCGCTCCAACACGGTCAAGAAAGGCGCCGAGGCCTACTCGAACCTGGGCGTCCTTTATTACTACAGCGGCCGCTACGCCGATTCCGTCATGGCCAGCGAGAACGCGATCAACCTCGGCGCGAGCGATTACGGCCACATCATCTGGGGCAACCTGGCCGACGCCTACAGCTTCACGCCCGGCAACGAGGCCAAGGCGGCCGAGGCCTACCGCAAGGCGATCGGGCTCGTCGAGAAGGAGCTGGCCGCGAACCCCGGCGATGCGCGGACGCGGGCCAGCCTGGCCGTCTTCCTGGCCAAGACGGGGGAAGCGGCGCGGGCCGTGACCGAGATCGAGGCGGCCCGTGAAGCGATGCCCGGCGACAGCTCGCTCGCCCTTAAGGCGGTCGTCGTCCACGAGCTCGGCGGGATGCGGCCGCGGGCCCTCGCGGCGCTGCGGGACTTCGTCCGGCTCAAGGGCCCGATCGGAGAGATCACAAACGATCCTTTCCTGGCCCGGCTGCGTCAGGACCCGGATTACCGAGCCATCATCGGCGGGAAGTCCGGCGGCAATAACGCCGGTTCCCGATAAAGTCAACCCATTCAAAAGGAGGGGGCATGCCCGAAGAAAGGAAAGTCAAGATCCTCGTCAAGGACGGGACGGTGAAATGCGATCCGTTCACCATCGGGGTGAACGGGGGGGACACGATCGTGTGGGAACTGAAGGGGAAAGAGTCGCGGCCCCTCTCGATCATCGTCAAGTGCTTCGTGTCGCCCCTTTCCTGGGGCTATAAGGTGAAGAAAGGGCGGGTGATAAGGGTCGCGGTGCGCAGGAACGCCGTCCGGGGGATCTATCCCTACGCCGTGTGTGTCTGCGACGGGGACGACCTCCTCGTCGCGGACCCCGAGATCATCGTGCCGAAGCCCAAGGGGGGGAAGTAGGGCTAGAACTCGCGGTCGCAGCGCTTGCAGTAGTAGATATAGGGAGAGACCTCGCACCCGCCGAGGTAGACCTGGCCGCGCTCGGCCTTCATGAAGCCGGCGTGGGTGGGGAAGCCGTAGAGGATCGGGATGACCTCGTCGCGCTCGCCGCAGTAGGAGCAGGCCTCGACGACCTGCTTACGGCTGTGGCCGCGGCCGGCCGGCTTGTGCCCGCGCAGGTTCCCATTCCCATTCCCGTGTCTTTGCTCATAATGCGCATGCTGCATGCCGCACCTTCCTTCACATGCTCCCGCTTACTTCCGAGCCCCATCTTAGGGCGGGCCTGACTAGCCTCAATCACCGCCAGGGGTGAAAAAAGGGGGGATATTCCGGCCGGCGGCAGGGGAGCCGCTAGGGGAACGGACGGTGTCAGACCTACCTTTTACCCGATTTGGGCAAAAGGTAGGTCTGGCACCGTCTTGTTACCGGGGGAGGCCGACGCGGCGCATAATGTCCTGGAAGCGCGGGTCGGGGCGGATCTGGTCAAAATACGGCATGCCGATATAGGGCACGTTGCCGTCGCGCGCCTCGTAGGCCTGCTCGAGGCATTCGATGGCCCGGTCCTTGTCGCCGGCTTGGGCCCATAGGACCGCAAGCGTATAGGCCGTGACGCCGTCGGGCTTCGTACCACGCGCCGCCAAGACCTCGCACTGCCGGCGTCTCGCGTTGGCGATCCCCCCTTCCCCGTAGCCCCGCTCGAGAGCCTCCGCGACCTCGCGATCCTTGGACCAGCGCTCCCGCTCGAGGCCCATGATCTCCTCACCCTCGCCCTCCATGAACAACGCGTTGACCAGGGCGTTCAGGGCGAGCGGCGCCTCGGGCTGCATGCCCAGCGCCTTGCGGGCCGCGGCCGCCGCATCGCCGTAGCGGCGGATGTAGAGAAGGACCATCGCGTAAAAACTCTGGATCCGGCTGTTGAACGGGTCGAGTTCCAGCGCCCGCTCCATCCTGGCCAGAGCCTCCTTCGTCCTGCCCGTGTTCATCAGGAAATGCGCGTAACCCGGCAGGGCTTTCGCGTAATCCGGGTTGATCTCCATGACCCGCTTCCAGGCTTTATCCGCGGCCTCCCACTCCCATTCTCCCCAGCTCAGGTAACCGGCCAGGACGCGATTGACCTCAACGTCCTCATTGTCGAGCTCCAGCGCCTTATCCAGCGCCGCCTTGGCTTTGGGGAAGGCCTCCTTTGGCGGCACAACGCCCATCTGCTGGCGGGCGACCCAAACGCTCGCCAAGCCGGCCCAGGCCGCGGCGTAATCGGGGTCGTGATCCAGGGCGATGCCGAAAAAGAGTTCGGCGGCGTCGAATCCATCCTTGGTCAGCAGTTCTCGATTGAGCGAGCCCTTGAGATAGGCTTCGTAGGCCGTTGGATTGACGGCCCGGGCCCTGGCCAAACGCGCCTCCTCGCGCGGCAGGAGCTTGAGAGCCAAGGCCCCGGCGACCCGCCTGGCCACCTCGCTCTGCAGGTCCAGAATGCCGGACATGTCGCGCTCGTAGCTGTCGGACCAAAGCTGGGTCTGGTCCCGGACTTGGATGAGCTCCGCTGAGATCCGGACCCGAGTCCCTTCTCTCCGCCAGCTGCCGCCGAGGATGTAGCTCACACCGAGCTCGCGGCCGATCCGGTCGACGGGCGTTCCGCTCTTCTTGTAGCGCATGACCGATGTGTGCGCGATAACGCCCATCCTGGCCGGCTGGAGACGGCCGAGCTCGGAGATCATGTCCTGGGTCAGTCCGTCGCTCAGGATATCCTGCCCCGGTTCCCCGCTCAGGTTTTCGAAGGGAAGCACGGCCAGCTTGAAGGGCCGGCCTGCCGCTCCGCCCGTCAGACCCGTCCGTAAACCTCCGACGTTCAGAGCGAATGTGAGCGCCGCCATGACGACAGCGGCCGCCGCAGCGGCGAGCCAGCGCCGGCGGGCCAGCCGGTAGCGCCAGGCCGCCCATAACGATGCCGTTCCCTCCCGAACGCCTTCAAGCGCGGCCCGCAGGTCACGCGCGCTCTGATATCGCTTTGCCGGGCCCTTCTCGAGACACCGCGTGATCACGGCGCCGAGTCCCGCGGGGACCCCGGCCGGGAGCGGCAGGGGAGGCCTGTTCAGGATGGCCGAGCTGACCTCGAACCCGCTCTGGCCCCGGAAGGGCCGCCGGCCCGAGGCCATTTCGTAGAGCGTGACGCCGAGCGACCAGATGTCGCTCCTGGCGTCCGCACCCTGCCCCCGCAGCTGCTCGGGGGACATATAGGCCAACGTGCCGGCCGTTGTCCCTTCCGCCGTCACGAGGGTCAGCGTCGGGCCGCCGATCTCCTCCGTCGCCTCGGACGAGGCCATCGGCTTGGCCAGCCCGAAGTCCATGACCTTGGCATGTCCCGTCCGGGTCAGCATGATGTTCTCGGGCTTGATGTCCCGGTGGACGATCCCTTTCCCGTGGGCCGCATCGAGCGCCTCCGCGACCTCGGTCCCGACGCGCAGGATGTCTTCGAGGGCGAGCGGTCCCTGCCCGACTTTCACCCGCAGCGCCTCTCCCTCGACGTACTCCATGACGATGAAGTCGCGGCCCTCGGCCTCGGCGACCTCGTTGATGTGACAGATGTAGGGGTGGTCGAGGGCGGCCGCGGACCGGGCCTCTCGGACGAAGCGCTTCAGCGCCCCTTCGTCCCGCTGCATCTCGGGGGGGAGGAACTTCAGGGCGACGCGCCGCCGGAGCGATGTGTCCTCGGCCAGGAAGACCTCTCCCATGCCGCCCCTGCCGATCTTCTCGAGAACGCGATACCGGCCCAGGGTTTTACCGACCATGAATCATCCCCTATCCCGGATGATAGTTCGGCGCCCTCCGGCGTGTCAATTTTCGAGTTTTCGAGCGAAAAGCGGTCGTGACCGCATCGGCCTCAAGCCGGGCATGCGCGTCTCGGTCACGTTCGCCGTGCCCATAGCCAAATTCGTCCGCATGGTCGCCAACATGGAGGAGAGCTTCCTCATCACCCCGACTTGGGAGGCGATTCGCAAGCGGATCGCCTCGAACGCTTGACTTCGCCCCGGGCCCAAGTTAGAAATAGGCGAGACGCATCGGGGACACGGGAGCCAGCCATGATCGGTGCCATCGCCGGAGACATCATCGGGTCCGTCCACGAATACGGCCGGACGAAAACCAAGAACTTCCCCCTGTTCGTCCCCAACAGCTCGTTCACCGACGATTCCGTCATGACCGTGGCCATCGCCCGGGCCATCCTGACCGACGGGGACTACCTGAAGGCGGTCCGGGAGCTGGGCCGGCGCTACCCCGACGCCGGATACGGCGGTTTTTTCGCCGGCTGGCTCCGCTCCGACGACCCCCAGCCCTACAACAGCTGGGGCAACGGCTCGGCCATGCGGGTGAGCCCGGTCGGGTTCGCCTTCGAGACGGTCGAGGATGTCCTCCGCGAGGCCGCCCGCACGGCCGAGTTCACCCACAACCACCCCGAAGGCGTCAAGGGGGCGCAAGCGACGGCCCTGGCCATCTTCCTGGCCCGGACCGAGTGGGACATGGACCTCATCCGGGTCGAGATCGCCGGCCGCTTCGACTACGACCTTGAACGCGCCCTCGACGACATCCGGCCCAAGTACAGCTTCGACGAGTCCTGCCAGGGTACGGTGCCCGAAGCCATCATCGCCTTTCTCGAATCCACGTCCTACGAGGACGCCGTCCGGAACGCGATCTCCCTCGGCGGCGACAGCGACACGCTGGCCTGCATCACCGGCGGCATCGCCGAGGCCTTCTACGGCCCCGTCCCGCCCGAGATCCGGCAAAAGGTCAAGGAGATCCTGCCGGCCGACCTCTGGAAGGTCGCCGCGGACTTCAACGAGCGTTACGACCTCGCCTTCCTCGACGAAGAGCGGCACTCGCAGGAGCCGTGATCTTTCGCTGCCGGCCGGGAAGAACCGGGAGCGCGGCGCGTCGTATACAATGAGACCCATGTTAGGCAAGAAGCACCACAACGTCTACGTCGTCTACCTGCGGAACCCCAATGGCGACGGCAAGGCCGGATACTATGTCGGCATGACGGGGCTCACCCCGGAGCAGCGCTTCGCCAACCACAAGGCCGGGATCAAGGCGGCCTCGGTCGTCAAGAAGCACGGCGAGAGGCTCGTCCCCAAGCTCTACGAGCACCTCAACCCGATGACTTTCGGCGCCGCGAAGGTCATGGAAGTCGAGTTGGCCGAGGAACTCCGCAAGCGCGGCTTCGTCGTCTTCGGCGGGCACTGACCTCGGGTGGTGGACATATACCCGGTACGTGTCCCCGATCCGGACTGCGCGTGGTCCTATTATTGCCTGGGGTGCTTCTATGCGCTCGAGGGCAAGAGGGCCCGGGCCTTCGAGTGGCTCGAGAAGGCGTTCGAGAAGGGCTTCAAGGACCGGGAGTGGACGGAGAAGGACAAGGACCTCGACGGCCTGCGGAATGACCCGCGGTACGCGAAGCTGCTGGAAAAAGGGGGACACAATACCTATTCACCTATTTCAGGTGGGGGAAAGGTTGGGAGCGAGGGCGAGGGGAAGACGGGTGCGGCCGCGAAGCCGAAGGCCGTCCCCAAGCCGGGGGCCAAGGGCAGGGCAGGTCGGGGCCGGGGTTGAAATTGTTATGTTTTATTACAGCCTATTGACATAATATATAACATCACTTATTATAAATTTTGGGGAGATCATCATGGTTTTGCTCGGAAAGAGGATCAGGCAATTCCGCGAGAGCCGGGAGCTGAGTCAGGAAGCCCTGGCCAAGCTCCTGGGTGTTTCGAGGCCGACGCTCTCGCTCATCGAGACCGGCGAACGGAAGGTCAGCGCCGAGGAGCTCAAGAAGCTCAGCGATATCTTCGGCGTCCCCGTCGACGCTTTCTTCGATGAAGCGAAGGAACCCCGCATCGTCGTCGCCGAGGCCGCTTCGGAATACAAGAGCGCACAGTCCGAGATCCGGATCGACATCCCGCGCAAAAACCTCGCCAAGTTCAAGGAAGTCCTGCTCTATGTCCTTGGCCGGGTGGGCGCTAAGCCGAACGTGGGCGAAACCGTGCTCTACAAGCTCCTCTACTTCATCGATTTCGACTATTACGAGCAGTTCGAAGAGCAGCTGATCGGGGCGACGTACCGCAAGAACAAGTACGGGCCGACGCCCCTCGAGTTCCGCAAGGTCGCGGAGGGAATGATCAAGGCCGCCGAGCTTCAGAAGCTCCCCGACAAGTATTTCAATTATCCGCAGACGAAATACCTGCCGCTCCGGAATCCGGACCTCTCCCGGCTGAGCGGCCGCGAGATCGGCGTCATCGATCGCGTTCTCGAGAGGCTGTCCGACATGACGGCCTCGCAGATCAGCGCATACTCGCACAATGATGTTCCCTGGCTGAGCACGGAAGAGGGCGGTTTCATCAAGTACGAGTCGGTCTTCTACCGGACACCCGCCTATTCGACAAGGTCCGACGATGCCGTCATTTCGTGAGATCCGCCGACTGCCTGGATTCGAGCGGGATCTCAAAGCCCTCCGCAAGCGGTTCCGCACGCTCGATGAGGACCTCGCGACACTCATCGACGCCGGGATCGCTCTGTATCACAAGCTCGAGGTCGATAACAAAGGCATCTTCCGCATCCAAGGGCTGCCGTTTGAGGACCCCGGGATCTACAAGGTCAAGAAGTTCGCCTGCCGGGCGCTCAAGGGACGCGGGGCGCATTCGGGTATCCGCCTGATCTACGCCTACTTCAGAGCGGAGGATAGGATCGAGCTTGTCGAGCTCTATTTCAAGGGCGATAAGAACAACGAGGACCGGGACCGGATCCTCGCGAATTATGGTGAAGGCAAGAAGAACGGAGAGTGACCATGGCCGAATATTCGAACTCACAGCTGAGCAAGTTCGAGGAGTGCCGGCTCCAGTACAGGTTCCTCTACGTCGACGGGATCAAGCGCAAGGAGGAGACGATCGAGGCCTACCTCGGCCAGCGCTTCCACGACGCCATGGAATGGCTCTACGGGGAGAAGGCCTTCCGCGTGCCGCCGCTCGAGGAGGTCCTGGACTACTACGAGAAGGACTGGGTCAAGCAGTGGCACGACGAGATCAAGATCGTCAAGGAGGGGCGGACCGCCGATGACTACCGGCTCATGGGCCGGCGCTTCATCGAGAACTACTACGAGCGACACCACCCGTTCGATGAGGGGCATGTGCTGGGCCTCGAACGCTACATCCGGTTCCCGCTCGACGACGCGGGGCGGTACCGCTGCAAGGGCATCATCGACCGGCTGATGCGGGCGCCCGACGGCGTCTTCGAGATTCACGACTACAAGACCGGCTCGACGCTCCCGGAGCAGCGCGAGATCGACGCGGACCGCCAGCTCGCCCTCTACCAGATCGGGGTCGAGAACCTCTGGCCCGAAGCGAGAGAGAAGGGCGTCCGGCTCGTCTGGCACGAGGTGGCGTTCGATGTCGAGATGCGCTCGACCCGGACCGCCGAGGCGCTGGACGGACTGAGGGCCCGGGTGGCCGCGCTCATCGACCGGATCGAGGCGGAGACGGAATTCCCGCTCCACGAAAGCGGCCTCTGCGGCTGGTGCCCTTACTGGGACCTTTGCCCGGCCAAGAAGCACCTGGTCAAGGTCGAGGCGCTGCCCCGGGACACGTGGAAGGACGAGCCCGGCGTCGCGATCGTCGACGCCTACGCCGAGAGGTGGCGGAAGAAAAGGGAGCTCGAGGCGGAGAAGGACGCGCTCGAAAAGGAGATGGAAGCCATCCGCGAGGCGGCCATCGCCTTCGCCGGAAGGGAAGGCGTCCAGGTCATCGCCGGGACGGAAGCCAAATTGAAGGTCACGTCCCGGGACGCCGTCCTCTCCCCCAAGAAGGGGACCGAAGAGAGGAAGGCGCTCGAAGGTGAGCTCCGCCGGCTCGGCGTCTGGGACGAAGTCGCGGCTCTCGACCCCTACGCTCTCGAGGACTCAGTGCTGGCGGGGAAGTGGGCTCCCGAGGTCCTGGCCGCGCTCGAGGCCTACCTCAGGGCCGAAAAGCGCTACACCGTGACCTTGAGCGAGAGATCCTGACCGGCCCGCCCCTAGCCGAGGCACTTCCGGAGAGCACGCACGACGTAGGTATTGAGGCTTTCCCCCTCGAGCAAAGCCCGGACCGACAAGGCTTTGTGGAGGTCGGGCCCCGTCCGCAGAACGAACTTGCCCGAGTAGGACCTCGCGGTCGGAGGGGGAAGGGGACGGCCGTCTTTCTTGTAGATCGCGATCCACTCGTCGACGATGTCGCAGAGCTCCTGATAGACCTTGGCCTCATCATCCCCATGGCAGCAAGGTCCGATCCATCCCGGTACAGAGCCGACATAGCATCGGTCATCATCCGACCACTCGACGATCTTGAGGAACTTATCACGGGCCTTCATTTTAGCGTCTCCTCGATCTTCTGATGGACGGCCTTTTCTTGATAGGGTTTGGCATGTTCGCCGAGATTGCCCGAGAGAGTGATCACTATCCCGGATCCATGAACGAAATTGCGATGGTTGCCTTTTCCGCCGCGATCCATAAAACCAGCCTTCTCAAGTTCTCGGATCAATTCACGGATTTTTCTTGGCACTGAAATAGTACTAATATGATACTACATTGTCAAGTAGGCGTAAGCGCCTAGCTCACCCAATAAGGACGCTCAGGAGGGCAGATGTCGTCATGGGGTTCTTAGTTCCAGCCGTTTCAGTCGGAGGCGAGCAGCTCCTGCGGGCTGATGATCCGGATGCCCATGTAGCCGCCGACATCCCGCAAGGCCCTGTCACCGGTGACGATCAAGTCGGCTTTCAGGGTAACGGCGCACTCGATGAACTTGTCGTCCCCGGGGTCAGAGAGGACGACCTTGAGCCGCGGCGTTTGGGCCGTGAAAAGCGAGTTGACGCCCCGGGCGAAGAGGTCGAGAAGCGCCCCGAGCTCCTCCTGGCCGTCCAGGCGGCACGGCTGCGAGAAGCTCTCCGCCCAGGAGAAATACCGGGTCCGCCGGGGGGATTACAGGGTCATTTACGCGGTCATCGACGGGCGACGCACCGTGGAGGTGGTCAAGTTCGGCCACCGCGGCGAGGTTGACAGGGGCTAAATATGTTAAAAATCTGCAATTTTCGCTTGCATTGGGGGAAAAACTGTGGATAATTTCCATTCTCGGACCTGAGGAGAGAAGGCAGATGTCGCCCCGTAGGATCGAAATGCGGCGCTTCATCGTGTTTCTCGCGGTGACCGCCGCCGTGCTCTTCGCCGCCTATATATTCGCAGGCTAGAACAAATCCCGCGATCAAGCCGGCCGACCCCGAAGAAATCGGGGACACGATACCTATTCACCCAATTCTTCATGACCCCAAACACGGGCGGTGTGCTTTGTCTTCTTTCGACAGGAAAAAGGGGAATTGGTATTGTGTCCCCGTTTTTATAAAATACGGGCGACGTCCGTTCCGGAGGGGCCCATGAACAAGCGGCTGGTCGCCATCGTCATCGCGCTCGGTCTCGTCGCGGCGTGCGTTGCGCCGAAACAAAAGGACCCGCTGGCGAAGGACCCGCTCGCGGCGGGGTTCGTCAAGCCGCCCGACTCGGCCCGGCCCTGGGTCTACTGGTTCTGGCTGAACAGCAACATCACCCGTGCCGGGATCACCGCCGACCTCGAGGCCATGAAGCGGGTCGGCATCGGCGGCGTGCTGATCATGGAGGTCGACCAGGGCGCGCCCGTCGGGCCGGCCGCTTTCATGGCGACAGAGTGGCGGGAGCTCTTCAAGTTCGCGGTCGCCGAGGCGGGCCGGCTCGGCCTCGAGATCAACATGAACGACGACGCCGGCTGGAACGGCAGCGGCGGCCCGTGGATCACGCCCGAGCGGTCGATGCAGAAGATCGTCTGGACGGAAACGGGAGTCACGGGCCCGGCCCGATTCGAGGGCCGGCTCGCCGAGCCGGAGAAAGTCCGCGACTATTATCGCGACATCGCTATCATGGCTTTCCCCACGCCCGGCGCGTACCGCATCGCCGACATCAAGGGCAAGGCCCTCTACGAGCGGCACGAAGTGCCCGCGGCGCCCGAAGAGGCGCTCCCCGCCGCGATGACGATCGCCCGCGACCGGATCGTCGACCTCACGGCGGCGATGGGCGCCGACGGGCGCCTGGCCTGGGACGTGCCGGCGGGGACGTGGACGGTCCTGCGCTTCGGCCACACCTCGACCGGCGTCGAGAACGCCCCCGCGCCAGCCAGCGGCCGCGGGCTCGAGTGCGACAAGCTGAGCAAGGAAGGGATCGAGGCCCAGTTCGCCGGCATGATGGCGAAGCTCGTCGCCGACGTCGGCCCGGCGGCGGGCAAGGTCCTGGTCACGACGCACATCGACAGCTGGGAGAACGGCGCCCAGAACTGGACGGCCCTGATGCGGGAGGAGTTCGCGAAGCGCCGCGGCTATGATCCGCTGCCCTTCCTGCCCGTCGTCACCGGCCGGGTCGTGGGGACGCTCGAGATCTCGGAGCGCTTCCTTTGGGACCTGCGGCAGACGGCGAGCGAGCTCGTCATC
>CAYOYQ010000043.1:0-2241 GCA_964408215.1 uncultured Eubacteriales bacterium
CATCCGCCGGGGCGGCTCGGTCGCGTACACGATCCTCAAGGAGGGCGCCGAGGTCCTCCGCAGCTCCCGGCCCCTCCAGGACGCCCCCGCGGTCCTCGACGTCGTCGAGGAGTTCCCGCTCGCCGGCTACGCGGCCGCGAACTATGAGCTCGTGGTCTCCGTCCGCGGCCCCGACGGTGCGGAGCGGCTGATCAACAAGGCCCGGTTCGGCATCACCCCCCTCGTCGCCCTCCTCCGGCCTTGGGTCATCTCGATGCCCCAGGCCCCCGCGGCCAGCGCCGCGACCGCGAACGTCCTCGGCCTCCAGTATCTCCAGAAGACCGAACTCGACCGGGCCCGGTCGCTCCTGCAATCGGCCCACGAGCGCGAGCCCGAGTCGTCCGCTTACGCCCGCGACCTCTGCCAGGTCCTCTTCCTGGCCCGGGACTACGCCGGCGTGAAAGCGCTCGCCCAGCCCTATCTCGGCGACGACCGGCGCTTCGATTTCCTGCAGATGCTGGGCGACGTCTCGCGGGCCCTCGGGGCGCACGCCGAGGCGATCGTCTTTTACAAGGATTATCTGAGCCATTTCGGCATGAACATCTCGGTCCTCAACGGCATCGGCCGCTCGGAAATGGCCCTCGGCAACAAGGACGGGGCGCTCTACGCCTTCGAGAAATCCCTCGAGCTCAACCCCAAGCAGGAGGACCTGCTTGCGCTCGTTAAATCGTTGAAAGAAAAGAAATAACACGGAGGTTCGCATGCTTCCACGGACAGCCAAGATGGCTCTCTCGATCGCGGCCGCCATCGTCCTTCTCGCCGGCCCGGCCCTTTCCCAGGCGGGCCACGGCAAGGGGCGGCTGGGCGGCACTCTGCTCGACCCGGACAACCAGCCCGTCCCCGGCGTCAAGCTCACCCTGAGCTTCTCCCAGAACAAGAACACGAAGTTCGAGGACACGACCGGCAAGAAGGGCGAGTGGTCGTTCATCGGCCTGGGCACAGGCGATTGGGTCCTGAGCGGCTCGGTCCCGGGCTACCAGCCCATCGAGCAGACTATCAGCGTCAGCCAGCTCGCGGTCAATCCCAAGGTCCAGATCGTCCTGAAGAAGCCCGAGAAGTCCGCCGGCATGGTCCAGGACGAGACGTCGATCGAGCTGCTTGAGCAGGGCAACCAGCTCTTCAAGGACGGCAAGTACGACGAGGCTATCGCGGCTTACGAGCAGCTCCTGCAGGCCAACCCGGGGCTCTACCAGATCAAGGTCAGCATCGCCGACTGCCACCGGGAAAAGGGCGAGTACGACAAGGCCATCGCGCTCTACAACGAGGTCATCACCCTGTCCGCCTCGGACGCCGTGATGGGCAAGGAGATGGAGGCCAAGTCGCTGGCTGGCATCGGCAACTGCTACCTCAAGCAGGGCAATCTCGAAGAGGCCCAGGGCTACTTCCAGAAATCGATCGACAGCTCGCCCAAGGACGAGGTCCTGGCCTACAACGTCGGCGAGATCTTCTTCTCCAACCAGGGGCTCGACCAGGCCATCCGCTACTTCGAGCTGGCCGCCCAGATCAAGCCGACCTGGCCCGATCCGTACTACAAGCTAGGCTACGTCTATCTGAGCAAAGCCGATAACGCCAAGGCCGCCGAGAGCTTCGAGAAGTTCCTGACGCTCGAGCCCGAGGGCGAGCGGGCGGCCATGGCCAAGAATGTCCTGAGCTTCATCAAGAAGTGAACGAGGGCCGTCCGGCCCTGAGGAGGTTCCGCATGAAGAGCATGTGTCTGGGCTTTTTCGCGGCTTCGGCCGCGCTCATCCTGGGCTCGGCCGCCGCGTTCGCGGCCGCCCCCCCGCAGTCCGCCGTCGCCAGCGCCTGGGCGGCGGAGCCGCCCGTCGTCGACGGCCTGACGAAGGACTGGGAGGGCGTGCCCCTCGTCGACGGGAAGGCGAACGCCGTCTCTTACGCTTTCCGGAACGACGGCGATTCGCTCTATGTCCTCCTGGTCATCCGGGACCCCAAGTACCGGAGCACGATCGAAGGGACCGGCGTCAGGCTCACCATCGACGGCAAGGGCGGCAAGTCCAAGGATTACGCCATCCTGTTCAAAAAGCAGCGCCTGGGTCCCGAGGAGTATATCGCCCACCTCGAGAAACAGGGCCCGGTCTCCGAGGACGACAAGGCCGGGATCCGGCGGAAGGCCGGCTTCTTTCTCTACCATCACCAGGTCCTGGACCGCAAGGGCAAGCCTGTCCAGGAGCTGAGCGAAGCCGC
>CAYOYQ010000043.1:2341-4251 GCA_964408215.1 uncultured Eubacteriales bacterium
GATTTCGCTTGCTGCGCGAAGTGCTCTGCGCTGCCTCGGGAACTAGAATCCGAACCGCGCGCCGAAGCGCATCGACCAGGAGCCGTTCCGGCCGTTCCACATCCCGAACGCGGGGCTCGTGTAAACGGACGCGGGACGGAGCGTCGACCAGTCGGTGACGCCGTCGGGCGTGCCCTGGAGGACGAGCGTGTCGTAAGAGAGGTACCAGGAGTTCTGGTGCGGGTTGTTGACGTAGCTGGTGATCGTCTTGGTGTTGGTGGCGTTGTAGACGGTGAGGTTGAGGTTGAGGTTGTACTTGCTGCCGAGCTTGAGGTTGTACTCGACGTAGACGTCGGTCGTGACCAGGAAGGGCGTGCGGCCGAGGTCGCCGTAGCCGTTGGCCACGGAAGTGACGTCGTTGAACCCGAACATGGTCGACCGGGGTTGGCCGCTGCGACCGTAGGTGACGAAGCCGGCCGTCAGACCGAACGGGAACGAATAGGAGCCGAAGACCTTGAAGTAGTGGGTCCGGTCGGAGGGCAGGATGCCGTCGAGCGGATTGCCGTAGAGGTCATAGCGCTCGAACCACAGGTCGAAGTAACGGTCGACGTTCGGGCCCTGGCGTCCGGACTCGTCGGAGGAGTACAGGCCGCCGTAGTTGCCCTTGAGCTGGCTCCAGGTGTAGTTGACGCCGCCCTGCCAATTGTGGCTGAACCTCTTCTCGAGGGCCAAGTTGACGCCGTAGTACTCTCTCTTGGCCTTGGGGCAGGGCCAGAAGTTCGGGTCGAACATGCCGCCTTCGGTCGTCCACCGCGAGGCGCCGAAACCGGGGTTGCCGATGACGTAGGCTTCGCTGCCTTCGAGCAGGTAGCCGATGTCCTCGATCGTCCGGATCAGGTGCTTGTAGACGCCGCGGGCCGTGAAGGACAGCTCCTCGGTGAGCTTCTTCTCGGCGCCGAAGGAGAACTCGGACTGGGAAACGGGGAGCATGTTCGGGTCGGTCTCGTTGCCGAACGAACGGTGCCGCCAGTCGCGGGAGCCCTGGTAATCGCCGCCGTCGGCCTGGTCGGCCGCGTCGGACAGGACGCCCGTGTCGGCGATGTTGGGCCAGTTGTAGTTGTCGAGGTCGTAGTAGCTCGTCTGCCACTTGAAGCCGCCGTAGGCGCCTTCGGCCATGTACAGCTTCATGACGTCGTAGTAGATGCCGTACGAGGCGAAGACCTTCAGGCTGGAATCGCCGAAGACGTCATAGATGGCGCCGAGGCGGGGGGCCAGCTTCTCGTCGAATTCGAAGGAGATCGGCTTGGGCGTGTAGCCCGGGATCGTCTCGTCGGACGTCAGCGCCGGGACGTACTCGCTCTCGGTCCGCAGACCGAGGTTCAGGGTCAGCTTGTCGCCGATCGTCCAGGAATCCTGGAGGTAGATGGCCCAGCTGTCACTGTGGATCTTCCAGAAGGAGCCATAGGGCGAGACGAAGTCGTTGCGGATGGCGTAGTAACCGTAGTCGCCGGCGGCGACGTGGCCGTCGGGGAACTGATAGTAGGACTGAAGCGTCCCGGTGGTGTTGTCGCCCCAGTAGATGTTGACGTAGGGGTACAGCCAGGTGCTGTCGACGTCCTCCATGTTCCGGATCCACTGCACGCCGGCCTTCCAGGCGTGCTCGCCGGCCAAGTTGACGTAGTAGGTGAAGTCGAGGTTGACGCTGCCACGCTCGAGGATGTACTTCTTGGTCACGCCGGTAGAGACGGAGTGGTTCGTCCAGCCGCGGTAGTGCTGCAGGTCGGCGGGGACGTCGAGCAGGCCGACGTTGGAGTTGTTGAAGTACCACTTGGTGCCGGGCGGGATCTGGTTCTGGCTGTTGGTGTTCTGGTGCATGAAGCCGCCGCGGAGGGAGACGAGGAAGTTGTTGGAGGCGGTGTAGTCGGCGGTGA
>CAYOYQ010000043.1:4351-17490 GCA_964408215.1 uncultured Eubacteriales bacterium
TTCATGTGGATCAGGCTGTAGAGGACGTCCTCGCCGTTGACGTACTCGTAGTCGCCGGCCTCGTACGGGAACGCCTGGTAGGGGTTGGTCCGGAGGTAGTCCCGGCCCCGGCCCTGCATCCACGTCTTGTTGTTGTTGTAATAGGCGAAGAGGTCGCCGTGGAACTCGTTGCCGCCCGAACGGCTGATGACGTTGACGACGCCGCCCATCGACCCGCCGAACTCGGCGCTGTAGCCGGAGGCCGTGACCTTGACCTCCTCCACCTGCTCCATGACCATCGACTGGGCCTGGTAGCCGCGGTGGATGTTGTTGATGTTCGTGCCGTCGATGTAGAACATGTTCTCGCCGCCGGACGCGCCGTCGACCGAGAGGCCGCCCTGGTTGCCTTCATACTGGACGCCGGGCACCGTGCTCAGCAACCCGTTGAAGTCGCGGTTGCGCGGCAGCTTCATGAACACTTCCTTGGTCATGACGCTGCTCTTGGTGGTGCTCTTGACGTCGATCAGCGGGCTCTGGCCGATGACCGTGACCTCCTCCTCGAGCGTGCTGACCTGGAGAGTGACGTTCAGGGTGATGGTCTGCTCGAGCTGCAGGAGGACCGCTTCGCGCTTGTAGGTCTTGAACCCCTGGAGCGCGAAGGTGAGGGTGTACTCACCGGACGGCAGGGAGAACAGGCGGTAGGTCCCTGTCGCGTCGGTGACCGTGGCGGCCGTGCCGACCAGCCGGGGGCTGGTCGCTTCGACGGCGACGCCGGGGAGCGGCGAGCCCTGTTCATCGACAACCTTGCCGACGAACCGGCCCGTCGGAACCTGGGCGGCCGCGAAGGAGCAGGCCAGGGCCACTGCGAAGAGCAAGATAAGGCCCTTCTTCATTCTCATAAACTCATTACTCCTTTTCTGAAAAAACTCCATTCTCTGGGACGGAAGCTCGAAGGCTCCCCTCCCGGCCAAGCCCCCTTCCTTTGGACTTGCTCTCGCTTTCACCTCCTTCACATGTCGAATTTAAAATTAGGTAAGTCATTGGGACAGACTTATAACCTTTATCAGGGGCCTTAAATAGCAATAATTATGCCAAGATTCTCTATTGTTATCATTATTAATATCAATAACATAAAATCAAATCTAGGGGTTCGGTATCCATCCTTCTGGATTTGATACAAATTATTGGATTTTGAGCTTTTATTGGCCCGGAACGGCTATAATGCTTCTTCCGCTCTAATGAGGAGGCCGGCCACGCGCGAGCTGATCGTTTTTTCCTCCTGTCTGGCCGCGTTCCTCGTTTATCTCGGCCTCGAGCTCTTCGGCCTGAGCCGGGCCCGGCGGCGCGTCATCAAGCGGATCGCCGTCACCGGGACCCGCGGCAAGTCCGGGGTCACCCGGCTCATCGCGGCGGGTTTGAGGGCCTCCGGCGCCAAGGTGCTGGCCAAGACGACCGGGTCGAAGCCGGTGCTCATCCTGCCCGACGGGTCGGAGCGCGAGATCGAGCGGGCCGGGCCGGCCTCCGTCCGTGAACAGATCCGCCTCGTTTCGCTGGCCGCCCGTCTCGGCGCGGACGCGCTCGTCGCCGAGATGATGAGCATCGGGCCGGAGCCGCTGGCCGCGGAATCGCGCCTTATTCTTCGGCCCGGGACCCTGGCCGTGACCAACGTCCGTCTCGACCACATCGACGAGATGGGCGGGACGAAGGATGCCATCGCCCGGACGCTCGGCCGGGCCTTCCCTCGTCACGCGGCGGTCTTCCTCCCCGAGGAGGAGGTCCGGCCGGCTTTCGAGGCGGCCGCGGCCCGGACCGGCTCGCGGCTTCTCCCGGTCGCGCGGCCGGAGACAAAAGAGCAAGGCGAGGAGGCCGGGTCCTTGCCCGCGGGCGAATTCGAGCCGAACGTCCGGCTGGCCCTGGCCGTTTTGGCTTCGCTGGGCGTCGACGAAGAGGCGGCCCGCCGCGGCCTCGCCGAAGCGGCGCCCGACTTCGGCCGCCTTCGCTTCTGGCGCGGCCGTTTCGGCGACCCCGCCCGCCCGGCCGTCTGCGTCAGCGCCTTCGCCGCCAACGATCCCGAGTCGTCCGCGGCCGTCCTGGACCGCGTCGCCTTGCGGCTGCCGCTCGCGGGACGGCCGCTCGTGGGCCTCCTCTGCCTGCGGGAGGACCGCGGCTCCCGGACCCTGCAGTGGGCTCGGGCGGCGGCCGAGGGCTTTTTCCGGGACTTCGCCCTCGTCATCCTCGTGGGGCCGACGTCCCGCGCGGCCTTGGGGAGATTCCCGAGGACCGGGGCCGCCGCCCCGGGATTCGTCCGGTTCGCCGGCCCGTCCCCGGAGGCCCTGATGGAGCGGGCGCTCGCCATTCCTGCCGGCGGCGAGCCCGTCGTCGTCGGGCTCGGCAACATCGTCGGCTGGGGAGAGCGGCTGATCCGGCTCTGGACCGGCAAAGGAACCCCCTATGATCCTTGAGACCTTGTTCATCGGCCTCGTCCTGGCGCTTATCTGGGCCGAGGCGACCGACGTCGCCCCGGGCGGCCTCATCGTGGCCGGCTATTTCGCCCTTTATCTCGACAGGCCCCTGCGGGTCGCCGCCACCCTCGCCGCCGCGCTCGTCGCCCTGGCCGTCTACAAGGCCCTGGCCTCGCGTTTCGTGCTCTTCGGCCGACGCCGCTTCGTCCTGCTCATCCTCATCGGGGCCGTCCTCTCTCAGGCCTGGCTCCTGGCGCTGCCGAGGACCCCCGGAGCGCCGGTCGAGCTCCGGGTCATCGGCTGGGTCGTGCCGGGGATCCTGGCTTCGAGCCTGGCCCGCCAGAAGGTTTGGCCGACCCTGGGCTCGCTCGCGGCCGTTTCGACCTTGACCTTCGCCGTCGTCCGGCTTGTCGAGGCCCTGTGACGGACGCTCCGCTCGCCGCCCGCCTCTCCAACGGCCGCATCGCCGCGGCCGCGCTCCTCAGCCTCGCTCTTCTCGTCCTTCTCCGGGTCCTGCCCTTCGGGGAACCCGCCGAGAGGAAGGAGATGACCGAGGCCGCGGCGCTCATGGCCCGGGCCGAGGCCGCGGTCCGGAGCTGCCGGGAAGCCGCGGGCCTCGCCCTCGATCCCTTCGCCGACCCGAACGGCACCGGCCTCATCGGGGTGGAGCGGTCGGCGGTCACGACCTCGCTCGGCAGCCTCGAAGCCAAGAGGACGACCGCCAACCCGGCTTTCGCGGCCCTGGTCGTTTCGCTCTTTCACGAGGCCGGGGTGAGGCGCGGCGACGTCGTCGCCGTCGGCGCCTCGAGCTCGTTCCCGGCCCTGGTCATCGCCACGCTCGCGGCCGCCCGGGCCGCCGGCGTCGAGCCCCTGGTCATCTCTTCCCTCGGGGCATCGGAGTGGGGCGCCAATGTCCCCGGGTTCGGCTGGCTCGAGATGGAGGAGTGCCTGAGGCGGGCGGGTCTCCTCGGGTTCGTCCCGGTCGCCCGTTCGATCGGCGGCGAGGGCGATCGGGGCGAGGACATGGACCCCGCGGGGCGGGCCCTGCTCGAGTCGCGCGTCCGGGCCGGCGGCCTCCCGCTCATCGACGAGCCGGTGCTCGAGCGGAACGTCGCCGTCCGCCTGGCCGCCTACCGCCGGGCCGCCGGGGCGAGGCCCATCAAGGCCTTCGTCAACATCGGCGGGAGCTGGGCCAACATGGGCACGGACGCCGAAATCCTGAAGGTCGAGCCGGGCCTGGCCCGCGGCGTGTTCGTGCCGCCGCCGGGCCGCCGCGGCGTCATCCAGGCCATGGCCGCCGCCGGCATCCCGGTCATCCATCTCCTGAACGTCAAGGGCCTCTGCGGGCGCTACGGCCTCGCCTGGGACCCCCGGCCGCTGCCCGCCCCCGGCGAGGGCCCTCTTTTCCGCCTGGCCGCGGCCCGGTCCCGCCCGGCCACGGTCCTGGCCGCCGTCTACGTCCTGATGATGGTCGTCCTTTTCGCCTTCCCCCGCCGCCGTTCCCTCTGAAGGCGCCGGGCCTCGCCGGCCCGGGGTCTTCCGGTTGACAGGACCGGACCTCCCGGTCGATAATGTCTTCAGCCAAGATCCTTTGCCTCCGGACCAGCCGCATTTCGCGTGACGCGATAAAACATCGGTGAAGGAGGAGTCATGTCCAAGAAAGCCCTTGCCGTTCTGACCCTGGGGATCGTCGCGGTCTTTCTGATGTCGTCGGCCGGGTGCGTTTCCAAGAAACGCCTGCGGACCGTCGAGGAGCAGAACGCCCAGCAGCTGGCCCAGGCCAACGGCCGCATCGACGAGCTCCAGAAGAAGGGGGAGGCGCTCGACCAGAGCCTCAAGGACGCCCAGGCCGCGCTGGCCGGGGCCCAGAGCCAGAACCAGAAGCTCACCGCCGACATCGCCTCCCTCAAGGGCCAGATCGCCGCGCTCGAAGGCCAGAAGGCCGAGCTCGACAAGGCCCTGGCCGCGGGCCAGGAGACCGAGGCCTCCTATCAGAAGAAGGTCCGGGCGCTCAACGGCGCCATCGCCGGGCTCAAGAAGCAGGCGACCGAGACCGAGGCCCAGATCGCGGCCAAGGACGCGGAGATCGCCTCGTTGGGTCAGACTGTCGCGGTGCTCAAGGCCGCGGCGGACGAGCAGAGCAAGAAGATGGCCGCCCTGAGCGCCGACAAGGACGCCCTCCAGGCTTCGCTCGACAAGACGGTGGCCGGCAAGAAGTCCGTCACCCTGATCCTGGGGATCCTCCTGGCGCTGGCCGTCATCCTGGCCATCATCGGGTTCGTCCGAAGGCCGAAGGGATCGGTCCCGGCCTGAGACCTTATTCGAAGTAGAGCTTGCCGGCCGGGGCCGTCTTCGGGTCGGTGAGGAACGCCCCGACCCCTTTTTCGACGACCTCCGTATACCGGGGGACGCCCGAGACCTCGACCGCTCTTTCGGGGTGGTCGCCCGACCAGATCTCCAGGACCTGGAGGACCGTCGACGTGTGCCGGCCGACGCGGAGGGCGATCGGCCAGCCCTTCTCGTCGATCTTCTCGAAGAGCAGGCCGCGCTTTCCGGCCCTGACGACGAACTCGTCCTGGCCTGTGAGCAGGAGTCTCCGGTCGGTCCGGCCGCGCGTCGCGTCGAGGAAGGGCTCCGGCGCCTCGAACAGCAGGGAGATGGCGTCGGTGGCGTCGCCGATCTCGCGGTGGGACAGGCCCCGCAAGGCCTTGGGCGAATTCTCGACCCCGATCGCGAAGCCTTCGAGGCTGCTGATGAACAGGGAGGCCGCGGCGGCCAGGTCCGCGCCCTTCTCGTGGGCGACGATCGTGCTGATGACCGGGTATTGGAGCTCGGCCTCGTGGAAGTCGATGGCCACGTCGACCCTCTCCCGGCGGATGAGCTCGATGATGGCGAAGCAGGTTTTCTCGGTCAGCGTCCCGTTGGGCCGTCCGGGGAAGGCCCGGTTGAGGTTGCGGATGTCGACGTAGGCCAGCTCCTGGCGCGTGGGGTAATGGAGATAGACCTCGGGGTCGGGCCACTGGTCGAGCGGGTTGGACCAGCGGTCGCCCATGCGGAACGTCTGGCCGCCCCAGGGCGTCGGGATGGTGAAGTCGGGGGGGTAGGCGCCGCCGGGCCGGGTCACCGTCGAGGCGCTCCGGTTGGCCGTCGGGACGATGAGGATCCGGCCCCGCGCGATCGCGGCCCTCTCGGCGAAGATCCAGGCGGCCAGGCGCCCGGCCGGCTCCTCGGGGTGGGTGCCGCCGAGGAGGAGGAAGGTCCCGCCGGGCTCGCGGCCCTCGAGGACGTAGACGTTCGAGTCGTTCACCGTGCCTCTGATCGGCGCGAAGTAGTCGCCGAGCGTGGCGACGTGCGCGACGCCGGGCCCGGCCACCAGCGGCTCGGCCAGGTGACGGCTCCGGGTGAAGCTCAGGCCGGCCGCGACGGCCAGGGCCGCCCCGAGCGCCATGATGACGACCTTGCGCGTCATTTGAGCCTCAAGAGCCGGAGAAGGAAGGGGATGAGGACGATGATGTAGAGGGCCTCCTCCTGCCAGTCCTTCCGCTTCAGGAGGTTCCAGACGATGAGGACGGCCACATACGCCGTCAGGACGTAATAGAGCACCGTCACGAGGAGCTGCATCTTAGAACACCGCCAGGAAGGCGAGCTTTTTACTGAAGACGACCATGAGCGTCCCGACGACGGCGATGAGGATCCCCGGCACGAGGCAGGCGCGCAGGAACTTCGGGTAGGGGTCCGGGACGTTGGCCGTGGCCATCGTCAGGCGGCCGATGATGGCCGTCGGCGGCAGGGCGTCCCCGAGCGGCCAGATGACGCTCATCCCGGCCAGGGCGACGATCGGGTCGAGCCCGATCGTGTTGAAGAGGAGGACGAGAGGCACGCCCAGGACGGGGGCGGCGCCCCACATCAGGACCGATTCCGAGACCGGCAGGATGAGGAAGAGGGCGAGGAAGACGACGGTCACCGGCAGGGTCACCGTGGTGATGGCGATGAGGCCGCGGACCCCGGTCAGGGCCATGACCTCGACGAGGACGCCGGCGCAGGTGAGCGTCCCGATGAGCGGCAGCAGCTGATGGACGGTCTCGCGGGAGACCCGGAGGAAGGCGATCCGCACCGGCGAGAGGAGGAGCGCCGCCGCGGCGGCCGCGGCGAACATGAGCGGCAGGCCGAGGACCGGCAGGTCGAACGGGAAGACCCGGCCGGCGACGACGAGCAGGAAGAAGACGAGGAAGGGCGTCGCGACGCGGAACCAGCTCATCCGCGCCGGCGCCTCGGGCAGCTCCGCCAGGGCCCGGGCGAGATCGACCGGCTTGGCCTTCGCGCCCAGGATGAAGATGGTGGCCAGGGCCAGGAGGACGCAGGGGACGAGCAGCGGCAGGAAGAAGCCGACGTAGGGCATGTTGACCCCGGCGGCGGTCAGCATGGCCCAGAGGTTGACCGGCGGGGCGGCCGCGCTCAGGCCGGCGATGATGAAGATGATGGCCGCGATCCGGGGCCCGGGCAGGTCCATCGTCCGGAGCACGGTCGCCGCGAGGCCGCCCATGATGAGCACGGTGACGCTCCCGGCTCCGGTCAGCGCGCCCGGGACGAGCAGGAGCAGGGCCAGGAGGATGAAGAGCGGGGCCTTGTGGCGGTGAAAGCGCCGGAGGATGGCCCGGACGACGAAGGCCGCCGCCCCCGACTCCTTGAGCAGGTTCATGAACAGCGTGGCGGTGACGAAGATGAGGACGATGTCGAAATAGGTGAACGCGCCTTCGACGATGACGCGGGCCGGCAGGCCCCGGCCGCCGGCCAGGGCCCCGGCCAACGCCGCCGCGAAGAGGGAGAGCTCGGTCGAGACCTTGAGCAGCTTCGCGACGAGGAAGGCCGCGACCATGACGGCCAGGACCAGGGCGGCCGAAGACGTGGCGCTCATCGGGACGGCGCGGCTCCCCGGCTCATCGGAGCGTGAGCCGGACGGTGCTGATGCAGGGGAAGGTCTGGGCCGTCAGCATGTCCCGGCACAGGCCCCGCTCGATGAGCAGGACGCCCCGTTCGTAGTCGTCCCAGCGGTACTGGTCGGCGTCCAGCGTCCGTCCGGTGATGGACGCCAGCTCCGGCACGCCCTCGCTGACGGGCGGCAGGCCGAGGAGCTTCAGGACGTTGTTGACCGTGCGGAGGTCCTTGATGGCCATGTATTTCCCGCCTTCCATCATGACCGTCGACAGCGGCGGCCCGGGGTCCTGGAAGACCCAGCTCGTCGACGGGCGCCCGCCCGAGGTGCCCTCGTAGCGGGTGAACGGGTACTCGCGCTCCGGGACCGGGAAGAGGTACTCCTTGACGGACGTGTAGGAGATCTTCCCGTCGACCGAGGCCCCGGGCCGGTTCACGAGGTAGAGCGCGCCGCCGAGGATGGCCGCGACGACGAGGGCCCGGATGATGGTCTCCATGTCGTTCTTGACGATGATGATGATGATCCAGAGGACCGCGAGACCGAACAGGATGCTGATGACCGTCTTGGCGGTTTCCGTGGCGATCATGCTCGAACCTCCTGGGCCGCCGGCCGGCTCATTTCGCGAACAGCTTCTCGAGGGTGGGGATGAGATCGACCGTCTTTTCGAACTCGATGAGCGGGATCCTCTTGGCCTGGGCGATGGCCGTGAAGCGGCCGTCGGCGTTGCCTTCCTTCAGCACGACGAGGAGGGCCGAGTTCGGGGCGACGGCGTCGATCGACTGCTCGTCGGTCGTGTCGCCGGCCGCCGCGCCCTGGGACCGGCGCTTCATCCCCTCGATGTGGGCCCCGATGACCTTGACGCCGAGCTTGCGGGCCTCGGCGATGAGGGCGGCGGCCCGGTCGAGCTCGTCCTCGATGGCGATGCCGGCCGCGCCCATCCCCTTGAGGCTGGCCCCCATGGTGATGACGAGCGATCGGTAGGGCGTCCCGGCCTTGGCCTTGGCCTGGAGCGTCTCGGGCGTCGCCAAGGGATCGATGTCGAAGGGGAGCTTGAGGCGCTGGAGCACGACCTTGATCGTCGTCGGCCCGATGCTCTGGCCGCAGGACGTGACCAGGACGGGGAGATCGGCCTTGGGCTCCGCGGTCTGGGCCGCGGCGGCGGGCGCGAGAAGGGCGAGGGCGAAAAGCGCGGCCACGGGGGCCGCGGCGTATCGGCGGACGTTGGGCATGTTCGCTCCTTTCTTCGGCGCGCGACGGCGCGCGATGGGGACATGTACCTCCGGTCCGTGTCCCCGATCCCGTCCCCGGTCCGGCGGGGCGCCAGAGCCAATGTTAGGCCAAACCTCCCCTCCGGGTCAAATCATGATATCGGAAGGGGGACAGGGCCGGACGGGGGACATGTACGAGGTACGTGTCCCCATCTTTTTATGTTATATTCTTCCCGCCGGGAGGGGAAACGTACGCGGTCCGCGTCCCCGACTCGGCGGGAGGAGCCATGAAGAACGGACGTCGGACGAGGCGGCTGGCGATAGGCGGGACCGCGGCGGCCCTCCTGGCCCTGGGCGCCTGCCAGGGGTCCCCGAAGCGGCTCGAGCCGGTCACGGTCGATGAGCTCGCCGCCCACATCCGCTATCTCTCGAGCGACCAGCTCGAGGGCCGGGCCGTGGGGACGCCCGGCATCGAGCTGGCCGCCCGCTATCACGAGGACTATTTCCGGACGATGGGCCTCGAGCCGGCCTTCGGCGCGAGCTACCGGCAGACGTTCACGCTCAAGGGCTCCAGGCCCGACCCCCAGGCGACCCTCGAGATCAGCGGTCCCGGCGTCGTGCTCGCGCCCGCCCTCTGGGACGAGTTCGTCATCCGGACCGAGCGCGAGGACGCGCCGGCCGAGGCCTCGGGCGAGCTCGTTTATTGCGGCTATCTCGTCCAGGCGCCCGAGCGGAACTGGGACGATATCAAGGGCGTCGACCTCGCGGGCAAGGTCCTGCTCGTCGAGGTCAACGAACCGGGCAACCGGCCCGGCGGCGTCTTCGACGGCGAGGACATGACCTACTACGGCCGGTGGCCCTACAAGTACGAGAAGGGGACCGAGCTCGGCGCGGCCGGCGTGCTCATCATTCACGACACCAAGGGCGCGGCGTACGGCTGGGACGTGCTGCGCGCCTCGTGGGGCAACGAGGCCTTTTTCGACCCCGACCGCGAACGGCGGCTCCTGTTCGAGGGCTGGATGGGAGGCGAAACAGCCGACCGCATCCTGGCCGCGGCCAAGCTCGATCGCAAGGCCCTGCGCGAAAAAGCCGAGACACCCGAGTTCGCCCCGGTCCCGCTGGGCCTCACGGCCAAGGTCAGGCAGCGCCGCGAATTCCGCGAGGTCGACGGCGTCAACGTCGCCGGCATCCTGCGGGCCAAGCACCCGGCCGCGACGAAACGGACGATCGTCCTGTCCGCCCATTACGACCATTTCGGCAAGGACGCCACGCTCCCGGGCGACCCGATCTACAACGGCGCGGTCGACAACTGCTCGGCCTCGGCCGCCCTGTTGGCCACGGCCGGGTCTTTCGCCCAGCGGCCGGACCGTCTCAAGAACGACCTCTGCTTCGTCGCGGTGACGGCGGAGGAGCAGCTCGTCCTGGGGTCCGACCACTTCGCCCGCCACCTGCCGTTCCCCAGGGACCAGGCCGTCGCCGACATCAATTTCGAGATGACCAACGTCTGGGGCGAGACCGAGGACGTCTACGCCATCGGCGGCCGGCAGAGCGACCTCGACGCCGTCTGCCGCGAGGCCGCCGAAAGGCTCGGCCTGCGCTACATCGCCGAGCAGAACGGCGAGCTGGGGTATTTCTACCGCTCCGATCAGATCTCGTTCGCCCGGGCCGGCATCCCCGGCGTCTGGCTCAGCCAGGGGATCACCTCCCGGGGGCCTGACAAAGGGCTCATTATGAAGAAGTTGCAGGATTACCGGGCGACCAAGTACCACAAGGTGACGGACGAGATCCAGCCCGACTGGGACCTCCGCGGCGCGCTCCAGATCGTCGATTGGGCCCGCGCGATCGTCTCGCTCCTCCAGGAGCGCGAGGCCCTGCCGCAGTTCGCGCCGACGAGCGCGTTCAGGCGCTCCGGACGAGATTGAATTCCTCCGGCTTGCTGTGATAGACTTTTCGGGTAATGGAGAATAAACCCGCCCCTCATCTCACCCATTTCTCGGATTACCTCAAGCCCTCGCAGGTCCTCTTCGACCTCAAGAGCAAGGACAAGGTCGAGGCCATCGAGGAGCTCCTCGACGTCCTGGCCAAGCAGAAGCTCATCGACAACAAGAAGCTCCTGCTGACCCGCATCATTGACCGCGAGAACCTCGTCTCCACGGCCATCGGCTACGGCGTGGCCCTGCCGCACGCCCGCGTCGACGCCGGGGGCGAGATCGCCGTGGCCGTGGGCCGCTCGGAGAAGGGTATCGATTTCGACGCCCACGACGGCCAGAAGGTCCACCTGATCATCCTGGTCGTGTGGAACCCCAGCCTGCCCGGCCTCTTCAACCACCTGTTCGCCGGCCTGGCCCGCTTCCTCATCCGGCCGGAGAACCGCGGCCGGATCCTGGCGGCCAAGGACCGCAACGAGCTCTTCGAGATCCTGTCCGGGATCGAGTTCCGGTTCGTTCCCGAGGAGAAGATCGTCAGCCGGGCCCGGCTGCTCAAGAAGCTCCAGGAGATCGAGCTGAAGAAGAAGAAGGGCACGAAAGAGCAGCAGAAGGAGCTCCAGAAACATGCGGCCATGATCCGGGAGGAGCTCGACAAGGACCTCGTCTCCCGCTTCGACCGGCTGATGGAGCGCTACGGCTTCGCCGTCGCCGAGGCCGTCGACGGGGTCTGCCAGGGCTGCAATATCAACATCTCGACGCAGATGTACTCGGCCATGGAAGACTCGAACGACATCTACGTCTGCGAGAACTGCGGCAAGTATCTCGTCTCGGCCAAGAAGAAGAAGAAGAAGTAGCCTCCCCGGATAGGGAGAAGCCTCCTTCCGGCTGTGCTCGGGACCAAGACGCTTATCCCCGAACGGGTCCTGTCCGGTGGCGTCCCCGTCCGGCTTCGGCTCCACCCATCCCCCCGTGGGGAACCCCTTCCGCCTCCAGGCGGACGGGGACTATCCCCCGGCCACCCGTTCTTGGGATAAGCGTCTTTCCTAGTAGGCGGCGGAAGCGAGGTTGGCCGGTGCCATCAGCTTGTACACGGGGTAGGTCTGGGCGCCGCGGCCCCACTGGCTGACGATGTCGCGGTCGAAGAAATTCCAGAAGAGGAGCCCGTCGTCGGACTCCGGTTCGAGGAGGTAGGCGGCAAGATGGCCCAGGGGCTGGGCCATGCGGACGAGGAACGTCCCCGCCGGGAACTCACGCTTCTCGACGGCCGCGTCGCCCTTGACGGTGTTCGTCCGGTGCCCCTGGTAGAGCCGGTCGGCGCCCTTGATCTCCTTGAGGCGGAAGGCCTCGACCTCGAGGGTCGCCGGCGCGGTCAGGCGCTCGACGGCCAGCCCGTGCTGGCGGAGCTTGTCGGGGACGTCGGTCCCGGCGAGCGGGATGAGATAGGCGTAGGGGAGCCTCACAGACCGCTTGGCCACGAAGTCCGCGTAATAGGGCATCGTGTAGGTCTTCGGCCGGTCGGTCGGCCGCATCCGCGGGAAGGGCCCGGGCGCCGTCCCTTCGGCCGGCGCCGGCGGGGCCTCCATCTCGTAGCCGAGGATCGAGAGCTTTCCCGGGAGCGGCTGGACGTCGATCGCGAGCCCGAACGTGTCCACTTCGGTCGGGGCGAGGCCGCTCTGGACCGTCCGGAGGTCGGCCTCGGCGGCGAGCTTCTGGAGCTCGGCGGCGTTCCCGGCGCAATAGTCGAGGATGGCCTTGAGCAGGTGGTAGTTGCCGTGGACGCGGGTCTTGAAGTCGGCGTAGTTGTAGTTCTCGTCGAGGATGGAGAGGCGGTTGCGCAGGCCGATGTAATTGGTCATGTAGTGCGGCTCGTGGCCGAAGGTCCGCCAGCCTTTTTCCATGTCCTTGAAATCCATGGGATCGCCGTAAGGGACGGACAGGGTCCCGTATTTCTTCTCCAGGGTGGCGTCGATCGCCGGCATCATCTTGTCCCGGGCATACTTGAGCACGGCCGGATCGCCGTTGGGGCAGAGCGGCCAGGAGTAGGTCACCGGCTCCTGATGGTAGGAGCCGTCGGTCGTGTGGCAGTCGACGAGCAGGACCGGGTCCCAGCGCAGGAGGACGTTCCGGACGAGGCCCCGCATCTCCGGGCTCTCGAGCTTCATGGCGTCCCGGTTGAGGTCGAGGCTCTGGCCGTTGGAGCGGACGCCCGAGCCCTTCTCGGGGCCGACCTGACCCATGCGGTTCCGCGGGTCCATTTTGTCGTTGCCGTCGGCGTTGAAGAGGGGCGCGACGAGCAGGACGATCTTGTCGAGATAGGGGAGCTTGGGGTCGAGGAGGATGTCGCGGGCGAGCATCAGGGTCGCTTCCTTGCCTTCGACCTCGCCGGCGTGGATGTTGGCCTGGAAGTAGACGACGATCCGCTTGTCGTACCGCAGCGCCAGCGGGTCGCGGGGCACGGGCTTGCCGATGACGAGGAGCGGCACGTCGCGGCCCTCGGTCGTCGTGGCGATCGTCTCGACCCGGACGAGCGGCGAGAGCTTCTGGAGGTCGCGGATGAACGCCGCGACATCGGCGCAGGTCGATGTCGCCGCGTAATATGTTGATTCGGCAGTCGTTAGAGGGCCGGAGG
>CAYOYQ010000044.1:0-2598 GCA_964408215.1 uncultured Eubacteriales bacterium
GCATCCCGTCGGCCGCGCCCAAGCCGATCTTCGGCGTCATGCTCCTCTACTTCACGAACCCGACCCTGTACATGTACTGGATCTTCGTGGCCGGCGTCGTGACCGGGCACAACCTCCTCGGGACGAAGCTCGTCACCTACGGGACGTGGACGGCGGTCGCCTTCGCCCTCGCCGTCGGCGCGACCTCTCTCGGCTGGTACATCGGCCTCGTCCGCTTCGTCTGCTCGCATCATCACCGGATCAGGCAGGAGACGTTCCGCCGGATCCTGTTCTTTCTCGGGCTGGCCCTCGTCGGGTTCGCCATCTACACCCTCGCCTCCGTCTTCATCTGAGCGGGATGACCAAGCGCGAGCGGATCGAGCGGACCCTGGCGCTCGAGCCCGCCGACAAGGTCCCCTTCGTCCCGGCGGTCTATGAGCACAAAGCCCGCCTCGTCGGCCGGTCCCCGTCCGAGGTCGGCCGCAGCCTCGACCTCCTCCTCGAGGCGCTCGAAAGGGAGCTCGAGACCTACGATCCGGACGCGCTCACGGTCGGCGTCGATGTTTACAATGTCGAAGCCGAGGCGGCCGGGTGCGAGGTGCGCACGTTCGGCCGGGCCCCGGACGTCCCGGCCGTGGCCGCGCCGCTCCTCGCCGGACCGGGGGAGCTCGGCAAGCTCGGCCGCCTCGATCCGTCGCGCGACGGCCGGATGCCGCTTTTCGTCGAGGCCGCGGCGCGTCTTCACCGGGCCCGCGGGCGCGAGATCGTCGTCCGCGGCGCCCTGACCGGACCGTTCTCGCTGGCTTCGGCCGTCGCCGGGACCGAGCCGCTCCTCGTCGCCACGATCGAGGACCCCGCCTTCGTCAGGGCCCTCCTCGCCTGGGCGGCCCGGACCGCGGTCGACTTCGGCCGGGCCTTTCTCGAGCGCGGGGTCGAGCCGGTCCTCTTCGACTCCAAGGCCTCGCCGGCCGCGGCCTCGCCGAAGGTCTTTCGCGAGTTCGTCCTCCCCGCCTACCGCGACGTCGTCATCCCCGGCCTGCGCGAGGCGGGGGCGCGCTGGCTGCCGCTCATCATCGGCGGCGACACGACGCCGGTCCTCGAGGACCTCATCCGGACGGGCGCGGGCCAGCTCCTTTGCGACGCAGGCGCCGACCTCCCCCTCTTCCTCGAGAGATGCCGGGCGGCGGGGCGAAGCCTGCGGGCCTCGGTCGACGCCCGGCTCGTCCACGCCGGCCCGCGCGAAGCGATCAGGGCGGCGGCGCGGCGGATCCTGGAGATGGGCAGGGGCGAGCCCGGGTTCTTCTTCGGCTGCGGGGTCGTGGCCTACGATTGCGACGAAAGGAACGTCGTCGCGCTTCGTGAGGCCCAGGACGAGTTCGGGCGCCTCTAGTCCGCCCGCTCCACGGCCACGGCCCGGGCGAGCGCCTTGCCCTGCCGGCGGATGAGGGCCTCGACCTTCGCCCCGTCGACCGCCGTCGTCGTGCCGATCCCCGTCGTCGAGACCGCGCCGCAGGCGGACGCATAGAGCAGGGCCCCGGTCCAAGCCTCGGGCGAAAGGCCCGCCAAGCCGCGGCCTCGGCCGACGAGGCCGTGGAGGCGCTTGATGAGCCCGGCCGAGAACGCGTCGCCGGCCCCGGTCGGATCGACCACCCGGACGGAAAAGGCGGGGACGCGGAGGAGCGACCCGCCGACCGCAGCCACGGTGCCCTCGCCTCCGAGGGTCACGAACACGTGGCCGGCGCCGAGCCGCCGGACGGCCCGGGCGGCCGCGGCCGGGTCGCGCTCGCCGGAGAGCGCCGCGGCCTCGTCGGCGTTGCAGTGAAAGAGGTCGGTCGACGGCAGGGCCTTGTTGAGGAAGCTCCAGTTCTTGCGGTAGGGGCTGACCACATCGACGAAGGTCAGCGTGCCCCGGCTCTTAACCCGGCGCAGGACGCGGGCGAGGTCGGCGTCGAAGCGGCCGAGGAGGCCCACGCCGCCGGCGTAGTACAGGAGCGGGCGATGGCGCTCGACGAGGTCCAGAACGGGCCCGGCGGCCATCTCGACGTTGGCCCCGGCGTCGGCGTGATAGCGCCGGTCCTCGCCCCGGGCGACGAGGATGAGGTCGAGCGCGGTCGAGGCCTTGTCGGTGAGGACGGGCCGGGCCCGGACGCCCTGTTCGCCGAGCCGGCGGACGAGGAAGTCGCCGAAAATGTCGCGGCCGGCCGGGAAGACGGCCCGCAGGCGGGACTTGGGGAAGCCGAGCCGGACGAGGTCCGCCGCGACGTTGCAGGCGTGGCCGCCGAGGGAGGTCCGGATGGAACAGTAAACGAGCTCGCCCGGCCGGGCCGGGCGCTCGAGCCCGCTGGCGATGAGATCGACGACGGCGATGCCGCTGATGACGACCACGGCCGTATTGTATACGACATGGGGAGGGAAGCCAACGGCCGGGTGAACCTTTCCGGACGGCGGTCCGTATACACTGGCGAGGAGACGAACGATGACCAAATTCCTTCTGTGGCTCATCCTTCTCGTGATCTGCTGGCCGCTCGCGCTGCTGGCCCTGCTCCTCTATCCTTTGGTTTGGCTCCTGCTCCTGCCGCTCCGCCTCATCGGCATCACCGTCGGCGCCGCGTTCGACCT
>CAYOYQ010000044.1:2698-17238 GCA_964408215.1 uncultured Eubacteriales bacterium
CGTTTCTTCGCCGCGGCCAAGTTCCAGCTCCGCGCGGCCGTCGCCGCCTCGGGACGGCTCGACGGCGGCATCTGGCAGTACAACCTCGAGTGGGTCCGCGACCAGTCGTTCATCGCCATGGCCCTGGTCCTGTCCGGCCAGCCCGCCCTGGCCCGGACGATGCTGGCCCGGCTCCTCACCGACTTCGTCAGCGACGAGGGCGCGACCGCGGACTCGAGCCGGTTCCGGCCATGGCAGGAAAGCGAGTTCGACCAGAACGGCATCCTCCTCTTCGCCCTCGGGTCCTACCTCGATTGGACGGGCGACCGCAGCCTCGTCGAGGACCACTGGAAAAAGATCCAGCTCGCCGCCGACTTCCCGCTGCGGCCCGAGTTCCGCCACGCGCCGTCGGGCCTGCTGGCGAACCGCCGCGAGTTCTGGGAACGTCACGAGGCCCACGGCCTTCTCACAGGACTGGAGCTCGCCCATCAGCTCTATGTGGCGATGGGCCTCCGGTCGGCCGGGCGGCTGGCCCGGCTCCTCGGCCGGCGCAAAAAGGCCGCCGATTGGGAAGCCGCATCCGCCGCCATCCGTGAGGCCCTGCTCAGGTCGCCGGGATATTCCCTCGTCGATAAAGGGGCCTTCATCAAGCGCCGCCAGGCCGACGGACGGGTCCAGGAAGAGCTCCGGCCCCAGGCCGATTCGACCCTCCCCCGCCAGACGCCGCTCTTCGAGGCCGGCCGGCACCTCCTCGACCCGGACACCTCCTCGGTCCTCCCGGTCGCCTGGGAGTTCGTCGACCCCGGCGGCCGGCTGGCCGGAAAGACGCTAGACTCGATGGAGACGCTTTGGGACCAGCGCTGGACGGGCGGCGGCTACGGCCGCTACAACGTCACGTCGGAGCCCGACTCGCCCGGCCCGTGGCCTTTCGCCTCGCTCTTCGTCGCCCGCGCCGCGGTCGAGGCCGGCGACGGGGCGAAGGCCCGGCGCGTCCTCGACTGGCTCCGCCGCGTCCCCGGCGGCCGGGCCGGCTCCTGGTTCGAGTTCTACGGGCCGCGGCCCGTTCCCCCCTATCCCCAGGTCGGCATCATCCCGTGGACCTGGGCCGAGCTCGTCCTCCTCGTCGTCCATCACCTGGCCGGCCTGCGGCCCGCGGAGCGGGCGCTCCGCGTCCGGCCGCGGCTGCTCCCCGGTCTCGACCGGCTGGAGATCGACCTGCCGGTGCGGGGCGGCCGGCTGGAGCTGTCCCTGCGCCGGGCCCGGGGCCGCGAGGAGCCGGGCTTCCGCGCCGGCTCGCGCAAGGTCCCTTACCATCTCTACGGCGCCGCCGTCCCGGTCCCCGAAGAGGGCGGCCGCGTCGCGGTCCGCGGCATCATCCCGTGAAAGAGGCGATCATGGCCAAGCGAAGGATCCATCTTGTCTCGAACGCCCACCTCGACCCGGTCTGGCTCTGGGAATGGCAGGAAGGGGCCGGCGAGGCCCTGTCGACGTTCCGCCAGGCGGCCGAGTTCTGCGAGACGCACGACGATTTCGTCTTCTGCCACAACGAGGCCGTGCTCTACCAATGGGTCGAGGAATACGAGCCGGCCCTCTTCCGCCGGATCCGGGCCCTCGTCCGGCGGAAGAAGTGGCACATCATGGGCGGCTGGTTCGTCCAGCCCGACTGCAACATGCCCAGCGGCGAGTCGTTCGTCCGCCAGGCCCTCCTCGGCCGGCGCTATTTCGCCGAGAAGTTCGGCGTCGAGCCGCGGACGGCGGTCAACCTCGATCCCTTCGGCCACACCCGGGGCCTCGTCCAGATCCTGGCCAAGAGCGGGTACACCGCCTACCTCTGCTGCCGCCCGGGCAACAAGGAATGTCCCCTGCCCCGCGACGAGTTCGTCTGGGTCGGCTACGACGGCTCCGAGGTCCTGGCGACCCGCGCCTCGGCCCATTACTGCTCGACCGGCGGCAAGGAGCGCGAGCGGCTGGAGAAGTGGCTGGCCGAGAACCCCGCCGGCGACCTGGTCATCCATCTCTGGGGCATCGGCGATCACGGCGGCGGCCCGTCGCGCCGCGACATCCGCGACCTCGAGGCCCTGAAAAAGGAGCGGGCCGACCTCGAGCTCGTCCATTCGACCCCCGACGCCTACTTCCGGGAGCTCGAGGCGGAGCGGGCGTCGCTGCCGCGCCGCGAGCGGGACCTCAATCCCTGGGCCGTCGGCTGCTACACGTCGATGAGCCGGGTCAAGCAGGGCCACCGGAAGCTCGAGAACGAGCTCTATTCAGCGGAAAAGATGGCCGCGACGGCCTGGGTCCAGGGCCTTATGCCCTACCCGGGCGAGGAGCTGGCGGCGGCGATGCGCGACCTCGCGTTCGTCGAGTTCCACGACATCCTGCCCGGCTCGGCCATCCCGGCCGGCGAAGAGGGAGCCCTGCGCGCCATCGGCCACGGGCTCGAAACGCTCGCGCGGCTCAAGGCCCGGGCCTTCTTCGCCCTGGCCGCGGGCGAGCCCAAAGCGGCCCCGGACGAGGTCCCTCTCTTCGCCTTCAATCCCCAGGGGCACGCCGTCCGGACGCTCGTCGAGTGCGAGTTCGAGCCCTGGGAGCCGAACCCGGGCCCGGGCGTCTGGGTCCCCCGCGTCTTCGGCCCGGGCGGCCGCGAGCTCCCGGCCCAGACGGAAAAGGAGGAGAGCAACCTCAGCATCGAATGGCGGAAAAGGGTCGTCTTCGAAGCCGAGCTCGCGCCGGGCCGACTCAACCGCTTCTCGTGCCGGCTCGCCGCCGCGCCGGAGAGGCCGAAGCCGTCGGTCGTCGAGGCGCAGGGCGCGTTCACCGTGTCCACCGCCGACCTCACGGCCGCGGTCAACGTCCGCACCGGCCTTCTCGACGTTTATCGGGCCGGAGGCGTCGACTTTCTCCGGCCGGGAGCGTTCGCGCCGCTCGTCATCCGCGATAACGCCGACCCCTGGGGCATGAAGGTCCGCAGCTTCCGGGCCCTCGAAGGCTCGTTCGTGTTGGCGACGCCCGAGGAGGCGGCCCGCTTCGCCGGCCTGCGCGAAGGCGTCCTCGCCCCGGTCCGGGTCGTCGAGGACGGCGCCGTCCGGACCGTCGTCGAGGCCATCTTCGCCTACGGCGGCTCGCGCCTGGCCGTCCATTACAAGATCCCCAAACGCGGACCCGAGATCGAGGTCGCCCTCCGCGTGTTCTGGGCCGAGCGGGACGCGATGCTCAAGCTCGGCCTGACGCCGAAGCTCCGCGGACCGCGCTTCATCGGCCAGGTCGCGTACGGCGCGGGCGAGCTCCCCTCGAACGGGGACGAGGCCGTCTCCCAGAAGTGGCTGGCCCTCGTTTCGGACCCCGACGGCGCGGCCCTGACCGTGGCCAACGACTGCGTCTACGGATCGGACTGGAACGGGACGGAGCTCCGGCTGACCCTGCTGCGCTCGCCGGCCTACGCCGCCGACACGTGGGAGGACAAGCTCGCCGTCGCCCGCGACCGGTTCGTCGCCCGCCAGGACGTCGGCGAACGGACGTTCCGGTTCTGGCTCAACGGCGGCCCGGCCGCGGCCCGCATGGAGGCGATCGGCCGCGAGGCCCTGGTCCACAACGAGACGCCTTACGTCCTGGCCTACATGCCGCCGGGCGGCCGGAAGCGGTCGCTCCCCGGCGCCGTCGTCGAAGGCGAGGCCGTCGAGCTGGCCGCCTTCAAGCGGTCCGAGGACGGCCGGGACCCCGTCGTCCGGCTGTTCGAGCCGACCGGGACGCCGCGGCGGGCGACGGTCAGGATCCCCGCCCTCGGCGCCAAGGCCGCGGTCCGGCTCAAGGGCTTCGAGATCAAGACCCTCCGCTACGACAAGCGAACGAAGAAGTTCATCGAGACCGACCTCCTCGAAAGGAAGCCGGGCCGAGGATGACCTCGAAAGAGCGCGTCGCGGCCGCCCTCGAAGGCCGCCTCCCCGACCGGGTGCCCTACGCCGAGTTCGCCGTCGACTTCGACACGGTCGAGCGCCTTCTCGGCCACGAGACCTATCTCCGGGCCAAGGCCAGGTCGCAGATCGCCTTCTGGGAAGGGCGCGCGGACGAGGTGGCCCAGAGCTGGCTCGAAGACCACATCGCCCTGCAGAAGAAGCTGCCTCTCGACATCGTCACCTTTCCCATGGCCACCTGGGAGCTCGCGCCCGAGGACGCCCCTCCCCCGCCCCGGCGGATCGACGCCGCGACCTGGGAGGACCGGGAAGGGCGGATCTTCAAGCTCTCGGAAGCGACGCAGGACATCACGTGCGTCCATGACCCGGTCCGCGACGCCCACGTCTTCACCGCGGCCGAGTTCGAGAAAGACCCCGAGCCGCCGCGGCGCGACGAGAGGTCGTGGAAGATCCTCGACGCCGTCATCCGCGAGTTCAAGGCGGAGAAATACATCTGCGGCCCGTCGGGCGGGTCGATCGGCATCGTTCTCCTCGGCGGCATGGAGCGGGGCCTGCTCGAGGTCGCGGCCAACCCCGAGGCCGTCCGGGCGGCGACCCGCTTCCTCGTCCGGCAGCAGAACCTGGCCGACGCGGTCATGATCCACCCCGATTCCGACGCCGTCATGTGGGCGGAGGACCTGGGCTACAAGACCGGCCCGCTCGTCGGCCCGGCCACGTTCCGGACGCTCTTCCTCGAGGCCAACAAGGAGCGGGCCCGGAACGTCAAAGCGCGGCACGGCAAGAAGATCCTCAAGCACTGCTGCGGCAACGTCGATCTCCTGCTCGACTTCTTCGTCGAGATCGGCTTCGACGCCTACCAGTCCATCCAGCCGACGGCCGGCATGGACATCTGCCGTTTAAAGAAGACGCACGGCGACAGGCTCGCGCTCTGGGGCGGCGTCGCCGTCGAGAACCTCGTCGGCGGCGCGCCGGAGGACGTCCGGCGGGACGTCCGGCGGGCCATGGCCTGCGCCAAGCCGGGCGGCCGGTTCATCCTCGGCGCGAGCCACAGCGTCGCTGTGGGCACGAAGTACGACAATTACATGGCCCTGCTGGACGAGCACGCCAAACTGTGCCAGTATTAGCCCGAAGGAGCCAAGATGCCTGAACCCGTCTCCCTGGTGATGGTCGGCGTCGGCGGGATGGGCGCGGTCTACCTCGAAGCGCTCCTGCCGAGAAAGGACGAGGGCCTCTTCCGGATCGTCGGGGCCGTCGATCCCCAGCCCAACCGCTGCCGGCAATACGTCGAGATGCGGGCCATGGGCGTGCCGTGCTTCATCAGCCTCCAGGATTTCTACCGGAACAAACGGGCGGACCTGGCCATCCTGTCGACGCCCATCCAGATGCACATGCCTCAGACCACCTTCGCCCTGGCCAAGGGCAGTCACGTCCTCTGCGAAAAGCCGGCGGCCGGGACGATCCAGGAGGTCCGGACCGCGATCGAAGCGGAGAAAGCGTCGGGACGCTGGGTGGCGGTCGGCTACCAATGGTCGTTCAGCCCGGCCGTTCAGGCCCTGAAAGAGGACATCCGGTCGGGTCTCTTGGGCCGGCCCAAGAGGTTCAAGTGCCTCTACCTCTGGCCCCGCGACGAGGGCTATTACGGACGGAACGACTGGGCCGGAAAGAAAGCGAGCGCGGACGGGGCCTGGGTCCTCGACAGCCCGGCCCAGAACGCCATGGCCCACGATCTCCACAACATGTTCTATGTGCTGGGGAAGGAGAGGGACTCGAGCGCCCGGCCGGTCGAGGTCGAAGCCGAGCTCTACCGGGCCAACCCCATCGAGAACTTCGACACCGCGGCCGTGCGGGTCCGGACCGAGGAGGGCGTCGAGATCCTCTTCTTGGTCAGCCACGCTTCGGACGAGGACCGGGGACCGGTCGTCCGCTACGAGTTCGAGAAGGCCGTCGTCCGGTGCGACAGCCGGACGTCCGGCGTCTGGGCCGAATTCCGCGACGGCTCGCGCAAGAACTACGGCGTCCCCGACGACGAGCCTATGAACAAGCTCTGGCACTCGATCGCGGCCGTCGGCGCCGCCGGGGCCCGGCCGCTCTGCGGCCTCGAGGCGGCCGCGAGCCAGACCCTGTGCGTCAACGGCATCCAGGACTCGATGCCGGAGGTCCGCGATTTCCCGGCGGAGATCGTCCGGACGGTCGAGAGCGCGGGCGGACGGAGGCTGGCCGTGGCGACGCCGGGGGCCAAGCGGCGCGTCGTCGACGGGCTCGACGAGGCGTTGGCCCGGTGCTACGAGGGCTGGCGGCTGCCGTCGGAATTGGACATCGCCTGGAGCGCCCGGGGCTCGGTCGTCGACCTCCGGGATTACTCGGGATACCCTTCGCGCTGAGGAAAGGAAGGCCGGGAGCGGCGCGGCGCATGCGGATCCTCATCGACAAGATCGTCTATCCGGGCCGGCGGATGGGCCTCCTCGAAGGGAAGGTCGTGTTCACCGACCAGGGCCTGCCCGGCGAGACGGTCGAGGTCGAGGCGATCAAGGACAAGACAAGCTACATCGAGGCCCGGACGATCGCCGTCGTCACGCCCTCGGCGCAGCGGGTCGAGCCGCGCTGCGCCCATTACCTGGCCTGCTCGCCTTACCAGGACATGACCGACGGTATGGAGCTCGAGGTCAAGCGGGGCCAGGTCGTCGAGATCATGAGCCGCGAGCTCCGGCGCCCCTTCGAGGGCCTGTGCGTCACGCCCTCGCCGGAAAGCTGGGGCTACCGGAACCGCATCCGGCTCCGCGTGCTGCGCGAAGAGGACGGCCGGGTGAAGTTCGTTTATCACGAGCCGGGCGAGCGAACCTCGTTCGTGGCCGTCGACAGGTGTTATCTCGTTCCCGAACGGGTCAACGACCTCGTCGCCAGGCTCCGGGAGATCCTGGACGCGGGGCCCTTCCCGTCGGTCGAAGCGGTCGAGATCCGGACGAGCCGGACGCAGGGCGACTCACTCGTCGTGTGCGAGCTCGGCTCGGCCGCGAAAAAGGACGAGCTGGGCGAAGCGCTGGCGGCGATCAGGCGGGAGGCCGGCCTGGCCGGCGCGGTCGTCTCCGTCGACGGCGGGAAAAAACGGCGCGACGAGCGACTCTTCGGGCGGGACTTTCTCGAGGAAACGGTCCGCGGCCTGACCTTCCGGATCGGGGCCCGGTCCTTCTTCCAGGCCAACGTCGGCCTCCTCAAGACCGTTTTCGAGGATCTCGCCGCGGCCGCCGCGCCGCACGCGGGCGAAACGGTCGCCGATCTCTACTGCGGACTGGGGACGTTCGGCATCCTGCTCGCGAGAGAGGCCCGCGAGGTCTTCGGGGTCGAGCCCGACCCGGCCAACATCGCGTTCCTGAAAAAGAACCTGGCCCTCAACGGCATCGGCAACTTCGCCGTCTGCGAAGGGACGACGGAGGAATGGCTGGCCGAGGTCCTGGAGAGGCGGCCCGGCGTCGTCATCCTCGATCCGCCTCGCAAGGGCCTCGACCCGGCGGTCGTCGCGGGGCTGGCCGAGGACCCCGTGCCGCTCCTGCTCTACCTGTCCTGCAATCCGGCGACGCTGGCCCGCGACCTGAAGGGGCTCCTCGAAAGCTACCGCCTCGAGCATCTCAGGGTCTACGATTTCTTCCCCCACACCCCGCACATCGAGACCCTGGCCGTCCTAAATCGGGGACACAATACCTATTCACCTATTTCCGACGGGCCGGGTGGCCGCGGCTCCAGGCAGAAGTGACCGAGGCGACTGTGTTAAAATGGGTGAAATGGTATTGTGTCCCCGAATTGATGTGCGCGAGCTGACGCTCGCCGAACTCCGGGCCGAGCTCGAGCGGCTCGGAGAGAAGCCGTTCCGGGCGGCCCAGATCTTCGACTGGCTCTACAAGAAACGCGCGACGAGATTCGAGGACTTCACCACCCTGGGGAAGCCGCTCCGGGAGAAGCTGGCCGGCCGGTTCGCGATCGGCGCGCTCGAGGTGGCCGATCAATGCGCGTCCGCGGACGGGACGGTGAAGCTCCTCTTCCGGCTCGGCGACGGCGAGCATGTCGAGACCGTGCTCATCCCCGCCGGCCGCCGCCTGACGGTCTGCCTCTCGACCCAGGTCGGGTGCAAGTTCGCCTGCGCCTTTTGCGCCAGCGGCCGCCACGGCTTCAAGCGCGACCTCCGGCCGTCCGAGATCCTCGGCCAAGTCCTCGCCGTCCGAGCGGCGCTCGGGCGCGAGCCGACGAACTACGTCTTCATGGGCATGGGCGAGCCCCTCGACAATTGGGCCAACGTCGAGACGGCCCTCCGCATCATGAACGCCCCGGAAGGCCTGGCCGTCGCCGCGCGCCGCATCACCGTTTCGACAGCGGGCTTCGCCGACGCCTTCCGCAAGGTCGCCGCCCTCGACCTCCAGATCAACCTTTCGCTCTCCCTTCACGCCGTGACCGACCGGCTGCGCGACCGGCTCATGCCCATCAACCGCCGCTTCCCTCTCGAAACGGTCATCCAGGCGGCCGAGGATTACATCCGGTCCGGCGGCCGTATGCTCACGCTCGAATACTGCGTCATCGCCGGGCTCAACGATTCCCTCGACGACGCCGACGGCCTGGCGGCGATCGCCCGGCGGCTCCGGGCCAAGGTCAACCTCATCGCCTACAGCCCGATCGAGGGCCTGCCGTTCAAGACCCCGCCGGACGCCGAGCTGGCCCGGTTCAAGCAGTGGCTCGAGGAACGCAAGGTCGGGACGACCCTCCGCCTGTCCAAGGGCCGCGACATCGCCGCGGCCTGCGGCCAGCTGGCCGGGCGTTTCAAGGAGAGGAGCCGATCATGAAGAGAACAGGGACCGCGGGCTTGGCCTTCGTGATCTCGGCCTTGATGATCGTCCTCGCCGCCGCCGCGGCTTCGGTCCCGGGCCCGGCCACTCAGGCCTCCGCCGACCGCAGCGCCCAGCGGTTCTTCCCCAAGGCCGACCTGATGAGGATCGGCGTCTATTACTATCCCGAGCAGTGGCCGGAGCTCGAGTGGGCCCGCGACTTCGCCAAGATGGCCGAGCTCGGCTTCGAGTTCACCCATTTCGGGGAGTTCGCCTGGGCCTTCTTCGAGCCGGCCGACGGGACATTCGATTTCGCCTGGCTCGACCGGGCCGTGGACCTGGCCGCCAAGAACGGGCTCAAGGTCATCCTCTGCACGCCGACGCCGTGCCCGCCGGCCTGGCTGGGCGAGAGATATCCGGAGATCTACCTCGTCCGGGGCGACGGCCGGCGCATGGAGCACGGCGCGCGGGCCAACGGCTCGCTCGCGAATGACGTCTTCGTCCGCTACACGAAGCGCATCGTCGCCGAGCTCGGCCGCCGCTACGGGCAGGACCCGCGCGTCTGGGGCTGGCAGCTCGATAACGAGCCCTACGGCCCCGCCGACTACAGCCCCTCGGCCCGGGCCAAGTTCCAGGCCTGGCTCGCGCGCAAGTACGGAACGGTCGAGGCCCTGAACGAGGCCTGGGGCGGCGCGTTCTGGAGCACCAGGTACGGCACGTTCGCGGAGGTCCTCGTCCCCAACGAGTCCCTCTTCGGCGAGGACTCCCTGAGCCCGCACGCCGTCCTCGACTTCCATCGTTTCACCGCCGACACCCAGGCGGAGTTCCTCCATCTGCAGTACGACATCCTCCGCGGCCTCGTCCGCCCGGAGCAGTGGATCACGACGAACTACATGAACGTCACCGGCGAGGCCGACCCCCGCCGGACCGACCGCCTCGATTTCATCACCTTCACGATGTACCCCGTGCGCGGCGAGAAGAACCTCGGCCAGCTCGGCTTCCGGCTGGGGAACCGCTACCGCCTGGCCATGGCCGTCGATTACTTCCGGTCGTTCAAAGGGGTCACGGGAGTCATGGAGCTCCAGCCCGGCCAAGTCAACTGGGCCCCGATCAATCCCCAGCCCGAGCCGGGGGCGGTCCGCATGTGGCTGTGGCACGCCTTCGGCGGCGGGCTCTCGTTCGCCTGCACCTACCGCTTCCGCCAGCCGCTCTACGGCAGCGAGCTCTACCACGCCGGGATCGTCGGTCCGGACGGCGTCACGCCGTCGCGGGGAGGGCTCGAGTTCGCCCGGGTCATCGCCGAGATGCAGGAGCTGCGCAAGCTCTACGATCCGGCCGCGAAGATGCCCGAACGGCTGGCGGCGCGCCGCACGGCCTTCCTCTGGAGCCACGACGTCCTGTGGGACCTCGAAACGCACAAGCAGACGGCACTCTGGGACACCTGGGACCACCGGTTCAAGATCATGGCCGCGGTCAAGGCGGCCGGGGGGCCTCTGGATTACGTCGGGGAAGCCGACGACTTCGGGGCCTATCCGTTCCTCGTCGCCCCCGCCCACCAGCTGGTCGACGAGGCCCTCGTCGCCAAGTGGACGCGCTATGTCGAGGGCGGCGGCCACCTCGTCCTGACCTGCCGGACCGGCCAGAAGGACAAGAACGGTCATCTCTACGAGAAGCCCTGGGCCGGGACGATCGCCCCGCTCGTCGGGGCCGAGGTCGAGCTCTTCGACAACCTCCTCGACGACGCGCGCGGCCTCGTCCGCATGAAGGGCCGGGGCTACGCCTGGAACGCCTGGGCCGACATCCTCAAGCCGGCCGCGGGCACGGAGACGCTGGCCGTCTACGCCGACCAGTTCTACGCCGGGAAGCCGGCGGTCGTGCGGCGCCGGCTCGGCCTCGGCTCGGTCACCTACATCGGCGCGGCGACGGTCGACGGCGACCTCGAGCGCGACGTCCTGCGCCTCGTTTACGAGCGGGCCGGGGTCGCGGCCGAGAGCTATCCGCCGGGCGTTTACGTCGAGTGGCGCGACGGCTTCTTCGTCGCCGTGAACTATTCCTCGCGCCCCTTCGAGGTCCCGGTCGGGGCGGGCGCGCGCATCGTGCTGGGGCGAAACCCCCTCCGCCCGGCCGACGTCCTCCTCTGGCGCTAAATCGGGGACACAATACCATTTCACCTTTTTTATTGCATCTGAGATAAACGGCGGCTCCCGGACGTCCCTCGTCTGGGAGGTAACAGGCTATGGCCAGATTCGCCCGGGTTGTCGTTCCCGGCTATCCCCACCACCTTATCCAGAGAGGCAATCGGCGCCAACGCGTCTTTTTCTCGGATGAAGATCGCGCGTTCTATCTCATCCTGCTGAAACGTCAGATCGAGAAATTCGGCATCGCGTTGTGGGCCTTCTGCCTCATGGAGAACCACGTGCATTTGGTCGCTGTGCCCAGGGGGAAGGATGGGTTCGCTCGGGCCATCGGGGAACTCCACCGTAAGTACACGAGCGTCATCAACACCCGCGAGGATTGGAAGGGTTATCTCTGGCAAGGGCGGTTCATTACCTACCCCCTCTCCGAAGCCCACCTAATCGCGGCCGTCCGTTACGTCGAAAGAAATCCCGTCAGGGCCGGCCTTGTGCAAGCCGCGGAGGATTATGAATGGTCGAGCGCCCGCGCGCATATCAAAAAAGAGGCCCATCCGCTTCTCTCGGCGTGCCCCTTGGAAGGCGTCATCCCGGACTGGTCGGCTTATCTCCGGCAAAGGGACCGCCCGGAGGACATCGAGAAGCTCGTGCGGCACGGGCAAACCGGCCGGCCGCTCGGTGACGAGGTTTTTCTCAGGCGACTCGAAGTCCTGACGGGCAGGGTCCTCGTCCCTAAGAAGAAAGGCCGGAAGAAAAGAATTGGGTGAATAGGTATTGTGTCCCCGATTTTAGCGGATGTTGACCATGAGCCAGAGCAGGACGATGATGACCCCGACGAGGGCCCAGCAGCCGGTGAAGCCCAGGACGTCGATGAGCTGGGGCTTCATGATCTCCCAGTTCGAGCCGGGCCTGAGCTTGCGCCGCTCGATCTCCTCGTAATGTTCGACGGCGTGGCGCAGGGCCCGCTCCTCCGCCTCGGGCGTCGGCTGGACGGGTGTGTGGACGCGGGCGAAGAAGCGGTCGAGGTCGGGCTTCGGCACGGGCCTGGTGACGAAGCTCAGCAGGACAAGCAGCACGAACGGGAAGAGCGCGTCGAACCCGAAGCGCACGGCGCTCAGCTGGGCCTTGGAAAAGCCCGAGAAATCCACGCCGAACCAGCTCATGACCCAGAGCTCGGCGTGGAACCGCCCGATGCCGATCTTGGGCGAGGCCGGGTCCTTGGGATCGCTCAGGGCGACCTTCTCGTAGAAGATGCCCTCCGGGGGGTTGCTGTGCTCCTTGCGGATCGTCTCGCCGACCGCCGCCGCCCGGCCCGCCGCCACGTCCTCCTTGACCGCCTGGGTCGTGATGGTAACGACCTGGGCCCGGGTCTCGCGGAGGAAGGCCGGCCTCGTCCGGGCCCACTCGAGCGATTGGAAGACGTTGGGGACGAGGGCATAGATCGTGAAGCAGATGAAGACCTGGGCGATGACCGCCGCCTTGGAGACGCGGCGCCAGAGGAAGCCGAGCCAGATCGCCGCGCCGAAGATGGCCGGGAGCGAGATGAAATACTTGAAGAGATCAAGCAGGTTGCCGATGAACAGGGCCACGCCGACGCCGCCGAGGAGCGTCGCGCCGATGGCGACGCGGCCGACCCGGATGAGCTGGCGGTCCGTCTTGGGCTTGACGAAGGGCTGGTAGAGGTTGCGGATGAAGAGGGCCGAGTAGGACACGCTCGACCCGGCCAGGCTCGACATCTTGGCCGAGAGCACGCCGGCCATCATCAGCCCGATCGCCCCCGGGAAGAGCAGGTCCATCGTCATGTGGCCCCAGATGAGGTCGGGATCGTGGAGCTGCCCCGAGTAGAGGGCGATGGCCAGGAGGCCGGTCAGGGCCCAGAAGATCATGATGAAGCGCTTGAAGAACATGCCCCCGATCATCCCGACCCGGGCCGTCATCTCGTTCTTGGCCGAGCCGGCCGTCTGCATGCCCGTGGCCACGGCGATGATGGAGACGAGGTTCGAGAGCACCATGGCCAGGATGGTGTACCAGGCGTATTCCGACGTCGCGGCCGAGCCGAAGAGCCGGAACATGAAGTCCGGGACCGCGGCGTGGAGCCCGGCGAACCCGCCGACGCGGTGCAGGGCGATGGGGATGAGCATCAGCGAGAACGTCGTCAGGAGGAACCCCTGGATGACGTCGGTGATGGCCGCGGCCAGGAAGCCGCCCATCATCGTGTAGATCGCAACGATGACCGTGTAGATGAGGTAGATCGAGACCGGATCGGTGTAGGAGATGAAGGCCCGGAGCTCGCCTTTCTTCTGGCGCTCGGCCAGCTCGGCCAGGCGGCCTTCTTCGCCCGGGGCGAGAGCGGCCCGGTCGGCCTTGACCTGGAGGGCCCGGTATTCCTTGAAGGCGTCGACCGACTGGCGCTCCTCGATCGTGTAGCGCTCGACGGGCTTGGGCGTCAGGGCCATCATCGTCTTGGCCGCGACCATGTAGCCGACGCCGTTGCCGAGGAAGGCCATGAACAGGGTGAAGACGGCGAAGGCCGCGCCGAGGAACTTGCTCTTGAACCGCTCGGTGAAGAAGTCGCCGATCGTCACCAGCCGGACGCGCCGGAAGAAGGCCGTCGTAAACCAGTAGAAGGGCGTCAGGAAGAGGACGAGATACTGGATCCACATCCCGCCGATGCCCTGGCGGTAGACCTCGCGCGAAACGACGATGGCCTGGTCGGCGTTGGTCGAGGTCCCGAGGTTGAGGAAGAACTGGTAGAACTTCCCCAGGCGGCGGCCGGCGACGTAGAAGTCCTCGGTCGTCTTGGTCCGCCGCGAGGCGCGCCAGCCGAGATAGAGGACGAACAGGACGAACGCCGTGACGATGGCAAAATCGATGACGTGCAATCCGAATATTGTCATTTTTTTAAATCGGGGACACAATACCTATTCACCCATTTCGATACAACACCGGGAAGGCAAAACGCCTGGATCAGTCGGGAATTTGGGTGAATAGGTATTGTGTCCCCCTTTTAAAAGCTCCCGGAGTACTTGAGCCAGAGGTCGTCGAGGAGCTTTCCGTAGGCGGCGACGGCCCCGTTGGCCAAATCGTGCGAGTACTTCGTCAGGAGATCGCGCGCCTTCCTGGGGTCCTTCTTGTAGAGGGCCAGGGCCTCCTCCTCGAACTTGGCCTGATCGGCGAAGGCCTTGTCCTCGATCCCCTTCCAGACCTTCTGGATCTCCGGCGCCATCTCCTGGAAGCGGAAATTGGCCAGGCGGCTCACGGTCCGGAAGGCCCACCAGGCGCAGTCGCGGCTGAAGGCCCAGCGGCCGTCGACCATGTAGGACGCCGGCATCTGGGCGATGCCGATATAGATCGGGACATGGGGCGTCGTCGCGGGATTGTCGTAGCCGAGCCAGACGACGCCGCCGATCGGCCCGGGCAGCCAATCGCGCGACTGCGTGATCTGGAGGTAGGTCGCGGCCGGCGAGCAGATCGTCCGCTCCCGCTTCAGCCGGAAGAGGGCGAGCGTGTCGCCGTTCATGAACGGCGTCGCCACCGGGCTCTTGACGGTCTCGCCCTTGCGGTTGACCGCGGTCAGGGTCCGGGTCATGTCGTACTCGGTCCCGGCGTAGGTGTCGCGGAAGATGGCCAGGACGTCGGCGACGCCGACCTTCTTGTCGGGCTTGACCGAGAAGGGATAGTTCTCCGATTCGCCGTTGAGCCGGAGGGAGGGC
>CAYOYQ010000045.1:0-17187 GCA_964408215.1 uncultured Eubacteriales bacterium
GGGCGGATCCCCCCAGGCCGGGCCGGCCCCCGTCCGCGTCGACAAGTTCCTCGAGCTCCGCAAGCGCGGACCGGCCGCGATCCTCGTCGTCCGCGCGGCCGGCCGCGAGGCCGACCGCTACCGTGCCCTCCTGCCCCGGAGGAGCGTCAACGACGAGATGCCGATCATCAACAAGATCTACCGCCGGATAGGCCTGCCGGGCGAGTCCGAAGAGGCCGGCGCGCAGGGTCCGGCGATGATCAACCTCATGTCCGGCGCGGCCGATCGCATCCTCGAGGCGGCCGGCCTCGACCTCGAGGGTCTTAAAAAGAAGATCGAAGCGACGAAGAGGCCGGCCTCCCAGGATGTCGCCGGCGCTTCGATCACGATGACCTCGACCGTCAAGACCCAGGTCGTCCGGGGCATCAACGTCGTCGGCATGATCGAGGGCACGGACCCCGAGCTGAAGAAGGAGGCCATCGTCGTCGGCGCCCATCTCGACCACACGGGCCGCTGGGAAGACTACATCTACAACGGCTCGGACGACAACGGCTCGGGCTCCGTAGGCGTATTGAACCTGGCCCGGGCCTTCGCCGCCAACCCCCAGAAGCCCAAGCGGACGGTCGTCTTCTGCCTGTGGTGCGGGGAGGAGGAGGGCTTGCTCGGATCGGCCTACTTCGTCAAGAATCCGCCCCGGCTCCTGACCGCCAAGATCGTCTCTTACCTGAACTTCGACATGATCAGCCGGACCTATGACGAGAAGTCGATCGCCTTCGCCGGGCGCATGATGGATTTCCCGGCCGGGCCGGAGCTCACGGGCAAGATCAAGCTCGCCAACTTCGTGCCGGTCTCGTTCCCGGCCGGCGCGCCCTACGGCGGCGTCATCCGGGCCGCCAACAGGTTCGTCGGCCTCGACGTCTATGTCCGCGAGGCGAAAAGGACCGACGTCGGCTTCGGCGACTCCGACCACACCTCGTTCAGCGACGCCAAGATCCCCTGGATCTGGCCCTTCACCGCCGTCACCGAGAACCTGCACCAGACGAGCGACAGCGTCGACAAGGCGAGCGGCGAGCTCATGGAGAAGGTTTCCCGGCTGATGTTCGTCATCGCCTGGATGCTCGCCGACAAGTAGGGCTCAGCCCGCGACCTTGGTCCAGCGGCCGGTCCGGTCCGACTCGACCGCGGCGTCGATGACACACATCATCTCGTGCCCGGTCCGGAAATCCGGGAAGGTCGCGTGATAAGGCCGGCCCTCGCGCTTAGCCGCCAGCGCCTCGTAATAATCGCGGAAAAGATTGAACACGGCGTCGTGGTAGCCCATGGGATGGCCGGTGGGCAGCCCGGCGTATTTGCGGGCCCCCTCCGCCTGCAGCTGCGAGGACTCGTAGAAGACCTCGTTGGCCTTATCCCGGTGGCCGATCCAGAGGGCGTTGGGGTGGACGTGGCTCCAGGCGTAGGACTCCTTGGCCCCGAAGAGCTGGAGCTCGATGTCGACCTTGCGGCCGGCCGCGGCCTGGCAGGTCGTGAAGTTCCCCCGGGCCCCGTTCGAAAGCTTCAGGAAAAGGGCCGCATAGTCGTCGAGCACGATGTCGACAGCCTCGGTCTCGCCGGCTTTCCCCGCGCCGAACGACAGGACGCCGCCCTTGGGCCTCAGCCGTTTCGGCAGGCACGTGTGGAGCTCGGCCATGACCTCGACGATCTTCTCCCCGGTGATGAACTGGACGAGGTCGCACCAGTGGCTGCCGAGGTCGGCGACGACGTTGGCTTGCCCTGCCACCTTGGGGTCGAGCCGCCAGGTGTAGTCCGTCTCGAAAAAAAGCCAATCCTGGAGGAAATGACCGACGAAGGCCCGGACCGGGCCGAGGTCGCCCCGCCGGGCCCGGGCCGCCGCTTCCTGGACGACGGGGTAGTAGCGGTAACAGAAGTCGATAGCCGTGAGGGTGCCGTGCTTGCCCGCGAGGGCCAGGAGCTCTCCGGATTCGCGGGAGTCGAGGGCCAAAGGCTTTTCCGACAGGACCTCTTTGCCGGCCCGGATGGCCGCGGCGTTGATGGCGAAGTGGACGTTGTTCGGGGCGCAATCGTGCACGACCTCGACCTCGGCGTCGGCGATGAGGGCTTCGGCGTCCGGGTAAACGCGCGGGATCGCGAACCTCTCGGCCGCCTGCCGGGCCAGCCCCTCGTTCGCGTCGGCCACGGCCATGACCTCGACCCCGCCGAGCCGCCTCAGCATTTCGAGATGGACCATCCCGATGTAGCCCGTTCCGACAAGACCGATCTTGATCGCTGTCATGGGTCCCTCCTCACCGGCTACAGGATAGGCCAACGGCCCCCCGGGCGTAAAGCGCTTCTCGCGGATTGCCACGGAGCCCGATATCGGGTATATAGACGCCATGGCGCACCTGACCGCGAGATCGGGGTATGAGAAGCTTGTCGACCGCCTGAACGCGTATCCCCAGGGCGCTCCGCCCTCGGACCTCCTGTATAAGATCCTCGGCCTGCTCATGAGCGAGAGGGAGGCGGCGCTCGTCGCCCTCGTGCCCATCAAGCCTTTCACGGCCAAGACGGCCGCCCGGGCCTGGAAAGTGGGTCTGGCCGAGGCCCAGAAGACCCTGGATGCCCTGGCCTCGCGGGCCCTCCTCATCGACGCCCAGGGCCGCAAGAACCGGTATTATGTCCTGCCGCCGCCCATGGCCGGGTTCTTCGAGTTCTCGATGATGCGGCTCCGGGGGGACGTCGACCAGAAGCTCCTGGCCGAGCTCTACTATCAGTACATCACCGTCGAGGAGGACTTCATCAAGGCCCTCTTCACCCGGGGCGAGACCCAGCTCGGTCGGGTCTTCGTCAACGAGCCGGTCCTGACGAACGAGAACGCGCTCCACGTCCTCGACTACGAGCGGGCGAGCGAGGTCGTCAAGACGGCCTCCCACCGCGGCGTCGGCCTCTGCTACTGCCGGCACAAGATGGAGCACGTCGGCCGCGCCTGCGACGCTCCCCGGGAAATCTGCATGACCTTCAACACGACGGCGGGCTCGCTCATCCGCCACGGCTACGCCCGGGAGGTCGACGTCGCCGAAGGTCTGGCCCTGCTCGACGAGGCCCGCGAACGCAACCTTGTCCAGTTCGGCGAGAATGTGCGGAGCAGGGTCAGCTTCATCTGCAACTGCTGCGGCTGCTGTTGCGAGGCCATGATCGCCCAGCGGCGGTTCGGCCTGCTCAACCCGGTCCACACGACGAACTTCCTGCCGGTCGTCGACCCGGTCTCCTGCACGGGCTGCGGCTCTTGCGCGGCCGTCTGCCCGGTCGAGGCCATGAGCCTCGTCTCGGCCAACGACCCGAAGCGCCCGCAAAAAAAGAGAGCCAAGGTCGACGAGAGAACGTGCCTGGGCTGCGGCGTATGCGTCCGGGTCTGCAAGACCAAAAGCCTCTCGCTCGCCTCCCGGCCCGAGAGGGTCATCACGCCGCTCGACTCGGTCCACAAGGCCGTCCTGATGGCCATCGAGCGGGGCAAGCTCCAAAACCTCATTTTCGACAACCAGGCGCTGGCCAGCCACCGGGCCATGGCCGCGATCCTGGGCGTCGTCCTCAGGCTCCCCCCGCTCAAGCAGGCCCTGGCCAGCAAGCAGATGAAGTCGCGCTACCTCGAGACGCTCATCCGCCGCCTGAAGCTCTGACGGTCAGAAGCCGAGGCCGATGAAGGCCAGGATGGCCCGGTGCTTCATGGATTCCCCTTCGGCGGGGAGCTTCAGAGCTTCCAGAAGGCCGTAGGTGTAGCGGCATTCGAGCGACAGCGTCACGCCGGAGAAGTGGAAATCGAAGCCGCCGCTGAAGACGAGGCCGGCGTCGAACCGCTCGTACTCGTCGGTCACGTCCGCGACCTCTCTCTCTCCGCCGATGACAAGAACGCCCTGGGCCTTGATGAGGTAGGCGCCGTACCCCCCGAGGCCGAAGAACGGGCAGACAGGGTCCGCAGGCAGGATGTTCATCTTCAGCAGCAGCGGCAGCTGGAGATAGTCGTAGCGGAACTCGAGGCTGTCCCCCTCGAGAGCGTATTTCCCTCCCATGCGGGTGAAAAAAAGCCCCGGCTGGACCGATAGGACCCCCCGGCCGGCCTCGAGATAGAGCCCGCCGGTCGCGAAGGGAAGATATTGCCAGGGCAGGCCGCCGGCCGGGTCCGTCCATTGGTATTTCGCGAGCGACAGTCCGGCCTTGACGCCCACCTCCGCGCGCAGCCCCTGGGCGAGCGAAGGAAGCAGGCAGGCGAACGCGAGCGCGATGATGAGAGATCTTTTCATGCCGGCCTCCCCCAAGAAGCTCCAACGGCCCCAGTCTACTCCCGAAGGAAGAGGCCGGTCAATCGGCAAAAAAAACGCCCCACCCCGCGGGGGACGGGGCGCCAGGAGGTCGATCCGTGGCGATGAGGCCGGCCGCTAGAAGCCGATGCCGACGAGGGCCATCAGGCTCCGGTTCTTCATGGATTCGCCCGCGACGGGGTCCTTTATGATGTTGGCCAGGCCGTAGCTGTAACGGCCCTCGATCGAGAGGGCGATACCCGGCAGCTTGAAGGCGATGCCGGCCGCGCCGACGACACCGTAATCGTACCTCAGATAGTCCTCTGTGATATCGGCCTTTTCGACGACGCCGTCGATCTCCATCGCGCCTTCGGCCTTGATCAGGTACGAGCCGTATCCGCCGGCGCAGATGAAGGGGCGAACCGGTCCGGCGGGGATGACGTTGAACTTGAGCAGGAGCGGCACCTGGACGTATTGGTGCCGGAACTCGAGGCTGTTGGCCTCGTCGACCTCATAAGCGCCGCCCATCCGGACGTAGAGGATCTCCGGCTGGATGGAGACGAAGCCCAGGCCGAGGCTAAAGGACAACCCTCCAACGTAATATTGGAGATTGCCGAAGGTGAAGGGGATGGGCTCGGTCGAGGCCAGGGCGAGGGACGACCAGCTCAGGCCGCCCTTGATCCCGACGCCGGCTTCGGCATTCTGGGGAAAGAAGGCCAGGGCGCCCAACAGCAAGACAAGGATGACAGCGAGTTTTTTCATGCGCGACTCCTCCGATGACATTTCCTCGTCCAATCTATCGCACCAGGCCGGGAGAGCCATCCTCTTTTCAGGTGTTCTTCGGGGTGAGATCTCGCCCTGAAGGCTCACCCCCTCCCGGGGATGCTCGGGTTGACCGGCCCCGAACCCCCATGTTATAAGCCAGAGGGAGCTGCCCATGAAAAGACGTGATTTCGTCAGGTCCGCCGGCCTGGCCCCTTTGGCCTTTCCTCTCGCCTGGACGTCCGCGTCCGGGGCCGCGGCCCGGCGTCCCAACATCCTTTTCATCATGGCCGACGACCACGCCTCGCAGGCGATCGGCTGCTACGGCAGCCGGATCAATCGCACCCCGGGGATCGACCGGATCGCCCGGGAAGGCCTCCGGTTCGAGAACTGTTTTTGCACCAACGGCATCTGCGCCCCAAGCCGGGCGGTCATTCTGACCGGGAAGCACAGCCATCTCAACGGCGTCCGGGACAACGCCGTCGCCTTCAACGGCGCGCAGGAGACCTTCCCCAAGCTCCTGCGGGCGGCCGGGTACCAGACCGTCCTTTTAGGCAAGTGGCACCTCACGAGCGATCCGACCGGCTTCGACCACTGGGCCATCCTGCCCGGCCAGGGCGAATACTACAACCCGGACCTCATCGAGATGGGCCGGCCGACTCGCCGGCCGGGCTATGTCACGGACATCCTGACCGACCGGGCCGTCGACTTCCTCAAATCCGGCCGGGACCCCGGAAGGCCTTTCCTCCTCATGCTCCATCACAAGGCCCCGCACCGGAACTGGCAGCCGGCCGAGCGCCATCTCAGCCTCTACGACGACGCCGAGTTCCCCGAGCCCCCCACCCTCCGCGACGACTACGCCACGCGCTCGCGGGCCGCGGCCGAGCAGGAAATGACCATCCGGGACGACATGACGCTCGAATCCGACCTCAAGCTCGGCCCGCCGCCCGGGCGCATGGATGAGGCCCAGAAGGCCGCCTGGGAAAAGGCCTATGGCCCCAAGCGCGAGGCCTTCCGCCAGGCCGGCCTCTCCGGCGACGCGCTCCTTCGCTGGAAATACCGGCGCTATCTCCAGGATTATTTAGCGACGATCGCCGCCGTCGACGAGAGCGTCGGCAGGATCCTCGACACCCTCGACGAGACGGGCCTGGCCGAGGACACCCTGGTCGTCTACTGCTCCGACCAGGGCTTTTACCTCGGCGAGCACGGCTGGTTCGACAAGCGGTTCATGTACGAGGAGTCCTTGCGGATGCCTTTCGTCTGCCGCCTGCCGGGCCGGGTCCGCCCCGGCGCGGTGAACACCGACATCGTCTCGAACCTCGACTTCGCCCCGACCTTCCTCGACGCGGCCGGCCGCGGCAAGCCCGCGGCGATGCAGGGGCGCTCGTTCTGGCCCCTGCTACTCGGCCGCCCGGTCGCGGGCTGGCCCGAGTCGTTCTATTACCATTACTACGAGTTCCCGGCCGTCCACATGGTCAAGCGCCATTACGGCGTCCGGACGAAGCGCTACAAGCTCATTCATTTCTATTTCGACATCGACGCCTGGGAGCTTTACGATCTCGAGAAGGACCCCCTCGAGACCAGCAACGTCTTCGGCGAGCCGGCCTACGCCGGCGTCCGCCGGGGGCTCGAAGCGGAGCTCCGGCGCCTCCAATCCCTCTACCGGGACTCCGACGAGCTGGCCCGCGAATTCGTCCGCAGGGACACGGGGAAGTAGCATGTCGCTCGGCATTCTCCGGGAGCTCGTCATCGTTCTGGCCGCGTCCGTCCTCATCATCTACGTTTCCCATAGGCTCCGGCTGCCGTCGGTCGTCGGCTTCCTCCTGACCGGTGTCGTGATCGGCCCGGGCGGGCTGTCCCTCGTCAGGAACGACGCGACCGTTCAGACCCTGGCCGAGATCGGCGTGGTCATGCTCCTCTTCACCATCGGGCTCGAGTTCGAGCCGGCCCGGCTCAAACGGATCCAGCGCGACTTTTGGGCCGGCGGGGGGCTCCAGGTGTCGCTCACGACGGCAGCCACCGTCGTCGTCCTCGCCCTGATCCGGGTGCCCCTCCGGGAGGCCCTTTTTTACGGGTTCCTCGTCTCTCTGAGCAGCACGGCCGTCGTCCTGAAGATCCTGGCCGACCGGGGGGAGACCGACGCCCCCCAGGGCCGGCTATCGCTCGGCGTCCTCATCTTCCAAGACCTGGCCATCGTGCCCATGATCGCCCTCGTCCCCGTTTTGGCCAACACCGGCGCGGTCTCCCTCGGGGCCATCGGCTTGAGGTTCGGGTTGAGCGCCTTGGCCATCGGCACGGCCTTCCTCCTGGCCCGCGTCCTCATGCCCCGCATCCTCCATCTCGTCGTCCGGACGCGCGTCCGCGAGATCTTCCTCATCGCCTCGTTGTTCATCGTCCTTGTCATGGCGCTCCTGACCGCGTCGCTCGGCCTGTCCCTGGCCTTGGGGGCCTTCCTGGCCGGCGTCATCCTGGCCGAATCCGAATACAGCCACCAGGTGGTCTCCGACATCCTGCCCTTCAAGGACCTCTTCAATAGCCTGTTTTTCATCGCCGTGGGCATGTTGCTCGACGTCGGCGCCGTCTGGGAGTTCCGGACGCTCGTGCTGGCGCTCGTGGCCGCCATCCTCGCCCTCAAGTTCGTCGTCATCCTGCTGACGGTCGGCTGGCTCGGCTACGGCTCGCGGATCGCCGTCCTGACCGGACTCTCCCTGGCCCAGATCGGCGAGTTCTCGTTCGTCCTGGCCGGCGTCGGCCGGGCCAACGGGTTCCTGGCCGGGAACATCTTCCAGGCCTTCGTGGCCTCGTCCATCCTGACCATCCTGGCGACGCCGTTCCTCATCCGGCTCGGCCCGTCCCTGTCCGCGAGGGGCGAGCGGGCGCTGCCCTGGAAGAAGCGCCTCGTCCACGAGGCCTCCAGGCCGGTCTGCGATCTCGAGGGCCATGTCATCATCGCCGGTTATGGCCTCAACGGCCGGAACCTGGCCCATGTCCTCAAAGAAGCGGGCATCCCGTATCTCATTATCGAGCTCAACCCGGTCACGGTCCGCGAGGCGTCCGTCGCGGGAGAGCGGATCATCTTCGGGGACGTTTCGAGCCGGACCATTCTCCTCGAGGCCAACATCCGCCTGGCCAGGAGCCTCGTCTTCGCCATCTCCGACCCCGCCGTGACCCGCCGCGGGGCCAAGGCGGCCCGGGACCTCAATCCCGATCTGTTCATCCTCGTCCGGACCCGCTACGCGGCGGAGATCGACGAGCTCCTCAAACTCGGCGCGAACGACGTCATCCCCGAGGAGTTCGAGACGTCGATCGAGATCTTTACCCGCGTCCTCGAGAAATATCACATCCCGCGCAATATCATCGACGCCGAGGTCAGGGTCCTTCGGGGCGAGTGCTACGGGATGCTCCGGGGAGCCTGCGCCATGCGGCCGGCCACCGAGCGGATCGCCGATCTTCTCGCGGCCGGGACGGCCGAGACCTTCTTCGTCGGCCAAGGGGCCTGGCCGGCGGGCCGAACCCTAGGTGTTCTCGACCTCCGCGGCCGGACCGGGGCGACCGTCCTCGCCGTCGTCCGGGGCGAAGAGTCCTTCACCAGCCCGGGCGCCGATTTCGCCGTTCAGGAGCAGGACACGCTCGTCCTCGTGGCCAGCCACCGCGATATCGACCGGGCCTTTCAATACCTCGCGACCGGACGGACGGACGAGCCCTCCGTGCCGGGAGGAGGTCCTTCCGCTTGACCGCTATCGCCGTGCCGCCCCGGCCGTCGATCCTGCTCATCGGACCGACAGGCGCGGGGAAATCCCCGCTCGGCGACGAGATCGAGAGGCGGGGCTTCCGCGGCCAGCGCTCGCTCCACTTCGACTTCGGGGCGAACCTGAGGAGACTGGCGGCGGACGGAGCCGACCGGGCCTTCCTCTCCGACGATGAGCTCGCGAGGGTCCGCCGGTCGCTCGCGTCCGGGGCCCTCTTCGAGGACGGGGACTTGCCGATGATCGCCAAGATCCTCCGGGCGTACGCCGCGAGTCGGACGGTCGGCTCGGACGCCCTCCTCGTCCTGAACGGCCTGCCGCGTCACGTGAGCCAGGCAGAGGGGCTGGCCGGCCTTGTCTCGGTCGAGCTCGTCGTCAGCCTCGAAGCGGACGCCGCCGTCATCCGCGAACGGCTTCGGTTCGATCCCGGCGGCGACCGGTCCGGCCGGTCGGACGATACGATCGAGGCCGCCGGCCGGCGTCTCGCCGATTTCCTGGAACGGACGCTTCCTCTCCTCGAATTTTACCGGGAGCGCGGCGTCCCGGTCGTATCGATCCGGGTGACGGCCGCGATGACCGCGGCCGAGATGTACGGGACGCTGGACCGGGAGGCTCCGGCATGATCGCCTATGGGGCGGCCTTAGCGGGAGGGTTCGCCCTCCTGATCTTGGGGGCCGGCTGGCTGGTCAAGGGCTCGTCCCGCCTCGCGTTGGGGGCGGGCATCTCGCCTCTTGTCGTCGGGCTCACGGTCGTCGCCTTCGGGACGAGCGCGCCGGAGCTCGCGGTCAGCGTCGCCGCCGCCTTCTCGGGGGCCTCCACCCTGAGCGTGGCCAACGTCGTCGGCAGCAACATCTTCAACGTTCTCTGCATCCTCGGGCTCTCGGCCCTGGTGGCGCCTCTGGTCGTCAAGCGCCAGCTCGTCCGGCTCGACGTGCCGGTCATGATCGGAGCGTCCGTTCTGCTCTATGTCCTGGCGGTCGACGGGACCATCGGCATCTGGGACGGCCTCCTTTTGGCCGGGCTCGTCGTCGTCTACACGCTCTTCCTGATCCGGATCGCCCGCGGCGAGAAAGCGAAGGCCGCGGCGGCGGTGGGGGACATCGAGGCCGCCGGGCCCGTCGCGGCCCGGAGAATGTCGCTCCTGCCGAACCTCGGCCTCATCGGCGCGGGCGTCGCGGCCCTCGTTCTGGGCTCCCGCTGGCTTGTCCACGGCGCCGTCGGGGCGGCCCGGGTATTCGGGGTCAGCGAAGCCGTCATCGGCCTGACCGTCGTCGCCGCGGGCACAGGCCTGCCCGAGCTCGCCACCTCCGTCGTGGCGGCCCTCAAAAACGAGCGGGACATCTCCATCGGCAACATCATCGGCAGCAACATCTTCAATATCCTCTCGGTCCTCGGCTTCAGCGGCCTGGCGGCCCGGGGCCGCCTGGCCGTCGCTCCGGACGTCCTTTCGGCCGATCTCCCGCTCATGATCGTCGTCGTCCTGGCCTGCCTGCCGCTTTTCCGGGCCGGCTACGTTCTCTCCCGCGCCAAGGGGGCGCTCTTCCTCGGCTCCTACGCGCTCTATATCGCCTGGACCGTGATGAGAGCGACGACGAGCCCCGCGCTCCGCGTCTTTAACGGGGTCATGTTCGACCTGGTGTTGCCGGCCATGATCATCGGCGTCATCGTGTCGCTGATCCTCTTCCTGCGCAAGGAGGAGGCGGGGCAGCGGGGAGATCAAGGGGGTTCCCATGAACCGTCGGCTGATTAGGACATCCTTTCTGCTTTTCACTCTCGCCGCGGGCGCGGCTGCGGCGGACCTGCCGCGGCCCGCTTCGGCCGGGCCGGCTCCGTTCGGCACGGTCCTCTACGGCGCGTCCTATTATTGGGAGTACATGCCGACCGAGCGCCTGGAGAAGGACTTCGAGCTGATGGAGCGGGCCGGCCTCACCTTTATCCGGGTGGGGGAGTCGACCTGGGGGGTCCTCGAGCCGAGCGACGGCCGGTTCGATCTCGATTGGCTCGCCCGGGTCATCGACCGGGCCCACAAGGCAGGCCTCAAGGTCATCCTGGGGACGCCGACCTACTCCATCCCGGCCTGGCTCTACAAGAAGCACCCCGAGATCCAGGTCAAGCCGCTCGACCGGCCGCGCTACACCTACGGCCTGCGGCAGATGACCGATCTCACCCATCCCGTCTACCGGAGATACGCCGAGCGCATCATCCGCAGGCTTGTGGCCCGGTTCAAGGACCACCCGGCCGTCATCGGCTATCAGCTCGACAACGAGACGCACCATTCGGGAACGGCCGACGTTCCCGTCCAGGCCGCTTTCCGGGAGCGGCTGCGACGGAAGTTCGTGACGCCAGAGGCGCTCAACAAAGCCTGGGGCCTCAACTACTGGGGCCAGCGCATCAACGCGTTCGACGAGCTGCCGCCGCGCGAGGGCGCCCGCAACCCGGGCTACCTGCTCGAATGGGAGCGCTTCTCGCAGGATATCGTCACGGACTTCCTGAGCTGGCAGGCGGGGATCGTCCGCGGGCTGAAGCGGCCCGACCAGTTCATCACCCACGACTTCTGCGGCGGGTTCCCGACCGACGTCCGGCAGGTCGAGATCGCCCGGGCGCTCGACGTCCCGGCTGTCAACATCTATTTCGGGCTCCAGGACCAGATGACCGGCGAGGACATCGCCTTCAGCGGCGACATCAACCGCTCGCTCAAGGGCTCGAACTACCTCGTCACCGAGACGACCGCCCAGACGATCGGCTGGGATTCGGCGGGTCAGTTCCCGCCCTACGACGGACAGCTCCGGCTGGCCGCCTATGCCCATATCCTCAGCGGGGCGGACCTCGTCGGCTATTGGCATTGGCATTCGCTCCACTACGGCCAGGAGACCTATTGGAAGGGCATCCTCGGCCACGACCTCGAGCCCGGCCGCGTTTACGGCGAGGTCAGCCGGATCGCGGCCGAGCTCAAGAGGATCGGGCCCGCGCTCGTCCACTTGAAGAAGAAGAACAGGGTCGCCATCCTCTACAGTCTCGATTCGCTCCATGCCCTCGGCGCCATGCCTTTCGACGCCGAGACCGGGTACATGGACGTCCTCAACCAGTTCTACCGGACGCTCTATCGGCTCAACGTCGAGACCGATTTCGTTTATCCCGAGGACCCGCGTTTCGCGGATTACAGCCTCATCGTGGTGCCGCCGCTCTACATCGCCGACGATGGCCTGCTCGGGAAGCTCGCGGATTACGTTAAAGGCGGCGGACGCGTCCTCGCGGCCTTCAAGAGCGGCTTCTGCGACGGGAATGCGACGGTCCGGCCGACGCGGGCCCCGGGGCCGCTGCGGGAGGCCTGCGGCTTCTCCTATCAGGAATTCACCAACCTTCGTGAGCCTGTGGCTCTCAAGGGCGATCCGTTCAAGGCCGGGGAGGGGAACAGGGTCTCGGTCTGGGCGGAATTCCTCAAGCCGGAGACCTGCCAGCCGCTCGCGTTCTACGACCACCCGGTGTTCGGAACGTATCCCGCGATAACCCGGAACGAGTTCGGGCGAGGCATCCTTACCTACGAAGGGACTTATCTCACCGACGCCCTCCAGGAGAAGCTCGTTGCGGCGGCGCTGGCCGAGGCCGGGATCATGCCCGCCGACGGGCCCCTGCCCCCGGGCGTCCGGGCCAAGCACGCGGTCCTCGCCGACGGCGCCGCGGTCCACGCCTACTTCAACTTCTCGGACCGCCCGAAAGAGCTGACCTACCGGCACACGGCCGGCCGGGAACTCGTCACGGGGGCGAAGATGGCCTCTTCGGGCCGGGTCGTCCTCGGCCCTTGGGACCTGGCCCTCATCCGGGAAGATCACTGAATGGGGACACGTACCCGGTACATGTCCCCAACCCCGGATGTCCCCGATCCCGGCGGGTTTCGCTTGACAGGCGCTCGGTCCTTCCCATAGATTCATCTAGGCGCGTCTATCATCATCCCGCGAGACGGAGGCGAACTTGAAGAGAATACCATTGCGGAGAACGATCGGCCGAGGGCTCGTCCTTTCGATCATCCTGCTCGGGCTCATATCGCTCCTGCCCGCCCAGAGGGCGGGGGAGACCCCGGGCCCGGCGGCCCAAGCTCGGACCGAGGACCCGGAAAGCTGTACGTCCATCCAGGTCGGGCGGCTGGCCACGGTCGACGGCTCGGTCATCACCTGCCACACCTGCGACGGGAACTACCGGCAGTGGCTGAACATCGTGCCGCGCCAGAAATGGGCGGACAAGTCGATGACCAAGATCTTCTCCGGCAAGATGCACACCGAGACCTCGACCGACCTCATCGGGGTCGTCCAGACCGGCGAGATCCCCCAGGTCCCCGAGACCTACCGGTTCATGAACACGGCCTACCCCTGCCTCAATGAATACGGCCTGGCCATCGGCGAGACGACGATCGGCGGCCGACGGGAGCTCGTCAACAACGAGGGCATGTTCATGATCGAGGAGCTCGAGCGGATCGCCCTCGAGCGATGCAAGACCGCCCGCGAGGCCATCAAGCTCATCGGCGAGCTGGTCAAGCAGTACGGCTACGGCGACTTCGGCGAGTGCATCACCATCGCCGACGGCAAGGAGGTCTGGCACTTCGAGATCATGGGCGCCGGGCCGCTCGAGAAAGGCGCGGTCTGGGCGGCCGTCCGCATCCCCGACGACCACGTCGGCATCTCGGCCAACATCCCCCGGATCGCCGAGATCGACCTCAAGAACCCGGATCGCTACATGGCCTCCGAGAACGTGTTCCAGGTCGCCCAAGACATGGGATGGTGGGACCCCGCGAGCGGCAAGCCCTTCAAGTTCTGGGAAGCCTACAACGGGCGCAAGCCCTTCTCGACCCGCGAGCTCTTCGTTCTGAGCAAGGTCGCCCCGTCGCTCAAGCTGACCATGGACCTGCCCGAGCTGCCGTTCTCGGTCAAGGCCGAGAAGAAGCTCTCGGTCCGCGACATCCTGGCCATCTACCGCGACCCCTACGAGGGGACCGACCTCGACGTGACCAAGAACATGCCCCTCTTCCCGGCCCGCCGGCCCCGGCCCAAGCCGGGCCAAGCGGCCCTGGCCCAGCCGGAGGCGCCCCAAATGGAGCCGAGCCCGATCGTCAGCGCCTGGATGCCCCGCGACCTGCAGGCCATCGCCAACGCCCTCAAGCCCGGGACGATCGTGCCGCAGCGGACGATTCCCATCTCCGGCTGCTCCTACGCCACGGTGCTCCAGGTCCGGGGCTGGCTTCCCCCCGCGGTCGGGGCCGTTTGCTGGTTCGCCTTCGACAACCCGGCCATGAGCGCCCGGATCCCGATCTTCGCCGGCACCCTGGAGCTGCCGCCGAGCTTCGAGATCTGCGCCCAGCACCGCTTCCGCCTGGATTCCGCGGCCTGGGCCTTCCGGCGGGCCAATCGGCTGGCCACGTTGAAATGGGGCCAGACCCGGAAGACAATCGAAGCGACGATCGCCGAGTTCGAGGACAAGGCCTTCGCCGACCTGCCGATGCTCGAGAAGAAAGTTCAGGAGATCCTGGCCAGCAAGACGCCCGACAAGGAGCCCTTCACCGTCGAGGAATACCTGACGAAATACACCAACGACATGGCCCGGGCCGCCATCCAGACCTACCTCGAGCTCGGCGACCGCTTCTGGATGCTGATCTCGATGAGCCTCTAAATCGTGAGGGATTAAGGCGCTTATCCCAAGAACGGGTGGCCGGGGGATAGTCCCCGTCCGCCTGGAGGCGGAAGGGGTTCCCCACGGGGGGATGGGTGGAGCCGAAGCCGGACGGGGACGCCACCGGACAGGACCCGTTCAGGGACAAGCGCCTCGCCCTATCGTTAGAGCGAATACTTGTAGAGATTCATTCCGGCCGGCAGCTTGACCTTCTCCCGGAAGATGTCCCAGTAGTACGCCTTGGCCTCGGCCAGCTTAGCGTAGAGCGGATGGCCCTTGTCCGGGACGTGCGTCGCGGCCGGCGTCTTCTTCTCATCGACGAGGACGAGTTTCTGACAGCGGTTCATGATCCCGGCCGTGCCGATGCTCGCCGCGACGACGAGTTCATTGGCCTTGACCAGACGAACGAGCTCCCCGTAGGCGACATGGCGCTCCTCGACCTTGACCCCCATGTCCTTGAGGATCGTGACCATGCCCTGGATCGTGACAGAGGGCAGGATGAGCTCGCTCTCGGGGATCTTGACGACCGTGCCGTCGCGCAGGCCGAAGAGGCAGCAGGAGGAGTCCCATTCGGTGATTCTGCGGTCGGCCAGGGGGGCGTGGGTCCGGTCGTCGAGGAACAGGGCCGCGGCCGCTCCCGGGTCGACCTCCTTGGCCGCTTCGAGCGCCTTCAGGCTGATAAGGTAGTTGATCCCGAGCTTGAGCCATCCGGTCTTGTTCGCGGCGACCGCCCGGACGAGATGGGGGATGACGACCCCGGTGAAGGGCTCGCCGAGATAATTGTCATACCGGCAGAACGAGGCCCGGACCGCGGGCAGGCCCGGGAAGGTCACGCCCATCGACTGCTCCTCGTCCACGGTGAACGGCCGGAGGTAGCCCTGGGCGTCGAGATCGGCCATTTCGGCCAGGAAGGCGTGGATGGCCGGGTCCTTGAAATACTGGTGGATGATGACCGCCTCGAGCTCGTCGACCGAGGGGATCCATTCGGCCTGGGCCTTGCTCAGGTTGAAGGCGATGCCGCGGCGGAGCCGCTCCAGGTTCTTGTGCCAGTTGAGGAAGTTGACCTCGAGAGAACCGCCCGGGCCCTTCTTGCAGAAGAACCGGATGCCCTCGAAGCAGAGGAACATGGCATAGAAGACCGAGCGCGAGATGGCCACGACCTTCGCGTCGGGTTCGAGGATCGCGAATTGCTTGTCCGGCAGCAGATAGCGCATCTGATGGGGCGCCCACTTGACGCCTTCGAACTTGGCCATGACGAGTCCTCCTTTGGGGATCTCAGCCCGCCTACTTGACGACGGGCTTGAGGTGCTCGATGAAATAATCGACCCGGGTCTCCGAGGCGTGCGGATAACGGATGCCGTGCTGGTTCTCGGGGTAGAGCATCAGGTCGAACTTCTTGTTCTCCCGGAGCAGGGCCTGGACGAGCTGGATCGTGTTGCCGGGGTGGACGTTGTCGTCGATCGTTCCGTGCTGGAGATAGAGGTGGCCCTTGAGGTTCTTGGCGTAGGTCAGGCAGGAGCCCTTCTCGTAGCCTTCGGGATTGTCCTGGGGCCGGCGCATGTAGCGTTCGGTGTAGATCGAGTCATAGTTCCTCCAGTCGGTGACCGACGAGGTGGCGACGGCGACGTGGAAGACGTCGGGCGCCTTGAGGATGCAGAGGGCCGAGAAGTAGCCCCCGTACGAGGCTCCGAAGATGCCGACCCGCGTCGTGTCGACATAGGCCCGCTTCTCGAGGGCCTTGACGAAGGCGACGTGGTCCTCGAACTCGACCTGGCCGAGCTTGAGGTAGTGGAGGTTCTGGAAGGCTTTGCCCCGGCCGGAGACGCCGCGGTAGTCGCAGGTCGCGACGAGGAAGCCCAGCTGGGCCAGGGCCTGGCTGCCGTCGACCAAGTTCCAGCGGTTGCTGACGCCCTTGAAGCCCGGCCCGCCGTAGATCGACAGGATGAGGGGATACTTCTCGTTGGGGTCGAAGTGGGCCGGGAAGTAAAGGACGCCGTCGAGATCGTACTTGCCGTCGGCCGACTTGAACAGGACATGCTCGGGCTTGATGAGCTTGAGGTCCTGGAGCTCCTTGGGGACGGTCGTTTCGCCGAGGACCTTGACCACCTTGCCGTCGGCCTGGAAAAGAGTCGATTTGGAGGGCACGTCCCAGCTCGAGAAGCTGTCCGTGTAGTAGTCGTAGGTCGGCGAGAAGGCGACGTTGTGGGAGCCCGGCTCCTTGGTCATCTTGGCGAAGCCGGTGCCGTCGAGCTTGACCTTGTAGGCGTGGCTCTCGGTGCCGTTGGCCTCGTACCCGGAGAAGTAGACCCAGCCGCGGGCCTCGTCGACGCCGGTGACGCCCCGGACCGGGAGCTTGGCGTTGGTCAGCGGCTTGAGGAGCTTGCCGGTCATGTCGTAGAGGTAGATCTCGCGCCAGCCGCTCCGTTCCGAGGTCCAGAGGAAGCGCTGGTTGTCCTTGAGGAAGATGAGCTCCGTCTGCTCCTCGACGTAGCAGGGGTCGGTGTCCGAGAGCAGGAGCCGGGTCTTGCCGGTGGCCGGATCGGCCGCGAGGACCTCGACCTTGTTCTGCAGGCGGTTCAGCCGGTGGTAGGTGAATTCCTTGCCGTCGTTCGTCCACTGGCCCCGGTAGAGATAGACGTCGAGGTCGTCGCCGGTCTCCAAACGGACGAGCTTCTTCGCGGCGATGTCGGCGATGAAGAGCCGGATGATGGGGTTGTTGCCGCCGGGCTTGGGATAGCCGAGCATCTCGAGCT
>CAYOYQ010000046.1:0-17087 GCA_964408215.1 uncultured Eubacteriales bacterium
CGTCGGGACTGGTTCCCGGGGGGACCGGGGGGCTAGGGGTGATTCCCGAGCAAAGCCGAGGAGGAGACTTCGCCCTTGCTCGTGGAGTGGAAGGATCAGGCCGGGGGCTAGTCGATCGTGTCGATCTTGATGCCGCTGTAATACTTCTTGAGGATGTCCTGGTACTTGGCCCCGGCCACGGCCATGCCGTAGGCGCCGACCTGGCACAGCCCGACGCCGTGACCCCAGCCGCGGCCCGAGAAGAAGAACTCGGCGACGTTCCCCTGCTCGTCGTAAGCGCGGTCGATGACGAACCGGGTGTCGCGGAGGCCCAGGACGGCGCGGATCTGGAAGCCGCGCACGGTCGCGCTCTGCTCGGTCCCTTTCAGGACGATCTCCGTCGCCCGGCCCGAATCTCCCCGGGCCGTAACGGTGATATTGACCAGCCGGCCGATCGGGTAGGACTGTCCGATCCGGGCTTCCAGCTCCTGGCGCTTTTTCGGGATCTGCCAGTTGTTGAACCGCGAGGACCGGTCGAGGACGTTCGAGTTCGGAGGATAGAGGACCTCGAGGTAAGCGACCTGGCCGTCGCGCTCGAGCCAGCGGACGTTCTCCCCGCCGAGCAGGGTCAGCTTGGTGGCGAAGGTCGTCTCGCCCTCGATCGTCCGGAGGAGCCGGACATGGTTGGACAGGTGCAGCGTCCGGCGCTCGAAGTCCTTCCCGACCTCGATCGTGCCCCGGCCCGCCCCCCGGAACGTCCCGGTCTGGAAGAAGTCCTTATAGTCCCTGACGACGCGGGCCAGGGCCATGGCCAGCTCAGCCCGGGTGACGGGCTGCTGGATCTCGCCGGCCCGCACCGACGAGGGGAAGAGCCCGGACTGGAAGCAGAGGGCCAGCGGTCCCCGGTCCCTGCCCTGGACGTCGGGCAGGTCCTTGAGCATGAAGTCGATCTCGCCGGGAAGCAGGAGCTGGTCGATCCGGTCCTTCCAGGAGAAGGCGTCGACGAGCAGCCGGGCCAGGCTGACGAAGCTCAGCGCGGCCGGGCCGGGAACGAAGCCGGGCTCCTTGAGGCCGAGCAGACGCCGCGCGTCCCTGATCCACTCGACGGCCTCGTCGAAAGTGGCCTCGGCGCGGAAGTCGAGGGGCTCGGCGCCCATGGGCACGATGCCCAGGCCGAGCAGGAGGGCGACGTCGAGGTTGACGTTCCGCCCGTCGATGAGGATGGGCGCGACCGGCGTCGGCGCCTCGACCTTCCACTCAGGCTGTTTCTCGTAGCTGCAATCGACGCCCTTGAGGTACGGCACGGGGCGTCCGGAGAAAACGTTCTCGGCGTCCTCGGTCCGGCCGCCGCAGGTGCTCGTGTACAGGGCGTTGATGAGCTCGCCCCGGTAGCGCATGACGACGCCCTTGGTCTCCTCGACAGCCCGCGTGCTCATCGAGCTCTCGGACTGCATGCCGAGGTAGAGCTGGGAGCGGGGGGTGTTGACCAGGTCGAAGCCGAGGCTCTTGAACGCGCCCAGGTTCTTGAGCGCGTAGGTCCGGGCGGCCACGGCCTGGGCCTTGAGCGCCTCCAGGGCCCCGAACTGGCCGGGCGACAGCTCGCCGGGGACGACGCTCTTGAGGTAGTCCTCGAGGTTGACGTGGTTCACGACGACGATGCCCTTGGGCGTCCCGGCCATGGTCAGGAAGCCGCGGTAGCTCCGGCCGTTGAGGGTCAGGAAGCTCTGCGGGTTGGCCGGGATGAAGTAGAGGTCGGAGTCCCGGCTGAGCGAGACGAGCTTGTCGTCGAGGACCATCCAGATCGGCCGGGACGGTTCGGCGACGACTTCTTCGCGGTCGATCCAGACGTCCTTCAGCCCGGCTCTCTTGAGCTCGTCGACCTTGGCCAGGGCTTCGCCCCGGGTCAGGAAATCGCCCAGCTTGATCTCGTAGATCCCCGGCGCGTCGGCCTCGAGGTCCTCCGTGACCGAGACCTTGCCGCCGGTCTTGGCGCTGAGGCTCGCCGCCAGCTGGTCGGCCTCCTCGCGCTCCTTGGCGTGGGCCAGAAGGATGACGTATTTCTCGGTCAGCTTCTCGCCCCCGCCCTTGATCCGGATCTCGTCGGCGTCCTCGGAGACGAGACGGTAGCCCGAGGCGACCTCGTAGATCTTCATCCCGGCGGAGGACCGGATGTGGATGTCCTTGAGGTTCGTGCCCAGGCCGACGGTGATGACCGGCTTGGGGATCATGAAGCCGTGGAAAAAGGCGCCTTCGGTCCCGAATTCGACAGGGGTCCCCCAGAAGAAAAAGAACGCGACGAACAGAATAAACAAGTACTTTAATTTATAGGACATCTTAAGGGACCCGCTTACTGCTTGGACGGAACAATGCTAGCGGATAAGGAAGGGCTTGTCAAGCAAAAAAACTAGGGATGCTACCGGTCTCGCCCGACACCCCTACATCTTGTGTAAGTTGTTGATAAAATCCCCTCTTCCGGTTAGCCCCAGGGCGTTCCGCCGGCCCCACGCCGGGCCCGGGACGCGCCCGGTCCCGGTCCGCCTTCGCCTCGATTGTGATAGAATCCGGACGATACCAAGCGGGAGTAAGGCCCATGAAAAAAGCGCTGCTCGCGGCCTTCGCCGCCCTGACCCTCGTCCTTCCCGGCGCGGCCGGCGTCGACAGCCTGTCCAGGCTCTTCGCCCCCGGCCAGGCCGTCCTCGATCTCGACGGCGACGGCTTCCCGGAGAAGCCCGCCGTGGCCATCATCGTCCCTGATAGGCCCACGGCCGCCGAGCTGGCCCTGGCCGCCGACATCGCCGCCAGGGTCAATTTCGAGAGCCTCGCGGTCGAATTCGGCCTGGTCCGGCATGAATCGGACCTCGCCTCGGGACCGGCCCCGGCCCTCCAGATCCTGGTGGGCGGACGCCTGGCCCGCGTCCGGGAGGCCCTCAAGGAGCGCCGCCGCGAGCCCGCGACGCTCGGACCGAACCAGGGCCTCGTCTTCCTCTTCTCCCGTCCCGGCCAGACGGCGGTCGCCTGCGTCGCCGGCTCCGAAGACACCCTGCTCAAGACCGGCCGGGCCTTTTTCCTGCGCTGGCCCTACTTCTGGGAGGTCTGGGGGCGCGAGACCGGGGCGACCTACGAGAGCCTCGAGAAGGACCTCGAGTCCTTCCTCGCGGCGGCGGGCGTGAGGCTCCAGAAGACCGTTGTCCGCGAGGCCGTCTACGAGTTCCCGGGCGCCGTCCCTGTTTCCGACGGGCTCCAGGCCCTCTCGCTCGATCAGGGACAGATCCGGGACCTGGCCGTCGAGGTCCATTTCGCGTCCGACGCGGACCGCCGGACGGCCGATGACGCCCTGGCGGCCTTGGCCCGCGACCAGAGCCGGGGGATCCGCACGGCCCTCCTCACCTACCCCGCCTGCGCCGCCCTGACCTTCGAGCTGCGTTACGGCGAAGGCCGCTCCAGGGTCGTTCTGCCGAGGGCCGGCGCGTCGCGCCGGCTGCTCACGCCCGCCTTCAAGGAGCGGCCGGGCGGTGAGGCCGCAGGCAAGGACTTCGACCTCCTCGGCCTCGTCTCGCCCAAGGGCATCTATGCCGACCAGGACCGCGACGGCGTCCCCGACGGCCTCGACGGGACCATCGTCGTTCCCAAGGACCTCGCGCCCGCGGCCCTGCCCGAGCTGGCGGCCCGCTTCATCCTCGGCACGGCCGGCGCGTCCTTCCCGGTCGTCCGGCTCGACAGCGAGATCGAGAGCCGCAAGGCCCTCGCCGCGCCCGTCCTCCTCGGCGCGAACGCGCTCACCTCGGACCTGGTCAAGACCGGCCGGCTGAAGGTCCGCGACCTCCCGCCGGGCGCCGGGTGGCTCAGGATCGTGCCCAAGGCGTTCGGCCGGTCCGCGGCGCTCGCGGTCCAGGCCGCGGACCCCTCGGGCCTCGAAAAGACGCTGTCCTACCTGGCCCGGACCTTCCCCTATTTCGACGAGTCCGGAGAGGGCCGCGCCGAGCTCTCCGACCTGGCCGAGGACGTCGACCGCTTCCTCGCCGGCGGCAAGGGCGCGGCCGAGGCGTTCATCCGGACCGCCGCGGACAAGGCCGCGGCCGAGATCAAAGGGCGGGAGATCGAGTCGGTCCGGGCCGAGCTCGTCCTGCCCGACGAGAACGCCGGTCTCGCGGAAGCCGTGCGGGCGACGCTCGCGGCCGCGGCCGGAAGCGCCCCCGTCACGGTCGAAGCCGGATCGATGAAGGCGGGCCGGACGGTCTTCGAGAAGGCGAAGACTTTCACCTGGGAGGTCGACGATGCCCGGGCCCTGCTCGAGAGCCGGCTCCGCGCCCTGGTCGACGCCGCGGGCAAGGGCGGCGGCGTCAAGGTCAGCCTGGGGATCAGCGAATCGCCGGCCGTGCGGGGCAAGGTCCGTTCGGACTTCCTCGGGATCCTCGGCCGGGCCGGCTTCCCGAGCGCCGAGGTCGAGGTCCTGTCCGCTTACAAGCCGGGATACTTCTGGCTCCTCGAACGGGTCCTGCCGGCCCTCATAGGCCGGGGGGTCGCCGGCCTCGTCATCCGCTTCACGGAGGAGCGCCCGGACTTCAGCCGGCCGCAGCGCACCTACGGCGACCCGAACCGCTGGCTCCAGGAACTCTACCCGGTGGACGAGCCCCTGGCCCGGGCGCTCGGTCTCGCCCTCGACCGGATCACGTTCGAGGCCGCGGCGCCGGGCGGGCCGACCTACGAGGTCGAGGCGGTCGACGCCGGCGGCGCCGTGATCTACAAGGACGGCTTCACGCCGCGGACGCGCGAGATCGCCCTCTCCGGCGTCCTGCCGGAGTGGGGTCAGGCCCGGGTGACCACGGGCTGGCTCCACATCGTCGCCGGCGGCACGGTCGTCTGCGACGAGGCGCTCGAGACCGACCTCGAGAAGTTCTGGACCTTCTACCAGGAGGACGTCCTCCGGGCAGTCGCCGGCCACGTCCGCAAGAAGACGGGCGGCGAGCCGACCTTCTCCAAGCAGCCCTATTTCAAGCGCCTGCTCGTCGACCTCCGGGCGAGCGAGCCGGACTTCCGGACCGGCCTCGACGAGGAGGTCATCTCCTCGCTCGAAGCGATCCACGACGAGATCTATTTCGACACGCTCGACCTGCTCCGGGGGCTGACCCGGTTCGATCCCGAGGACAAAGAGACCGCGGCCGACACGTCGCGGTCCTCGGCGCCCGGCAACGTCTTCCCTTCCCTCCACCCGTCCCTCGAAGGCGGTCCGGCCGCGGTCCGGGCCGCGCTCGAGGACTGGCCGGCCCCGGCCCCGCAGGCGGTCATCACCTGGAAGGAAAAAGACCGTGAAGAGGTCTCGCGCAGATCCGTCTTTCCGGCCCTCAAGCCGAAGTCGATGCGGGCGATGGAGCTGCTTTACGATGGCCGGTCGGCGCGCGTGGCCGACGTCGTCTTCGAGTCGGAGTGGGAGAAGGAGGCGGACTATCTCGCCGTCATCGACATCCTCGGGGCCTGGCGCGGGCTCTACGAGGCCGGCCTGGTCAAGGACCCGTTCCGGTTCCCGCGTCTCGACGGCGTCACGCTCCGGCTGAAGAACCAGGACCGGGAAAAAGACGAGCGGCTCGCGGTCGCCGCGCCCGCGGCGGCCGCTCCCCCCGCTCCGGCGCCCGAGCCCTGGGCCGGCCCGTCTTTGGTGACAACGAAGGACATCATTTCTCCGGACATGGCCTCGGAGATCGTCCGCCGCCTCTCGGCCTTCCCCGGCGTCCGGGGCTATGTCGGGGGGAGGTCCTACGAAGGCCGGGAGGTCCCCGTGCTCGAGATCTACAGGCCTTTCGGGCCCGCGGTCTCCCTGCCGCGCCTGATCACAGTCAAGCCGACGCTCCAGGCCGTCGCCCGCCAGCACGCCAACGAGGTCGCCTCGACCAACTACCTGCTCCGCTTCGCCGAGCTCCTGGCCCGCGACCCCGGGGCCGCCGAGGCTCTGAAGAAGGTCAATTTCGTCTTCCAGCCGATGGAGAACCCGGACGGGGCCGCCCTCGCCTACGAGATGCAGAAGAACGAGCCGTTCCACAGCCTCCACGCCGGCCGTTACGGGGCCCTCGGCGTGGACATGGGCTACCAGACCGGGGCGAAGCCGCTCCTGCCCGAAGCGGCCGTCCGCCCGCGCCTCTACGACCGCTGGCTCCCGGACATCGTCCTCAACCTTCATGGCTATCCGTCGCACGAGTGGGTCCAATCGTTCTCGAACTACGCGCCCTACCTGTTCCGGGACTACTGGATCCCCAAGGGCTGGTTCGCTTACGTCCGGTCCCTGCGCCTGCCGATCTACGCGGAGCAGCGCGAGGCCGGCGAGGTCCTGCGGAAGCTCGTCGCCGCCGAGCTCAACGCCGACGCCCGGATCGCCGCCTCGAACCGCAAGTTCTACGACCGCTACGAGCGCTGGGCCGGCCGCTGGGCGCCCCATCTCGCCGCCCTCGAGGTCGAGGACGGCGTCAACATCTACGCCAAGCGCCGGGGCCCGGCCGAGAACCGGCTGACGCCGCGGGCCCAGGCGACCCTCAGCGACGAGACGCCCGAGCTCATGGACGAGACGGCCACGGGCGACTGGCTCGACTTCCTCTGCGCCCAGGGCCTGGCCTACCTCCGGGCCCACGTCAAGTATCTCGAGCGGACGGCGTTCGAGGTCGTGCGCATCGAGGAGGAGGTCCGCGACCGGGTCCGTTTCACGCTGGTGCGGAAGCGTCCCGGAAGGGGTCAAAACTGAACTCTTAAGCTTTCCCAGAAATTGGCTATCCTCTGTTCTTAAGAGTTTGAACGTTTAGGCTTGCCCCCTTCTTGATGTGACCCGTTTCCGTCCCCTCAATTTTCGTGTTGTGTCCGGGATTTGCTCATGATAAGATAGCGCCGCCGCCGAAAGACAGGGGCGGGGCGCGATGGACGCACAGACGAACCTCCTGATCATCTCCGACGATTTCTCGCTCTACGAATCCGTCAAACGGTCCCCCGTCGGCGTCGACGCCAGCGTCTTCTTCGCCCAGCTCGGCGACGACGCCGTCGACATCGTCCGCGAGCACGGGATCCGGGTCGTCCTGGTCGATCCCGGGGACTCGATCGCCGCGGGCCTCGTGGTGCTGAAGAAGATCAAGAGATCGGACGCCCTCGTCGACGTCCTCATCGGCGGCCCGCCCCTCGGCCGGGACGCGGTCCTCGACATCATCCACGCCGGGGCGACGGACTATGTGCCCAAGCCTTTCGAGCGGGACATCCTCCGCGACGTCCTGCGCCGGATCTCCCGCAAGAGCGAGCTCCGCCGCGAGACGCTGCACCTCGAGAAGAAGCTGGAGCGCAAGTACGTCTTCCAGGGCCTGGTCAGCCGCAACCCGACGATGCTCGAGATCTTCAGCCTCATCGAGAACATCGCCAAGTACTTCTCGAGCGCCCTGATCACCGGCGAGACCGGGACCGGCAAGGAGATCGTCGCCCGGGCCGTCCACAGCCTGAGCCCGCAAGGCGAGCGGCCGCTCGTCGTCTGCGACTGCGCCTCCGTGCCGGAGAACCTCTTCGAATCCGAGCTCTTCGGCTACCGCAAGGGCGCCTTCACCGGGGCCGACCGCGACAAGCCCGGGCTGTTCGAGGAGGCCGACCGCGGGACGATCTTCCTCGACGAGATCGCCGAGATCCCGGTGGCCGTACAGGCCAAGCTCCTCCGGGTGCTGGAGAGCCGGGAGTTCCGGCCGCTCGGGGCGAACGAGAGCGCGACGGTCGACGTCCGCGTCCTGGCCGCCACCAACCGGGACCTGGCCGAGCGGGTCCGGGCCGGGGCCTTCCGCGAGGACCTCTTCCACCGGCTGAACAAGGTCGTCATCGACCTCCCGCCGCTGAGGGAGCGGCTCGAGGACATCCCCCTGCTCGTCCGCCACTTCCTGCAGGCCGCCAACAAGGCCTTCGGCAAGGACCTCCGCGGCGTCTCGCGCGAGGTCCAGAAGCTCTTCCTCAAGTACGGCTGGCCGGGCAACGTCCGCGAGCTGGCCAACGTCCTCGAGAGCGCGGCCATGCTCTGCAAGAAGGACTTCATCGACGTCGCCAACCTGCCCAAGTACCTCCGCGACTACATCCCGCCCCAGGGGGCCATCGCCTTCGGCGGCCCCGGCCATCTGTCGTCGCTCGAGGACCTGGAGAAGGACTACATCGCCTACCTGCTCAAGGTGACCAAGGGCAACCTGCGCCAGACGGCCAAGATCCTGGGGATCTCGCGGACGACGCTCTACAACAAGCTGGCCAAGTACGGGTTGCGGAGCTGACCGGTCCGGCGGGCTCAGGCGACGGCGGCCGCGCCCTTCTTCGACGTCTTGTCCGAGTACATCCGCCTGTCGGCAAGGGCCAGCAGGTCCGGGAGCGATCCCGGCTTGTCGGGGTCGTAGAGGGCGATGCCCAGGCTGACCGAGACGGGGAAGGCGGCGCCGGGCCGGCTGTTGCGGACCTGGAGCCTTTCGCGGAGCCGGCGGGCCAGGGACGCGATCTTGCCCTCGCCGACGTCGATCGCCAGGGCAACGAACTCGTCGCCGCCGATACGGGCGATGATATCGGAATCCCGGAAGGCCTCCCGAAGGGCTTCGGCCGCGGCGACGAGGGCCGCGTCGCCGGCCTCGTGGCCGAAGCCGTCGTTGATGCTCTTGAGGTTGTCCAGGTCGGCGTAGAAGAGGGCCATCTCCCTCTTCGTCCGGTGGGCGACCTTGATCTGCTGTTCGGCCAGGGCCATGAAGCCGCGGCGGTTGTAGGCCTTCGTCAGCTCGTCGACGAGCGAGAGCTCCCGGAGCTCGCTCTCCGTCCGGTTCCGCTCGACGGCGATCGCGTAGAGACCGGCCAGGCGCTCGACGGCCTTGAGGTCCCTCTCGATGTAGGGGTTCTCGCCGTTGGCGACGACGATGAGCCCGACCATGGAACCCGCCATCACGGCCGGCACGGCCAGGAGCTGGCGCACCGGGAAGTGCCACTCCGGCATGCCGGTGAAGCGCGGGTCAAGGCTGGTCATATTGGTCAAGACGGCTTTTTGCTTCTCGAGGACCCAGCGCCACAGCCCGGATCTCTCGTGCAGCCGGCCGGCCTCCTCGCCGCGCCTGCCGAACAGGGCCTCGGCGTCCGGGGTCATGGCGGCGACGACCAGCTGGCCCGTCCGCTCATCGATGCGGCCGACGAAGGCCGTGGCGCTCAAGGTCAGGCTCCGGGCGTTCTCCAGGACGGCCGAGGCGATGACCTCGATCGGGGTCGGCGAAAGCAGCCGCTGGGAGACCGCGCTCACCGAGTTCTCCAGGCGGACGTCCCAGGCGTGCTCCTCCTCGATCTGCTTTTTGCGCGAGATGTCCTCGATGACCCCGTCATAGTAAAGGACGTTGCCCTGCGCGTCCCGGGCCGCCTGGGACGAATCCTTGGCCCAGAACACCGTGCCGTTCTTGCGCCGGAGCTGGGTCTCCAGGAACTCGACCACCGAGCTCGAATCGAGCGTGGCCTGCCAGCCGGTCCGGTCCCGGGGATCGTGGTGGAGGTCCCAGAAATCGACCGCCTTGAGCGCGGCGAGGTCCGGGTAGCCGAGCATGCGGACGAGGGTCGGCCCGGCTTCCAGGATCTGTCCCTGCGGAGTCGTCCGGTAGGTCCCCAGCGGGTAGCTGAAAACGCGGGTCATCTTATCATCGCCGGCGGCCAGCTCCGCTTCGGCGCTCGCGGCCCTCTCGCGTTCGGCGGCCAGGGCCCGGACGGTCTGAACGTTCGCCAGCGCCAGCCCGGAGATCCGGGCCAAGGCCAGGGCCAGATCGAGGTCGTCATCCCGCCGCTCCGGGCCGCCGAACCCGCCGAGCTCGACGACGCCGAGGAGCTCGCGGCCGTGGGCGACCTTGAGGAAAACGCTCTGCCGGTCGTTGGTCCAGGCATAGTCGGCGTTGAGAGCGACGATCCGGTCGATCGGCGAGCCCTCCGGGCCCGGACGGCCGGAGAAGGACTCCGCGGCCCGGAAGACAACCTCCCGGGGCGAGAGAAGGACGCGGAAGATCTCGACGACCCCGGCCTCTGCGTCCTCCCGGGACTTGACCTCGGTCACGGCCGCGAGGAGCTGTCCGATCCGGGAGAAGTCGGAGACGCGCTGGCGGAGGCCGGCCATCCGGCCTTCGCTCTCTTCGGCCAGGCCGTCCAGCCTCGCGGCGAGGGTGACGCGGAGAAGGTTCTGGCGCAGGAGATCCAGCCCCGCCGGATGGACCTCGGCGGGCAGCCGGACGAACTTGGCGAAGGCCTTGAGCTCGCGGTCCAGACCCGGATGAACGCCCGTATCGAGCAGGACGATCCGCGTGGCCAGCTCGCGGAAGTGGGCCTGCGCGGCCTTGGGGTCGCCGGGCCAGAGCGCCTCGAGGTGGTCCTCCCAGCGGGCCAGCCAACCGGGCAGGACGGGCAGGGCGCCGCTTTGGAGGAACCGGTCCAGGATGTCCTTGTCGGCCAGCCACTCGAAGCACTGGCTCTTTTGATGGAGCCCGACGCCGCGGTCGAGCCCGAGGTCCTTCGCCGGCCGCGTCAGGCAGTACCCGCCGGCCAGCGCCACCCGGCAACCCTGGGCCCGGCAGGACCCGACGGCCTCGGCCAGGCCCGGCCAGGAGCCCTCGGAGAGGTCGCAGCGAACGGGCTGGGGGAGGAAGCGGACGTCCTGGAATTCCTGCGACGAGCGAAGAGCGAGGAGCTCGCGGTCGAAGCTCGAACAGGCGATAAGGCCGAGTTGAGGATTCATTGTCGTCCGCGAATGAGTCCTAATATGTTCTAATATTGGACACAATTATTATATCATCAAATGATTTCTCAAGTCAAGTATTATGTTGATTATGACAATTTTTATATGTCCCATTCCATTACATAGGCTTCTTATGGCTAGGCCCGCCTGAACGGTGAGACTAGCCCATCCCCCCGGGATCAGGCGACGATCCGATTTCCGGCCGTCGGTCGAGGGGTTTGTCAAAACCGCCGGCCTTCATTAGAATAGTCCCGTCATGTTCCCCCGTCGCCCTCAATGTCAGGAGGAGGTTCCGATGAAAAAAAGACCGGCTTGGGCCGCCGTAGCGCTTGTCATCATTCTCGCCGCGGCGAGCCCTTCGCCCGGCCAGACAGCGGCAGCCGAGAGCAGCAAGGACGCGCTCGCCGTTCTGGCCAAGACCGTCGAGGCCATGGGCGGCCGCAAAGTCCTGGCCTCCATCAAGGACACCACCCTCAAAGGGACCGCCGACCTCGTCCAGATGGGCCGGAGCCTGCCGGTGACGGTCTACCAGAAAGAGCCCAACAGGCTCCGCATCGACCTCGATCTCTCCGCGCTCGCCTCGGGCCAGGTCTTCACCCAGGCCTACGACGGGACGCGGGGCTGGGGGACCGACATGCGGACCTTCGCCAACGAGCCCATGGCGGAGGCCCTGTCGAAGGACTTTTCCCACCAGGCCGTGGGCAACGATTCGCTCCTCGATCCCCGCAAGCTGGGCATCACGTACGGCCTCAAGCCCAAGGCCACGCTCGACGGCAAGGACTACCTCGTCCTCGAGCAGACCCTGGCCGACGGGCACAAAAGCACGATCTATATCGACCCGGTGACGTCCCTCCCCTATAAGTCCGCGACGACGTCCCTGGACCCGGTGACGGGCGCCGTCGTCGAGACCGAGTCCCTGCTCGGCGATTACCGGCCGGTCGGCGGCTGGATGGTCAACCATTCTCTCCGGACGTTCCAGGGCGGCCAGGAGATCATGCGCCTGACCATCGCGACCGTCACCGTCAATTCCGGACTGGACGACGCCCTGTTCGTCCTGAAATGACAGGAGGTTCCCCATGACCCGAACGAAGCCCCTCGCGCTGGCCCTTCTTTGTCTCGCGGCGCTCTCCTGCGCCGTCAACCCGGTCACAGGCAAGAAGGAGTTCATGCTCTACTCCGAGAGCCAGGAGATCGAGCTCGGCAAGCAGACCGACTCGGAGGTCGCGGCGACCTACGGCGTCTATGACGACGCGGCCCTGCAGGCCTATATCGGCCGGCTCGGGACGGCCCTGGCGGCCAAGGGCCAGCGGCCGGCTCTCCCGTGGCGCTTCACCGTGCTCGACAGCCCGGTCGTCAACGCCTTCGCCGTGCCGGGCGGGGCGGTCTACGTCACCCGGGGCATCCTGGCCATGATGAACTCCGAGGCCGAGCTGGCCGCCGTCCTCGGCCACGAGATCGGCCACGTCAACGCCCGCCATTCCATGAGCCAAATGAGCAAGCAGCAGGTCGCGACGCTCGGCCTGGTCGTCGGCAGCGTCATCAGCAAGAAGTTCGCCCAGTACGCCGGACTGGCCGGGACCGGGCTCCAGGTCCTCTTCCTCAAGTTCAGCCGCGACGACGAGAACCAGGCGGACAGCCTCGGCGTCGATTACAGTCGGGCCGCCGGCTTCAATCCCGCCGACATGGCCGCGACCTTCGCCTCGCTGCAGAAGTTCGGCGACCTCTCGGGCCAGACCAACTCCCTGCCCGGCTTCCTGTCGACCCATCCCCTGACGGCCGACCGCATCGCCCACGTCCAGTCCCTGCTGAAGCCCGAGGACCAGAAGCTCGCCCGGCGGCCCGAAGCCTACCTCCAGACGGTCCAGAACGTCGTCGTCGGCGACGACCCCCGGCAGGGCTATGTCGAGAACGGCGTTTTTTACCATCCGGGCCTGCGCTTCCAGTTCACCGTGCCGAGCGGCTGGACGGTCAACAACATGCCCGCGCAGGTCGTGCTCGTGGCGGCCGACCAGAACGGCGGGGTCATCATGCAGGGCGGGAAGACGACCGACACGGCCGAGGAGTTCGCCAAGAAGCAGGCGGCCCAGATCACCCAGTCGGGCGGGACGCTGCTCGGCGAGAACCGGACGACGATCAACGGCCTGGCCTGCTACGAGCAGGCGTACCAGATCCCCCAGCAGGACGCGGCGGCCATCCGGATGAGCCTGTCCTGCTTGAAGAAGGGGGACTGGGTCTACGCCTTTCAGGCCATGAGCGCGGTCGACGGGTACTCGAAATACGCCCCGGACTTCCAGAGGATCGTCGCGTCCTTCCGCGACCTCGCCGACGCCTCGAAGATCAACCGCGCGCCCAAGCGCCTGGCCCTGGTCAAGGCCAACGGCCGGGACAGCCTTCAGGCGATCTTCAAGGCGGCCGGCATGCCGGAAAAGTCGTGGCCGCAGTTCGCCGTCTGGAACGCTCTGGATGTCACGGCCGTGCCGGCCGCGGGGCGGTTGATCAAGGTCGTGAAGTAGAGGCCGCTCAGACGTCCCGGCGGGGGTCGCCGAGGTCTTCGAGGTCGAGGATCGTCGCGGTGATGTCGGCTTCGGCGGCCACCTCGCCGTCGACGAAGGCCTTGCCCTTCATCTGGCAGATCCGGCCCTTCGACCGCAGCCACTCGACCTCGAGGCGGAGCTGGTCGCCGGGGACGACCATCCGTTTGAACTTGGCCCGGTCGACCTTGCTCAGGACGGGGAAGTCCTTGGCCGGGTCGGCGGCCGAGGCGAAGAGCAGGACCGCGCCGGCCTGGGCCATGGCCTCGACGATGAGCACCCCCGGCATGATCTTCCACTCGGGGAAATGCCCCTGGAAGAACTGCTCGTTGCAGGTCACGTTCTTCAGGGCGACGATGATCTTCTGCGGCACCATGTCCACCACGCGGTCGATGAGCAGGAAGGGGAACCGGTGCGGCAGGACCTTGAGGATCTGCTCGATGGGCACCAAGGCACGGCCCTCCCCGCTCACTTCTTGACCGGCGGGGCCGGCGCTTTGAGGGCGTCGTAGCGCTTGATGATCTCGGCCGTGACGTCGATGGCCGGATTGGCGTAGATGACCCCGCCCTTGGTCACGTCGAACATGACATCGAAGCCCATGTCCTTGCGGACCTGCTCGATGATCGGCAGGAGGTCGGCCTGGAGCTTCTCGAGGGTCGTCGACTGGAGCTGCCGCATGGCCGCGGTCGCGTCCTCGGCCGCCCGCTGGCGGTCGGTCTGCTTCCTCTGAATGTCGGCCTGGATCCCGGCGGCCGCGTCGGGCGTCAGCGTCAGGCGCTGCGAGGTCAGGCGGTTCTGGAGCTGCTTGATCTGGTCGTCGAGCTGGGTGACCTGGTCGGTGTACTTCTTGTCCGCCGCCTGGAGCTGGGCCAGGGCCCGCTTGCCTTCGGCGGACTTGTCGAGGATCTCCTGGGAATTGATCATCCCCAGCTTGCCCCCTTCCTGGGCGGCCGCGAGGCCGGCCAGACCGGCCGCGGCCGCGGCGAGAAGGGCGATGAGGACGGGAACGCGATGTCTCATGGGCGGAACCTCCCTAGAACGTCGTGCCGACGGCGAACCGGAACGCGAAGTCCGAGTCGGTCGAATAGATCTTCTTGTTGTTGTAGGAGAAGATGAGCCGGAACGGCACCCGCAGGGCCGGGATGAAGAGCCGGGCCTCGAGGCCGAGCGAGGAATACATGTTCTTGAGGTCGAGCTTGTCCCCGTAGGGGATGGCGTTGCCGGTGTCGTAGAAGAAGATGGCGTAGAGCGGGCCGCCGACGGGGATGATGTACTCGGCGTTGAAGACGAACTGCTTCTCGCCGCCGATGTTGTAGCCGTTCTCGTCGAGCGGGCCGATCGTGTAGACCTCGTAGCCGCGGATGGACCGCTCGCCGCCGAGGAAGAACCTCTCCCAGTAGGGGATCTGCGAGCCCTTGAGGGCCTTGATGAACCCGTACTGGGCGTGGATGCCGAAGACGTGGGCCTTGGGGCCCCGGCCGATGACCGGCTGATAGCGCGTGAACTCGATGTTGGGCTTGAGCAGGAAGACGTCGCCGCCGAGAAAATTGAAGGCGTACTTGGCGCTGAGCGAGTACATCGTCCCGCGGGTCGGCGTGAGCGGGCTGTCGATCGTCGACCGCCAGAGCATCGGCGTGACCGAGCTGATGTCGTACTTCTGGTTGCTGTAGTACTGGTAGTAGGTCGTGGGCAGCGAGTATTCCGAGCTGCCGGAAACGGTCATCTCGACCTTCTCGAAGGTGTAGACCAGGTTGGCCCGCCACATCTCGAAGAGCCGCAGCCCCGTCGTCAGGTCGATGCCCGCGCCCTTGCGCCAGAACCAGGGATAGTGCAGGTCCCTCTTGTAGATGTTGAAGCCGGCCGTGATGGGCTTGTCGAAGAGGTACGGCTCGGAGAAGCCGAAGGAGTAGTTCTTGACCAGCTTGCCCTGCTGGGCGCTGAGCTCGAGCGTCTCGCCGGCGCCGAGGAAATTGACCGTCGAATAGGTGAAGGCCACGAAGGTCCCCTCGTAGCCGCTGTAGCCGGCGGTGAACTGGATGTTGTTCCGCTGCAGCTCCTTGACGTTGACGACCACGTTCATCTTCGTCGGGTCTTCCGGGTCGGGCTTGATGTCGGGGTCCTTGTCGAGGTCGACCAGGCCGAGCTGCTTGACCCGGAGGATGCTGTTCTTGAACATGGTCATGCCGAAGCGGTCGCCCTCGCGGAGGATCATCTCCCGCCGGATGACCTTGTCCTTGGTGTAGGTGTTGCCGCGGAACTCCAGGCGGTTGAGGAAGGCCATCTCCCCTTCGGCGATGTTGAAGGCGACGTTGACGATCTTGTTCTTGGGGTCGAGGTTCTCGACGGGGACGATCTGGCAGTAGACGAAGCCCATGTCCCGGAAGGCCTCGGAGATGTCGTCGACGGTCTTCTCCCGGTCCTTGGTGCTGTAGATCTCGCCGGTCTTGAGCTTGACCAGGGTCCGGATGGCCTTGACGTTGAGGGACTTGCTGCCCTCGATCTTGATCTCGCCGGTGCGGTAGAGGTAGCCGGGCGTCACCGGGAAGACGAGCCGCATCATCTTCTGCGTCTTGAACAGGACCGTCCGGCGCTCGAAGGTCTCGGTCTTCGGCTCGCCGACCGCGGCTTCCATGTAGCCGAGCTCCTGGTACTTCTTCTTGATCGCGGCGGTCGCGTCGGCCAGCTTGTTCTCCTTGTAGACGTCCTTGCTGGCGATCCAGTTGAACAGGGTGTGCGGCCGGTTGTCCTTGAGCGACCACTTGAGGGTGCTCACCGGGATCTTGGTCGCGCCGTCGAAGACGACGTCGCCGACGCGGACCTTGGGGCCCTCGTCGATCCGGATGACGACGTCGACCTCGTTCTTGCCGGTCTTGACGGCCTCCGTCTCGATCGCCGAGGCCAGCAGGCCCTTCTCGTAGAGGAGGTCGGTGATGGTCTCCTTGATGAGCTGGATCTTGTGCGGGCTGAAGTAAGAATAGGGCAGGATGGCCCGGTCCTTCTCCTTCAGCTTGTTGACGATGTCGTTCTCCTTGACCTTCTTGCCGGTCTTGTACGAGACGGCGCGGACGACGGGGTTCTCCTGGACCGTGATCCGGACGATCCGCCCGCGCGTCCCGGCGAGCTCCTCGAACTTGATTTCGGCGAAGAAGCCGGTCGACCAGAGGACCCGGAAGTCCCGGCGGATCTGTTCGGCGTTGTAGACATCCCCCTGGCGGACCGAAAGGTAATAGAGGATCGTCTCCGGCGTCACCCGGTCGTTGCCGACGATGTCGATCTTCTCGACGATCTCCTGGGCGGCCAGGAGGGCCGGCAGGCACAGGAGCAGGAAGAGGAGAACGAGCTTTTTCATCTCAGATATCCACATACATATACCATATCGGGCCGGCCCGGTCAAAGCGCCCGCCCCGGGTGAGGGGCCGGACGCGCCTCTCTCCCTTTCTAACTCTCGGGGGAGGCCAGGAGTTTCATCGTCCCGGCGGCCATCTCGTAGACCTTGTCGCAGTAACGGGCGATCTTCTCGTTGTGGGTGACCAGGATCGACGACAGCCCCTTGCTCTGGTGAAGGTCGAGGACGAGGCGGAGGACCTTTTCCCCCGTCCGCCAGTCGAGGTTGCCCGTCGGCTCGTCGGCCAGGAGCAGCCGCGGCGAGGCGACGAGGGCCCGGGCGATGGCCACGCGCTGCTGCTCGCCGCCGGAGAGCTGGCCGGGGCGGGACTCGGCCTTGTCCTCGAGGCCGACCTCGGCCAGCATGCGGCGGGCCCGGACGAAGGCCTCCCGCCGGGTCTCCCCGGCGATGAGCAGCGGGAAGGCGATGTTCTCGACCGAGGTGAACTCGGGCAGGAGGTGAT
>CAYOYQ010000047.1:0-17083 GCA_964408215.1 uncultured Eubacteriales bacterium
CGAAAAGATCCTCGAGGTAGACCCGGTCGAGGAGGAGCATCTGGAGCGCGTTACGGAGATTGGCCGGGCCCATCATCCGGCCCTGCGGGAGGACTCCGACGGCCCGCCGTGCAAGGATGGCTTTCCACATCTCTTCCCGGTTCCATCGCCGTCCCTTTTCGGAAAAGAGGACCATGCAGGCCGGCGCTTCGTCCTTGATAAGGCCGGTCTGCAGGATGAACGGCATGTCCTCGGTGTCGATCTGCTTCTTGTTCCCGTCGATCGCGATCTGGCCGTCATACCTGAACTTGTCGCATTCCGGCGCCCAGACCGGCCGGAAGAGGTAGCCGCCCCGGCCCTTGACGAACTTGATCCACTCCTCCTCGGTCGGCATGTCCTGGATCTTGAACCCCTCGTAGGTCTTCAAGCCGAAGGCGACCGTGCCCAGGCTGTGCGAGGCCTTGCCCGTGCCGACATCGACGGGGATGTCCAGCCCGACCTCCCGGAGCCACTCCGGAAGCTGTTTCAACATCAGGAAATCCATATAGCCGCTGAAGATGAACCAATCGTTTCCCTGATTGAGACCCTGCCCGATGACCTCGAGCGGATGGCCCGGATGGCAGGTGACGCTGTGGAGCAAGGTCCCCGTCCCGAACCAGCCGCGGTGGAGATCGTAGCGGTCGAGGACGCCGCGGACGCCGGCGAGGAGTCCTTTGAAGCGGTTCCGATCGCCGGCGTCATCGGTGACGACCGCGAGAAGATGGCGCTTCCCGTCCGCCAGGACGAAGGCGACGATCTCCCGATAGCCCGCCGCCCGGGCCTGATAGCTCCCAAGGGAAGCCCGAGCCCCCGGGAGCCCAGGAGCCTTGGCCAAGAGTTTGGCACCCAAGGGGCTCGACGCCTTGATCCAGGCGACCACGTCCCCGGCCGCGAGAGCTTCTAGGAGCTCCTCCTCGCCGGGATCCTCGAATTCGGCCGCCCGGGCCGCGAGCCAGGCCTCGATGAAGCCTTCGTCAAGGATCAGGCCGGGAAGTCCCAGCTCCTCGGCGATGTCGGCCTTGTTCTGGGCGATGGCCGCGGCCACGTCCGGCTGGGCGATGAGGAAGAGATTGCCGTGCTGCTGCCAACTCCACGCGATCGACTGCCAGTAGTTCGTGTAGCCGCTGAAACGTCCTCCATATTCGACCGGTGCGCCAGGGGCCGAGGTCGTCCCGGAGATACGGGTCAGCTTGTCCAGGCGGTCCTGGCCGGCCGCACGGGCCGGTCCCGCGAGGGACATAGCCAAGACCGACAGAACCGCCGCCGCCCTGATTTTCCGCGGAAATCTCATGAGGTCCCTCCTCATCGTTCAAGGGATTTCCTAAGGTTTACCCTATCCGGCCGGCGAATAGCAACAGCGTGCCGCAAGAGCAGGATGCCGGGGAAGTCTAAAGAAAAGAAAGGGGACACGTACCGGGTACATGTCCCCCGATCTCAATCCCAGATGTGAGAGTACTTGGCGCCGTTGCCGGTGTTGAAGAGGACGACGGATTCGCCGTCCTTCACCCAGCCGTCCTTCCTGAGGCGCAGCAGCGCGGCCAGGGTCGCCCCGCCCTCCGGCGCGGGCCAGGTCCCGGTCGTCCGGCCCATCTGATAAGTGGCTTCGAGGATGTCCTTGTCCGGGACGGCCACGGCCGTGCCGCCGCTCTCGCGCAGGGCCCTCAAGATAAGGAAATCGCCCACGGCCGCCGGCACTCTCATCCCGTCGGCGATCGTCCTGGCGTTCGGCCAGGGCTCGGCGAATTCCTTCCCTTCGCGGAAAGCCTTGACCATGGGCGCGCACCCGTCCGACTGGACGGTGACCATGCGCGGCCGCTTCGGGCCGATCCAGCCGAGCGCCTCCATTTCGGCGAAGGCCTTCCACATGCCGACGAGCCCCGTGCCGCCGCCGGTCGGGTAGACGATGACGTCGGGGAGCGACCAGCCCATCTGCTCGGCCACCTCGTAGCCCATCGTTTTTTTCCCCTCGATCCGGTAAGGCTCCTTCAGCGTCGAGACATCGAAACGGCCGAACTTCTCGACGCCCTCTCGCGCCGCCTTGCCGCAGTCGGTGATCAGCCCGTCGATGAGCGTCACCCGGGCGCCGAGGACGCGGCATTCGTTGACGAAGGGCTTCGGCACGTCGGCCGGCATGAAGACGTGCGCTTCCATCCCGGCCAGGGCGGCGTAAGCGCTCATGGCGCAGCCGGCGTTCCCGGCCGTCGGGATGGACACCGACGTCACGCCCAGCTCGCGGGCCCGCGAGACGGCCGCGCTTAATCCCCGGGCTTTGAACGATCCGGTCGGATTGAGGCCCTCGTCCTTGACGTAGACCGGGCCGAGGCCGATCTCCTTTTCGAGCCGGCCCTCCCGCGCGAGCGGGGTGAACCCCTCGCCCAGGCAGAGCCTGTGGGCATCGTCCCGCACCGGCAGGAGCTCGCGGTAGCGCCACATCGTCGGCTCGCGCCCCGCGAACGACGCCGGCCGCACGGCCGCCCGGGCCGCGTCGAGGTCGTAGCGGGCGAGAAGGGGCTTCTGATCTTTAGGGCAGAGGTTCCAGAGCCGGTCGGCCTCGTAGCGCTCGCCGCAGAGGCCGCACTCGAGATGGGAGAGGAAGCTTCGCGTCTCCACGGAGCCCGTCCTATTCCTTGTAGAGCGATTCGATGACGCCGGCGTACTTCTCCTCGACGATCGTCCGCCGGACCTTGAGCGTCGGCGTGACCTCGCCGAGGTCGATGTCGAAATCCCGGTCGAGCACCGCGATTCTCTTGACCCTCTCGTAGGAGGCCAGGCCGGGGGTCATCCGGTTCGCCTCGTCGAGGAGGAAGGCGGCGACCTCCGGCCGGCGGCTGAGCCCGGCCCGGTCGGCGAAGACCCAGCCCCGCTCGCGGGCCAGCGCCTCGAGCTTCTCGAAGTCCGGAACGATCAGGGCCGAGATGAACTTGCGGCTGCTGCCGACGACGACCGCGCTGGCGATGTAGGGGCTGGCCTGGATGAGGCTCTCGATCGGCTGGGGGGCGACGTTCTTGCCGCCGGAGGTGACGATGATGTCCTTCTTGCGGTCGGTGATGATGAGGAAGCCGTCCTCGTCGATCCGGCCGATGTCGCCGGTGTGGAGCCAGCCGTCCTTGAGGACCTCCCGCGTGTCCGCCTCGTTCTTGAAGTAGCCCATCATGATGTTGGGGCCCCTGGCCAGGATCTCGCCGTCGCCGGAGATGCGGATCTCGACGCCGGGCATGGCCTGGCCCACGGTGCCGAAGCGGATCCGGTCGGGCGGGGTGTTGGCCGAAAGGACGGGCGACGTCTCCGTCAGGCCGTAGCCCGGCAGGACGACCAGGCCGATGGCGAAGAAGAACTCGACGATGTCCGTCGAGATCGGCGCCCCGCCGCAGATGAAGTAGCGCACCCGGCCGCCCGTGCGGGCCGTGATCTTGGAGAAGACGAGCTTCCGGGCCAGCCCGCGTTTGAGAGCCAGGTGGGGCGGGACGCGCTCCCGGGCGATCGTCCGGGCGGCGAATTTCTTGCCCGTCGCCAACGCCCAGACGAAAACGGCCCGCTTCAGTCGCGACCCGGCCATGATCTGGTCCATGACCCGGGCGTAGATCTTCTCGAACAGGCGCGGCACGCTGACGACGATGGTCGGCCGGACCTCGACCATGTTCGAGGCCACGGCCTCGATGCTCTCGGCGTAGGCGATGGCCGCCCCGACGTGGAACAGGAAGAAGGTCGCCGTCCGCTCGAAGACGTGGGACAGGGGCAGGAAGGACAGGGCGGTGTCGGAGCTGCGGAAATCGATGACCTCGGTCAGGGCCAGGACATTGCTCGTGAAGTTGGCGTGGCTGAGCATGACCCCCTTGGGCAGGCCGGTCGTGCCGGAGGTGTAGATGATGGAGGCCAGGTCGCCGGGGCGCACGGCCCCGGCCGTCGCTTCGAAGCGGCCGGGCTCTTCCTCGTCGACGCGCCGGCCCCTCTCGACGACGTCTGAGAAAGCGTGCGTGCCGGCCGGCGGGTCGTTCTCGATGAGGATGACGCGTTCGAGCGCCGGAAGGGAGGCCCGGACGGTCTCGACCTTGCGCCACATCTCCAGGTCCGAGCAGACGACGATCTTCGCGCCCGAGTCCTCGAGGAGAAAGCGGACCTGGTCGGGGAGCAGCGACGTGTAGATCGGCACGGTGACGCCGCCGGCGCAGAGCGCGGCGAAGTCGGCCAGGACCCATTCGGGCCTGTTCTCGGAGAGGATGGCGACGCGGTCGCCGGGCCGGAGCCCGAGCGCCTGGAAGCCGAGCGAGAGCCGCCGGACCGTCGTTTCGATCTCGGCCGTGGAGATCTTCGCCCAGACGCCGTCCCGCTTGACCATCATCCGGTCGGGTCTCTGATGGGTCCGGCAGGAGTCGAGGATCATTCGGTTCAGTGTGGGCGCGTCGGACGGCATGGCTTCCTCCTTTCGGGCCGGGGTCGACGGCTATGATACACCATGTGGCCGCCGTCTGGCGATGGTCAAGTGGGCCGGGCCGGCTAGCGCTCCCGGATCATCTTGATGAGATCCGCGGCTTTTTCGGCGAAGGCGGGATTGGCCGCGGCCTGCCGGGCCAGCTCGAGAGCCCGCTCGAACGAGCCGATGTTGTGGTAGCCCGCGGCGCCGTTGTACTGGCAGGTCGCCTTGGTCAGCTGGGTGGAGAGGATCTGGACCTTCTTTTTGACGACCAGGCGGGCCTTGCGCTCCGGGGCCATCTCGGACGCCTCGATCTCCTTGACCTTGTCCTCGAGACCCCGTTCCTTGTCCTCGTAGGCCAGGGCCGCGCCGGCAAAATAGATGGCCGAGTTCAGCCAGTCCTTGCGGTCGGCGTAGAGGCGGCCGAGGTGGTAGGCCGCGTCGGCCTCGGCTGAGTTGAGGCGAAGGGCCTGGAGCAGGTCCTTCTCGGCGTCGTCGAGGCGGCCCTGCTTGTAGGCGATGATGCCCGACAGGGTGTGAACGTCGACGACGTCCACCAGGAAGACCTTGGCCCGCTCGATCGCCTTACGCGCCTCTTCATAGCGGCCGAGCTCGTCGAAGTTCCAGGCCGACCAGAAGTGGCCTTCGCCCATGTAATAGGTCCCGAGCTCGAGGAGCCGGCCGAGCACGGCCAGCGCTTCCTCGTTCCGGCCGAGGTAACCGAACGCCAGGCCCTTGCCGAGGAGCGCGTCCCGGTACGTCGGGAGAAGCGCCAGCGCCTTTTCGTTCCATTCGAGGCAGGTCTCGGTCTCCTCCATCTGGAAGGCCACCTTGGCCAGGGAGATGAGGACGGAAAGCGACTCCGGGATCTTCGCCTGGACGGCCAGGTAGTGCCGTTCCGCGGTCAGGAGCTTGCCGGCGAGGAGGGCGGCCTCGCCCAGGAAGTAGTCGACCTCGGCGAAGCCCGGGTCGCGCTTGATAAGCGCCTCGAGGCGGTCGAAGTCGAAGGCCGGCGACATGGCCGCCTGGAATGAGACGAGGGGGGAATCCGGGCGGAGCTCGAGGACGGTCTTGGCCTCGAGCTTGTCCGTGAACTTGAAGCCGAAATCCGCCCGCAAGGCCAGGCGCAGAGCGGCCGCGAGGTCGTCCGTGCCGGCCGCGGCCTCGAGCTCGCGGTCGAGGACGGGGACGCGGGTCCCGGCCCAGTCGAGCTGGGCCTCGAACGTCCGGCCGCCCGCGGGGTCCAGGCCCGGGCGGCCCTTGATCTTGGAGGAAAGTCCGTTCACGAGCTCGATCCAGCCGGCGTAGCGCGCGAGGGCGCCGTCGGCGGCGATGAGCGATGAGGCCTCGGGCGGGACGCCGGAGGTGAGGACGCCGATGTCCTTGCCCCTCATCTCGAGAGCGATGGCCGCGCGGATGTACTTCTCGGCCACGGCTGGGTCCAGGCCGGGGACGGCCAGAGCTTCGCCGTAGGTCCGGAGCGCCCCCGCGAGGCCCAGGTAGTGGCCCGCCGCGAAAAGCGCGTCCGCTTCCGCGATCCGCGCCTTCCAATCGACGGCCGGGACGACCGGCGCGACGGTCCGCTTCCCAGCGGCCGCGCAGCCCGCGGCCGCGACGAGGATCGCGGCCAGGAGGACCGCTCTGCCGAGTTTGATCATGATCCCGCCTCCACCGTTTTTCGGCCGGACTTCGCCCCCGATCCCTTCCTCGAAAGAGCATTCGCGCGTCCGCCGGGAAGCGTTTAGGCCGGCCGGGCTGGTAAATTTCATTGACACCTATTGTAATATCCTTTACGGACCCCGGGAAGGGCCCCGGGTCGCCAAGATCGTCCGGACGCGCATCTGAGGAACGCGGGCAACAATCGGCCCGGTGGGAACGTCTATTCAATAGAGAACAAACGAGGTGACCCGATGAGAATTCCCTTCCCTCCCGTCCGGCTCCTGCTGTCGTCCCTCCTGCTCCTCAGCCTCCTCCCCGTCGACCCGGCCTTGGCCGCCCAGGCCCCGGCGGCGCAGGCGGCCAAGCCGGCCCAGGCCGAGTCCACGCGCTTCGATGTCTTCCGGACCTCCGTCACGGTCAAGATCGACGGCGTCCTCGACGAGGACTGCTGGGCCGCCGCCCAGAAGATCCCCGTGCCCTTTGAGTGGCAGCCCGGCGACAACATCCCCGCCCCCGTCGACACCGAGGTCCTGGTCACCTACGACCTCCACAACATCTATATCGGGTTCCGCTGCCTCGACCCCGAGCCAAAAAAGATCCGGGCCCACCTCATGGACCGCGACGACACCGACACGCTCATCCTCGACGACCACATCAGCTTCATGATCGACGCGTTCAACGACGAGCGCCGGGCCTTCCAGTTCCGGGTCAATCCCATGGGCGTCCAGGCCGACGCCAACTTCAGCGAGTCCGAGGGCTACGAGGACTTCTCCTGGGACGCCATCTGGAACGCCGCCGCCAAGATCACGGATTGGGGCTGGGCGGTCGAGGTGGCCATCCCGCTCGGCCAGCTGCGGTTCCGCCAGTCCGACGGGCCCCAGACCTGGGGCTTCGAGGCCGAGCGCTCCTGGCCGCGCGACACCCGCCATCGCCTGACCTCCCACCCGCGCTCGCGGGACGTCAACTGCATCCTTTGCCAATTCAACAAGCTGACGGGCTTCGAGGGCATCACGCCGGGACAGAACATCGAGATTGACCCGACCTTCACCGCCAGCCGGACCGACGCGATGAACGTCCGGGACGAGTACCCCGACGGGGCGCTCGTCAAGGGGAAGATCGACGCCGAGCCCGGGGTGACGGCCAAGTGGGGCATCACCCCGAACCTCATCCTCAACGCCACGGCCAATCCCGATTTCTCCCAGGTCGAAGCCGACGTCGCCCAGCTCGAGATCAACCGCCGCTTCGCCGTATACTATCCGGAGAAGCGCCCCTTTTTCCTCGAGGGCGGCGACTTTTTCCTGACCCCCATCCAGGCCGTCTTCACCCGGACGGTCATCGACCCCATCTGGGGCACCAAGCTGACCGGCAAGATGGGCCGCACGGCCTTGGGCTTCTTCGCGGCGCAGGACCAGATCACCAACCTGATGTTCCCCACGAACCAGGGCTCTTATTCCCTGGACAACCCGCTCACCCAGGACGCCGTCGGCGGCGTCTTCCGCCTGCGCCAGGACGTCGGCAAGACATCGACCCTGGGCGTCCTCTACACCGGGCGGATGGGGCGCGACTACGGCAACCACGTCGCCGGAGCGGACGGCTTCTTCCGGCTCGACCGGAAGAACTCGATCACCTTCCAGTTCCTCCATTCCGAGACGGATTATCCCGACGCCCTGGCCGTCGATTACGGCCAGAACGAAGGCCGCTTCGGCGGCAACGCGGTCAATCTCGCCTTCCAGCACCTCTCCCGGAGCTGGCTCCTCGCGCTGACCTACGACGATCTTTCCCCCGGCTTCCGGGCCGACTACGGGTTCGTGCCCCGCGTCGACACGCGCGAAGGCGAGGCCATGGTCTTCCGGCAGTTCTGGGGCAAGCCCAAGGGCTGGTTCAATTACATCCGGCTGGGCGTCGCGGGCGAGGTCGTCTACGACCACAGCGGCACCCTGACCGACCGCGGCCTGACCCTGGGCCTCCTCTACCAGGGCAATCTCGAGAGCCAGGCCAACATCCACGGCGTCTTCTCCCGGACGTTCTACGCCGGGCAGTACTTCGACACGGCCTACGGCCTCGTCGCCCTCCGCATCCGGCCCTTCAGCGGCTCCGAGATCGGCTTTCAGAGCCTGGCCGGGCAATCCATCGACTTCATCAACGCCCGGCTGGCCAACGGCCTGTCCCTCGGCCCCAACGCGTCCTTCCACCTCTTCCGCCACCTCAACCTCGTCGCCTCGCACACCTACGAGCGCCTCTCCCTCGGCGGAGAAACGATCTATACGGCCAACCTGAGCCAGGCCAAGGTCGTCTGGAATTTCAGCGTCCGCGCCTTCGTCCGGGCCATTATCCAGTACAGCGACCAAAAACTGAACCCGGCCATGTACGGCTCCGTGGTCGATTCCCGGAACCGGACCGTCTTCAGCCAGTTCCTCTTCTCCTACAAGCTCAATCCGCGGACGGTCCTGTTCTTGGGCTACTCGGACAACGCCCTCGGCGGGGTCTTTGAAAGCTGGATCGGTCCCGGCCGGATCGGGCTAACCCGGACCGACCGGACCTTCTTCCTGAAGCTCGGCTACGCCTGGCAGATCTGAGCGCGGCGGCGCGGTCTCAGGCCAAGAGGCGTTCGGCCTCCCGGACGCGCTTCCTCACGCCGACGCCGTAGGGGCAGGCTTTCTCGCAGGCGCCGCAGTCGCGGCAGGCCGTGGCCTTTTCTCCGCTCTCCAGCGAAGCGTAGACGTCGCGGGCCCGCCCGGGTTTCCCATAGCTCTCGGCGTAAGCCAGGGCGCGAAGGATCGCCGTCGTGGCCACGCCCGCAGGACAGGCCCGGCGGCACCGGGCGCAGCCGTGGCAGTAGTCGGCCCCGTTCTCGCGGACGTAGCGGGCCAGGGTCGTCCTCTCGGGCGGGGTCAGCTTCGTGCCGGCCGCGCCCAGGTCCTCCTCCATCTCGCGGCGGTTGAGGATCTCGGTCAGGGCCGTCGTCACCCGGGCGTCGTCGAGGACCCACTTCAGCATGGCCTGATGAAGGGAGGCCGCCTCGGTCCTGTATTTCGTCAGGTCCTGGCGGCGGCCGCCGACCTTGAGCGTCTTCATGGCCACGACACCGACGCCCTTCGAATGGGCGAGCTCGATGAGGCCCCGGATGCCGCTCGTCCCGAGATAGTCCGGGTAGGTCTCGACCTCGCCGGACGGCTCCTGGATGTCGAAGACGTTGTAGCCGACCTGGACCATGTCGTAGTGTCCGCAATCGACGGCTTTGCGGACGACCTCGATCTGGTTGGCGTGGCACGACAATCCCCGGAAGCGGTAGGCACCTTCCTTCTTCAGCCGTTCGTAAGCCTCGAGGACGCGCCCGTCGACGAGGACGCAGGCCTCTTCCGCGCCGTGGATCATGAGGACGTCGATCGTCTCGACGGCCAGGCGGCGGAGGCTGCCGTGGACGGAGGCGGCGATCGTCTCCGGCGTGTCCCGCGGCTCGACGTGGAACTTGGTGGCGACGAAGACCTTGTCCCGCCCGACGTCGCGGAGCAGGCGGCCGATCTGCCGCTCAGCGTTCCCGTTCTCGTAGTTGTGGGAGGTGTCGATGTAGTTGACGCCGCGGTCGATGACGGTCCGCAGGAGATCCGGGTCCGGCAGGGGGCTGCTGCCGAGAGAGATCTCGGAGACCATGAGGCCGGTCCGCCCGAGCCGGCGATAGGCCAGGCCGTTCCGTTCGACCCGGTCCGGCGCCGTTGGACCGGCGCCGAGGACGCCCGCCAGCGCCGATCGCGTGGCGATGGCCCCCGCGGCCATCGTCTTGATGAACGTCCGCCGGTCCTGCGGTCCTCGGCTCATGAGCGGACCTCCCGGCGTCCAATCTACCGGACCCCCACCGGGCCGTCAAGCCGCCGGTCAATTAGAGCAAGAACTTGAATTCTAGACCTTTAGAAGGCACAGGGGGCCTATTCCTACGAAAAGAGTTATCGATGAAGTGACTTATTCCATGAAAAGAACCAGGAAATAGACAGATCCTTTTTTGCCTTTGCCAAGGTAGGACGGAAAGCCGATGAAGAGCTGTTGCGCTGCATTCCACGCGAAGTTCGAGTTGATTCCATTGGTTTCCTTTGTTTCCTCCTTGACCAAGAGATGAATCTGGGCGCGGTGTTCCGAAGGAACGAGCTGCTTTTGAACAGCGATTTCCAGGAAAAATGTCCTGCCCCTGCCGTCATCGATTCGCCGCGAGAATTTGTGATCTCCGCCTTCCTCAGAGATTACGATACTATCGCAATAGATGCATATTGTCTCAAGATCGCTTCCGAGCACCGTTTCGGGATAACGCAAGCGTATCGTTTCAATCAGATCCTTGATTTCAGCTGTCTGGGCCTTTTTTTGAAAGACAATTCCTTTGTCTGGTATGAGGTAGGAAACGTCGCCCCATTTCCTCATAATCTTTGGTATCCCGCCTTCTTGCCATTCTTTGACATGTGATTGGATTGGGGGGACCTCAAACAAGCAGACGCGAAGAGAGGAAGAGGCAGGGTGATTGTCGCGACACCAAATTAGCATGTCGAGTGCAAAAAGCCCAACCAGAAGGCCGAATACAATCACAGGTTGAAAGACCGAAGATCGGACTCGTCCCCTTGACATAGATAAGGGGTTCCTGCTCTATTAGGCTAAGGGCGGATGAGATTTCCGGGGATTACACTACACATAAATGCAGTGCCGGTACTGACATTCCCCTCCGCTTCCCCAACACGTCGCGCCGATGAGGTTCCACGTCGTTGAGCCTTGTTGATATGTGGGACAGCACCCGCAATCCAGTTGGCTGAGGTCACAAGGACATTGATCTTCCTCGCCCCGGGCCCCAATCATGCATAGAAGCACCATGATCCCCAAGCCGACCATAATGACTCGCCGTTTTTTCACGGTTTCCTCCTCTTGGTGATATATAGCCGTTCTTCGTCGGAAACGAAGTAGAATCGGCCTTTGTTGTAGTAAAGAGCCTTGATTCGTACGTCTCCGGATAGCGGAATCTCAGAGCTTGAGACTCTTCCGCCCGGTGCGATTCGCCATATCCGTTGCTTTTCTCCGCTTTCGATCCTTCGTTGACAGACGTAGATATATCCTTCGTCGTCAATACAGAAGTTCGTATAAAATAAAAAACTGATGACATCAGTCTGAATAGCGCCAGAACGGTCTTTTGCAAGATCGTTCTGGATGTCCTGGGCCATCTTGCTAAGCCGTGGATCTTTGATGCCGAATTGGCGACCAACATTTCCGTCAGGGAAAACCTCAACGAAACGGCCCGAGAACGTGTTAAAATGCATCACGGTCTTATGGGGTGTCCAGCCCAGTGTCGATGAATTCCCAATGTTCTTTTTATAGAGGATAACGGGATCTTCCCTTTCCAAATGGGTTCCCAAATAGCTTCCGTTCGTGCCATAGACGTCAAGGATATGGTCGCTTAGGCTATACGCAACATAGACTTTTCCTAGGCCATCTGTGAGGATGGCCGAAGGATGGGAATAGAATATATCAGGTGGGATAGCCAGGCTTGTTCTAGCGATGAAAGTCCCGCTCAGCGAGAAGGTATCGATCCTTTTTGCTATCTCATCCAGGACGTAGATAGATTCCTCCCCGACAGCAAGATCCTCGGGCTGGCTAAGGTCGCCCGGCCCCTGTCCGGGGTTTCCTATTGAGTAAGCGAATTCCATTTGATCGTTAAAAACAAATATCTTCTTTTGCCTCCTATCGAGGATAAACGCTTTTCCTGATGTGAATCCGATTTTGCTGATAGAAGAGATGAAGAAGCCATCACCCTCCAGTTCTATGGGCGTTAAATCATCGAATTCAGGCAACGAGGAATATGCTTCCGACCCCCTTCTATGGATCAACATCAAAGACGTGGCAACTATAAGCAAAAAAACGAGAAGGCCAAAAACTACCCCGCTTTTCTTGGTTTCCACAGAAAAATATTTTTTAAAAAAAAAGACCGATTGTCAAGCCCCATCAGAATCGATATCCGGCCGTGAGCGAGACGGCGGTGCTGTCGGCCCCGCCGATCCCCTCGCGCCGCGAGATGTAGCCGCGGAGCTTGATGTCCCTGAGGACATAGACGTCGAGCCCGGCCTCGAAGAACCAGGCGGGACCGGCCAGGATCTCCTCGATCGAACCGGTCTCGAGCGATCGCGCGCCCCGTCCGAATCCCGCCCAGGCGTAGCTCGCGCCGGCGAAGTAGCGGCGCAGGCCGGCCATCCAGGTGAACGCGGTCCCCGCGGCGGCGTCGGCCCACAAGACGCGAACGTTCGGATACCAGGCCCCCCAATAGGCCGCCGCGGACGCGACCGCCATGGAGACCGCGCCCGCCGCGGAACCCGTTCTTTGGAGCCCGAGGGAGACCTCGTAGCGGGTGAGCAGGGTCTGATAGATCTCGGCGCGGACGGAGGACGCGGGGACGTATTCGGCTCCGGGTGCGAGACTCAGATCGAAATAGCCGTACGCGCCCTTCCAGAGCCGGGGATAGGCCTCGAGGCCGATCTGGTCGTCGTTCCCGCCGGCCCGCCAGGACCGGCCCATGCGGGCCACGAACTTGGCCCGGTCGTCGAAGAGCCCGAACAGGACGGCCAGGTCCAGGTCGCCGTAGTCGGCGCGCCCGTCGCTCCAATGCTCGTCCCGCCCGGAGAGCCGGATCTCGGCCTGGCGGACGAAGAGGGGCACGGCCCGGTCGAGAGCGCGGCGGTAATCCGCGTTCATCGGTTCGAGCTCGGCGGCCCGGGCGAGGTAGCCGCGGGCCCGGCCGTAATCGCCTTGCCAGAGGAGGACCGAGCCGACCCGGAAGAGGGCCCCGGCGTGGTTGGCGTCGAGGTCGAGCGCCCGCCGCGCGCAGACGAGGGAGGCGTCGTACCGGCCCCGCCACGCCGCGATGTCGGCCAGCCCGGCCAGGGCGTCGGCCGAGCGCGGCTGCGCGTCCAGGGCCCGGCGGAAGGTCCGCTCCGCCCCGTCGAGATCGTTGTGCCGGCAGAGCATGCGGCCCTTGAAAACAAGAAGGTCGGCGTCCGCCGGATGTTCGATGAGAAGCCGGTCCAAGACCGCGTCGGCCTCGTCCAGCCGTCCCGAGTAGGCGTAGGCCCGGGCGAGAAGGAAGCGGATCTCGGCGTTCGAAGGGTCGCCGCGCAGGGCTTCGAGGGCCAAAGCGATGGCCTTGTCTTGGTCCCCGGCATAGAGCGCCTGCCGGACTTCGTCCCGGCCTTGAGCCCGGGCCGTCCCCGCTGAGACGAGGACGAGGGCGGCCAGGCCCGCCGCCGCGAGGGCCTTGATGATCCCGCGTGTCTTGTTCATGGCGTTTGTCCTGCCTTGGCGAAGCCGCGTTTCTGCATAGCTCCCCACTCGTTCTTCCCTCTTAAATAGTCGATCAGGCTCCAGGCCCGGATGACCGAGAGATACTGGCGGTAGAAGATGTTCTCGGCGACGCCGCCCGCCGTCAGGATCAGGATATCCCGGACTTTCGGATAGCGGTGCTCGGACAGCTCCTCGAGCAGGATGGCCAGCAGGGAGACGAACGTGCCGTAGAACACGGCGACGAAGAAAAAGGTCACGGCGAAGGGATAGTTCACGCGGCCGAGGACGAGATGACCCGCGAAGACGAGGTAGCCCAGGCATTCAATATAAGGCCCGGCCATCTCGAAGACGGCATAGAACGGCATGGCGAACATCCCGGCGACTCCGTAGCGCGGGTTGAAAAGCATGCCTCGGTATTTAATGAGCGTTTGGATCAGCCCGCGGTGCCAGCGGCTGCGCTGCCGGGCCAGGACCCGGAGGTTCTCCGGAGCCTCGGTCCAGCAGATCGGATCGGGGATGAATTGGATCCGGTAGGGCTTCTTCTTCTCGTGCATATGCTTCTGCATGCGGATGACGAGGTCCATGTCCTCGGTGATCGAGGCCGCCCGGTAGCCGCCGCAGGCCATGGCGATATCTTTGCGGAAGATGCCGAAGGCCCCGGAGATGATGAGCGTGCTCCTCATCATGCTCATGCCCAGCCGGCCGCCGAGAAAGGCCCGGAGGTATTCGAGGACCTGGAAGCGGGCGATCCAATGGCGCGGGATGCCGACCTTCGCCACCTGCCCCTCCTTGACGACGCAGCCGTTGCTCAGCCGGATGATGCCGCCCGCGCCGATCGTCCGTTCCGGGTCCTCGAGGAAGGGCCGGACGACCTTGAGCAGGGCATCCTTTTCCAGGATGGAGTCGCCGTCCACCGCGCAGAAGAGCGGATAGCGCGAGATGTTCAACCCCGCGTTCATGGCGTCGGCCTTCTTGCCGTTGATCTTGTCGATGACGACCAGCTTGGGCTGGACCGCGGACCGGTAGATGCCCCGGACGGGGAGCGTGGGGACGGTCTTGCGGAAGACCGCTTTGGACGGCCGGAGGTCAAAGGCCTCGGTGAGCCGGTCCAGGGTCCCGTCGGTCGAGCCGTCATTGACCACGATGACCTCGAAGACGGGGTAGCGGAGCGACAGGAGCGATCGGACGCTCTCGACGATGCCGGGGCCCTCGTTGAAGGCGGGGACGATGACTGAGATGGGCTTGACGATGGGCATGCGGAAGATCTCGCCGAAGCGGACGAAGGTGATCATGCGCCGGTAGCGCAGGATCCCGGCGAGCGACAGGATGTTGAACAGGAAATAGAAGGTGTTGATGAGCAGGAAATAGACCAGGATGATGTGCTCGAACCCTGTATCGAGGAGGCGCAGCAGGCCGCTCATGCCCCGCCTCCGGTGAGGACGATCGAGTCGAGGACCATCCCGGCCATCTCTGCGGCGTAGCGGTCCTCTTTCTGGCGCGAGACCTCCTGGAGCTGGAGAACGCCGACGAGGCCGTAGGCGGCCAGCCCGTATCCGGCGTTGTAACGGACATGCCAATTGGGGGAGAAAAGGGCTTTGACCAGGAGCGGGATGGCCCGCCAGTCCTGGAGGTTGCCCAGGCCCCGGATGGCCTGGGCTTGGACCTCCCACTCCGGGTCGGCCGCGAGGGCCATCAGGACCCGCCGCGAGGCCGGGACGAGCAGCCGGCCGAGGGTGCGGGCGGTCCGGATCCGCAGCTCCTTCACGGGGCTCAGGGCGAAACGGACGACGTCCGCGTAAAGGCCCCGGAGGAGCAGCCGTCCGGCCATTTCGATGAGCAGGGCGTGCTTGCCCGAGGGCAGAGGCTTGCGCAGGGACATCCTGACGAAGGGTTCGACCCGCTGTCCCAGGCTGTTGAAGACGTTCGAGTAGGCGTAGATGTTCGGCGCGGGATCGCGCTCGAAGCGGTCGAAGATAACGGCGAGGGTCTCCCCCGAGGCGATGCCGGTCAGCGCGTTGAGGGCGGCGAGGCGGACGACCGGCTTGTCGTTGAGGAGCCGGATCAAATGGGCGGCCTCCTCGGGCCGGGAAAAGTCGACGAACAGCCGGACGTTCTGGAGCCGCGTCGCTAAAAAAGGCGAACGGAGCTCGCGGAGACAACGGCTGCGGATCGTCCGCTCGAAGATGATCTTGAGAGGCTCGAGGGCCCGCCCGGTCAGCGCTTCCCGGTAGGCGACGAGCAGCTGTTTGAGCACCCGGGCGCGGGACCGGTGATGGCGCGCGAATTCCAAGGCCGCCCGGCCCGGCGAGGACGCGGTCAGGACCTCGAGGAGATCCTTCTCCATTTCCAGATAGACGCGGAGGTCCCGTCGCTCCCGGGCCTCGACGAAGAGGCGACGGAGGAAGATGAACGCGAAGAGCGCTCCCGACAGGAGGAAGAGATAGGCGAAGCTATAGAGGACGATGATCGACAGCATGGGGGTACGCGTCCCTGAGGATCTTCTTGACCTTGGCGACGAGGATGCGGGGCGAGAACGGCTTGAGGATGTAGTTGGCCCCCGCCTCGAGGCTTTGGGCGACGGCTTCTTCCTCGTCGAGCGAGGAGAGCATGAGGACCGGGATCGCGGCCGTCTCCGGGTCCTTCTTGAGGAGCGAGAGGAGCTCGAGGCCGTTCACGCCGGGCACGGCGGCATCGACGATGAGCAGGTCGGGCCGGCCGCTTTTGGCCCGGGCCAGGCCGTCGCTCCCGCCGGCGGCCTTCTCGACGAGGAAGCTCTCCTTGCGCAGAAAATGGGAGATGAGATTGCGGGTCGTCGGATCGTCGTCGATGAGCAGGACCTTCGGCGTCGCCCGGAACGGCCGGCCGGACAGAAGCGTCCGGATGAGGGCCGTGGCCCGGATCTCCTCATCGACCTCGGCCGGGGTCATGTCGCCGGTCTCCAGCCCGCCGGCCCGTTTTAAAAGGGCCTTCAGCTCGGCCAGGGCCTGGGCTTGGACCGCGGCCACGTGGGCCAGCATCGCCCGGTGCTGTCCGATGCGGCGGACGGCGTCCTCGATATCGAGGACGATCCTTTCGGCCGGTCCGGGCGTAGACATGGCTCTTTTTCCGTTCTCTCCCGAGGGGGACGCCTTTCCGGAGTCGTCCCCCTCAGGCAAAGGTTACCGCCGGCCGGGCTCGCCCGCCATCCCTTGCCGTGAGGATAATACGGGTGATTTTCAGGGCCGGGGGGGTGTCCGCCGCGGGGGGAGGCACTCACCGCGGCCGGTGAGGGAACCCCGGGCGCACTTCCTGCGTCTTCCCTGATGTGGACAGGCCCCGTCCGTCTCTGGTAAATTCTTGCCGTTGAGGACTTGAAAGGAGCTCGATCATGAAAAGAAGCCCCCTCCTTATCGCCGCGATCCTGGCCCTGGCCGTCTTGGCCGCCCCAAAGGCGCCTGAACAGCCCAAGAAGCCCGATATCATCGGGACCTGGACCGGCTACGCCATCGCGCCCGGCATGCGCTTCGAGCTCGTCGCCGTTTTCGACAAGGGCGAGGCCGGCTACACCGGCAAGCTGAGCGACACCAGCGGGGCGCTGGCCGACACGCCCCTGCGGGAGATCGTCTTCAAGGACGGAACGCTCACGTTCGAGTTCGACCTGTTCATGGGCACGGACCCGATGCTGATCAAGATCGAGCTCGTTCTCGAGAACGAGGC
>CAYOYQ010000048.1:0-16709 GCA_964408215.1 uncultured Eubacteriales bacterium
CGCCCGGGGCGGGGCGGCGCTCGTCGTACCGCCGGAGAAGGTCGAGGTGCTCATCGTCGATCCGCCGCTCCTCCTCGCTCCGGACGCGGCCTCGGCCGACCTGGCGGCGGCGCCGGGGAGCTCGGTCGCCGGCCTGTTCGGTTACGACCCCAACGCGTTCGCGCCCTTGGTGGGCGACGTCGCGGCGGGAACGGACAAGCTCCTGGCGGCCCTGCGCATCCAGGGCGGCGCGGGCTTGGCGGCCCTGACGGTGACGGCCGCCCTCGTCGACGCGGCGAAGTCGGCGCGCACGGAGATGCCGCTCACGGTCGTCCGGCAGACCGACGACGGGCCCACCCGGCTGCTCGTCGTGGAACTGGCCACGGGCGGACTCAAGCCCGGGAATTACACTCTCGAGTGCGTGGCCAAAGAGGCGGCGAGCGGGGAGAGCCCCGTCGCTTCGGTCGGGTTCGCCGTCAAGTGAGCGGGGCCGGCAGGCGGAGCCGCCCGGACCGCGCGGGCGCGGTCAAGACGGCCCGCTCGCGGGAGGCGGTCCTCCGCGGCATCAGCCCGGGCCCGAAACGGACCTTCATCCTTCTCGCGAACGGCCCCGACCACTCCAGCTCGTAGCCACGGCCGGCCGGCCACATGCGGAATTCCGTGCGGCCGTCATCCTCGATCAGCGTGAAGGAGGAGGCCCCGCGTGGATAGAGGACAAGCTCGAGAGGGTCGACGCGGACCGAAGGGATACGCAAGCCCGGCTTCATCATCGGGACGATCGCACCGGCCCGGACGAAGAGGGGCATGATGTCGAGCCGGGCCGCGGTCTCGACGAGGGACGGGCCGCTCATGAGCCGGCCGGTCCAGTAGTCGAACCACTCTCCCGGCGGGAGATAGACGGGAAAACCGGGCGCACGGCCCATCACGAGAGGGATAGTTCCCCGCGGGGACAGGCCCTTTTCGCCGCGCTCGAGTTCCGCTATCGGGTGGATGACGGGGGCGACGAGCAGCGACGGGCCGAACATGAATTCATGGTCCCATACCGCCGTAATCGGATCGTCGGGGAAGGCCAGGGGCAGGGCCCGCAGGACGGGCAGGCCCGTCTCGCGGGCTTCCAAGGCCGCACTCCGGACATATGGAAAGAGCCGGTAGCGCAGCCGGACGAACTTGCGGACGACGGCCAGCGCTTCTTCTCCGAACCGCCAGGGCTCGCGCGGCGAATCGCCGTGCATGCGGCTATGCGACGAGAAGAGGCCGAACTGGGCCCAGCGGATGTAGAGCTCGGCGTCGGGTGTCCCGCGATACCCGCCGATGTCGTGGCTCCAGAGCGCCAGGCCCGACAGCCCGGCCGAGAGTCCGCCCCGGATGGTCGCGGCCAGGCTGGCCCAGTCCGAGGCCGGGTCGCCCGACCAGCCGACGGGGAAGCGTTGGCTGCCGGCCGTCCCCGAGCGGCTCCAGACGAGGCCGCGGCCTTTCTCCTCGGCCGTGACCTCGAAGACGGCGGCGTTGTAGAGGAGGGGATAGAGGTTGTGCAGCTCGCGGCCGGTCCGCCCGTCGTGGAAGCGGGCGTCCTCGGGGATGTCCTCGCCGAAATCCGTTTTGAATGCATCTACGCCCATGCGGAAGAGCGGACGATGGAGGTCTTGGTACCAGCTCCGGGCGGCCGGGTTGGTGAAGTCGACGATGGCCACGGGCGCGTTCCAGGTTTCCCGTGGTCCGGCGAGACGGACCCGGCCGTCGGGGCGGGGCGCGAGCGAGAGGCCGTAGTCGATGACGTAGACCTCGCCATCCGGGCGGCGGACGAAATAGCCCTTCTCGCGGCCCGACTCGAAAAGCGGGCTCTCGACGGAGACATGGGGATGCTCCCAGAGGCAGAGCCTGAGGCCGAGCGCGTGGATCCTGCGGATGAGGCCCTCCGGGTCGGGGAAGGCCTCGCGGTCCCACTCGAAATCACAGTAGCGGCGCCAGCGCATCCACCAGGTGTCGACGTGGATGACGTCGACGGGCAGGCGGCGGCGGGCGACGCCGTCGAGGAGCGCCTCGATCGCGGCCTGGTCACGGTAAGTCCCGCCCGAGGACAGCCACAGGCCGTAGGACCAGCCGGGAAGGGCGGGGGGCCGTCCGGTGAGCGCCGTGAACGCGGCCAGGATCCGCGAGGGGGCGGGGCCATGGAAAACGTAGAGATCGAGGGCAGAGGTCTCAGCTTCGAAGGTCCAAGATTGATGGGACGAGGCCCCGAGGTCCCAGGTGACGCGGGCGCCCGTGGCCAGGAAGACGCCGAAGCCGCGGCTGCTCCAGAGGAAGGGCACGTTCTTGTGGGACCGCTCGCTCGTCGAGCCGAGGGCGTCGACGGTCCACGAGACGAACCGCTGACCGGCCTTGTCGAGCCGGGTGAACTTCTCGCCCAGGCCGTAGAGGCGCTCGCCGGGCGCGAGCGAGAAGGACGCCGCGATCGAGGCGGGGGCGCCGGGGCCGCTGCGGAAGCCGAAGGGCGGGGCGGCGGCGCGGCCGAGCCCGTCGACGTCGGCGGGATTGTCGGCGAGAAGGACGCGGCCGTGGGGGTCGATGAAGCGGAGGCGGAAGGGATCAAGACCGATCTCCAGGGCGAGTTCGGGGCCGGAGACGATGAGCCGGCCGGCGCGGGCCTTCGCGACGAGACGGACGGCGTCGGGGCCTGAGCCGGGGCGCGTCTTCGCGGAGAGCCTCGCCGAGGCGGGCTGGGAGGCTGATCGCGGCGGGACCGGCGCGAGCATGGGATTCGGGCCGGGCGGCTCGGCTCCCTCGGGCGTGAGCGTGAGCTTCCAGGTCTCGGGGGCGATGGCGCGGGCCAGGAGCCGGACCCGACGGCCGGCGGCGCTCCTCAGGTCCAGGACGAGCTCGCCTCCGGCAGAAGCCCAGCCGATCACGGCGACGATCGGATCGAGTTGTGATAGCGGGGGGCACGTACCAACGGTACATGTCCCCAGTCGCGAGCCGCTCATGGACCCTCCTTCGTCGCGGCCGGGTACGGCCAGGCCGTGTTCCCGGCGTCAATGAGGCGGGTGATCTCGTCGAGATCGGTCTCCGGCCAATCGTCCGGGACGAGCCCGTTGGTGATATCGACATGAAGGAAAAGCCCCCGCGGCGTCGGCGCGGCGCGAAGGACGCGCGAGACGAAGTCGGCCATGCCGGCGAAGCGGATGTCCCGGTGGAGGCCGACGCGGCACGCAAGGACGGTGCGGCCGCCGAACCGGGCCAGGACCTTGTCGTAGGGCGCTTCGCTCCCGCCGAGCTCGAGGCCGCGCAGGCCCCGGACCTTCTCCAGGCTGGGAAAAAGGTGCGTCCAGTCGCCGCAGGAATGGATATACACGCCGCCGAACGCGTCGGAAAGTCGGCCGAGATAGGGGACGCCGAATTCGTCGTGAAGCTCGGCGGAGAGCATGACGGCGACGTCGTTCGCGACCGAGAGGCCGCGGCCGTCCTCGAGCCAGGGCTGGAAGGCGCTCGGCACGAACTCGGCGCCCGCGGCCCGGACGAGGCCTCGCTGGACCGAGGCGAATTCGATCATGAGGTCGGTGATCATGCCGAGGAGGGCGTGGATCTCGCGCGGCGCCGTGAGCAGAGATTCGAGGAAGGCCGTGTGGCCCATGATCAGCGCGGCGTTGTCGAGCGGGCCTTGGATGTCGGCGAGACGGATGGGCATCGTCCCTTCCGTGCGGTCGAGGGAGGTGCGCGTCATGTCGAGGATGCGCCCGAGCTCGCCGTCCGTCACGCGGGGCTTTTTAAGAGCGCGGAGGTTCGAGGCGTCGAGACCGGGGACGGGGCGGACGGCCGGGAAATCGTTCTCCCACCAGACGACCTCGGCCCCGAAGGCCGAGGGGATGGCGATGATGCCGAGGGTCGGGCAGAGGGCCGGGACGAGGTCGCCGCGGAGCTTCGATTGCCCGGCGATCTCCTCGAGCTGGGCGGCCAGGAACCTCCCGGGATCGAGGAGGCGCGTTCTGACCGAGTCCTTGCCCTCGGTCGAGAAGAGGGCGCTTCTGACCGGCTCGCCGCCCTTGACCCGGGGACCGACGTAGCCGATGAGGAACCCGGGCCGGTCGTCGTTCTCGAGCGCCCAGAGGCGGCGGAGGAAGTCGCGGGCGGCGCCGGCTCCGACGGTCGCGCTCACGGCCGCCCCCAGTCCTCGGCCGCTTCCATCATGGCGTTGATGTTGGCGAGAGGCGAGCCCGGCGGGATGTTGTTGCCGTCCTGGACGATGAGCCCGCCGCAGGGGGCGAGCTTCTCGAGGACCCGGCGCGTCGCGGTCCGGACCTCGGCCGGCGTCCCGGCGTGGATGAGCATCGGGTTGACATTGCCGAGGAGGACGACGCGGCCGCCGAGGACCGCGGCGACGCGGTCGAGGTCGACCTCGTAGCCGAAGCCCTGGAGCTCGTGAATGGCCAGGTCGTCGCGGAAGATCTCGAGCAGATGGTCGCTCCGGCCGCACATATGGAGGCTCAGGCGGCCGTCGAAATGGGCACGGAGGCGCCGCTCCGAGGGGAGGACGACCTCGCGGTAGGTCGCGGCCGAGAGGGACACGGCCAAGTCGTCGGTCCAGGCGAAATCCCTGGGCGTCGGGAGCCCCTCCTCGGCCCAGCAGAAGTCGAGCCAGGCGATGAGCTTGTCGGTGACGATCCGGAGAAGCTCGCGGACGAAGTCGGGGCGCTCCTTGACGGCCAGGAAGATCTCGGTCTTGCCCATGAGGTCGCCGGCGACGCCGAAGGGGCCGTCCGAGGTATGGGTCAGGGACGGCGTCTCGCCGGGATAGAAGACCGGTCCGCCGAGGAAGCGGACGGGGTACTTCTCGGCGACGGAGATCATGGCCCGGCGGTAGGCGATCTGCCGGGCGTTCAGGCCCGAGTGGACGAAATCCATCGCCCCGAGGCGGTCGAGGTCGGACTCGGTCGCGACCCAGCCGCGGCCGATCCAGGGGATGTCGTCATCGGGGAAAACGACGTCGACGCCGAGGCTCCCGGCCTCGAAGGCGTTCTCGAAATCCGTCCAGGCCCCGACCCAGGGGCCGGTGAGGACGTGGGCGTCGGTGCGGACGTGCTCGAAGAGCCACTTCTGGGCCAGGATCTGGGTCCGGAGCATGGTCTCGGGGTCGGCGAAGTAGTCACGGAAGCGCCCGCCGATCCGCGGCACGAGAAAGCGGGTGCCGAGCGACGGGATGACGGGGACGCGGTCGGGGCGTTCGAAGCGGCGGGCGAGCTCGACGCGCTCGCGGCGGCGCTCCAACTCCTCGACCGGGACCCCGATCTCGATCACGGGATGGCCGGGCCCCTAGCCTCCGACCCTCCGGACGTGGGGATCGGTGTAGACATCGTTCTCGTCGGTGCTGGTCGAGGAGAACTCCGAGACGACCGCGCCCTTATCGCCGGCCTGGAACCAGTGGAGCGAGTTGGGCGGGAGTGTGTACATGTCACCGGGCCTGAGGACGATCTCGTGCCCGACGCTCAGGAAGGATTTGTATTTCCGGGGGATCCGGGCCTTCGGCTGAACGGTCCGCTCGCCGGCGACATAGAGGTAGATCTCGCCGTAGCGGCAGCGGAAGGTCTCCTTCTTGCCCATGTTCCGGCCGTTGACGCGCGGGTGGCGGTGCTCGGGGCAGATCTGGCGGGGGAGGAGGACCAGCTCCTTGGCGCAGTAGCGGTCGTTGTTCTCGTAGACGATGATCTCGAGGCCGACCCGCCGGATATCGTCCAGGCCGAGGTCGGCGACCTCCATCGTCTCGAGCTCTTCGGGGGTGACCGCGATGCGGGCCCTGCGGAGCAGCCGCGCCGCCGCGGTCTTGGCCTTCTCGGCCTCTTTGGCGTTCATGGGTGTTCCGCAGCGATTATAACCCACTCGAATCCTCTTGGAAAGCGAATCAGCCGGCTTCGGACGCCCGCGGCGCCCAGCGGATCGGGGTGGCGTAGGCATGATCGGTAAGGGAGCGCCGATTTCCTGTTCTCTACCATAGCGGCCGACTTTGTTATATAATGAAATTATGTTCCGGAGGCCGGCTTGAGACACGCGAATCTCCTCCCCTCGTTTTCCGGATCCTGGGCCTCGAGGCGGGCGGCCCTCGGCCCCGGCCGCCTTGAGCGAACGCCGCTGTTCGTCCTGCTCGCCGCGTTCCTCGCCGCCGCGGCCATGGGCGCTGATCAGACCGGCTTGAAACTGAAGCTTCCGGCCGGCCAGAAGACCTGGCTCGAAGAGGAGGCCGTCTATATCATCAGCCCGACGGAGCGCTCGGTTTTTCTGAAACTCCAGACCGACCGAGAACGCGAGCTTTTCATCGAGGCCTTCTGGAAGCAGCGGGATCCCACGCCCGGGACGCCCGAGAACGAGTTCAAAACCGAGCATTTCCGCCGCATCGCCTACGCCAACCACGCCCTTGGCCGGGACACCTCGCGTCCCGGCTGGAAGACGGACCGGGGCCGCATTAATGTCATCCTCGGCGAACCGCAGGACATCGAGAGGTACACGGGCAAGTCCTCGACCTACGATACCGAGGTCTGGTTCTACCAAGGCAAGACCGATCTCGGCCTGCCTCCGGCGTTCTACGTGGTCTTTTTCAAGGCCGGCGGATCCGGCGAGTTCCGGCTCTACAGCCCGGTCGCCGACGGTCCCCAGGCCCTGATGTCCGGCTATATCGGGGACATGGACCCGAGGGCCGCCTACGAAAAGCTCCGCGACATCGAGCCGAACCTGGCCGAGGTCTCGCTCTCTCTCGAGCCCACCGAGGCGGGAACCGTTTACGGGAAGCCGTCGATGACCGCCGATCTGCTCCTCCAGCGGATCGGCACCGCTCCGGCCCGCAGCATCGCGTCCCGGTACGCCCAGAAATTCCTGGCCTACAAGGACCTCGTCGAGGTCGAATACACGGCCAACTACATCGACAACGCCAGCCTGATCAGGGTCCTGAAAGACCCCTCGGGCCCCTACTTCGTCCACTACGACATCCAGCCGCAACGGCTGTCCGTCAATCAGCGGGACAACATCTATTATACGACCCTCAAAGTGAACGGCCGCGTCTCGGCGCCCGGCGGCAAGCTCGTCTATCAATTCGACAAGTCGGTCGCCCTGAACTTGAACGAGGCCCAGATGGACGAGGCCAACCGGGTCCCGTTCAATTATCAGGACCTCTTCCCGCTGGTCGGCGGCGAGTACACGTTGTCCCTTCTCGTCAAGAACGAGGTCTCCAAGGAATTCACGTCGGTCGAGCAGGTCCTCCGGATCCCCGAAGCCGGCCCGGCGGTCCAGATGGCCCAGCCGCTGCTCGGCTACCGGGCCGTTCGCCTCGATCCCGAGGCGCGACGGATGAAAGCGTTCCGGGTCGGGCCCCATCAGGTCCTTTGCCAGCCGGACCGGACGTTCTCGCGCCAGGAAACGCTGGCCGTCGCCTTTCAGGTCCATCACTTGACCGGGGCCGTCGCCGCGGCGGCCGAGATCAAGCTCGAGTTCCTCAAGGACGGCCGGACCTTCCGCGCGATCGTCAAAAAGCCCTCGGAATACCCGGACCTGCCCGACATCCTCGAGGAGGTGCCCCTCGCGGACTTCGCTCCCGCCCATTATGCTCTCAAAGTGTCCGTCGCCTCCGGAGGCGCGGAGATCGTCTCGGCCACGGAGGAATTCGAGGTGAGCTTCGCCGACAGGCTCCCCCGGCCGTGGTTCTTCTCCCGGGTCCTGCCCGACTCCGGGGACCCCGGGTACCTCGGGATCATCGGCCTCCAGCTCTTCAATCTCGGGCGCTTCGCGGAAGCCCAGAGCCTCTTGGAGAAGGCCTTCGCCGAGCTGCCGCATTCCGAGGACGCCGCCGCGGCCCTGGCCCGCGTTTACCTGGCCCAGGGCGCGGCCGGCGGAGCCGTTCGGACGCTCGCTCCCTTCGTCGACCCGGCCCGGTCCGCCAAGTACGAGACCTACGTCCTGTCCGCTCAGGCCCTGCGGGCCGCCGGCGCACTCGACGGGGCGGTCGCCGCGCTCGAACAGGCCGTCGGGCGCCACGGGGTCAACGCCGTCCTCATGAACCTGATGGGGGAGTGCCTGGCCGAGCTCGGCCGGATCCCGGACGCGCTGGCCGCGTTCGAGAGATCGCTGGCCCTCAGCCCCGACCAACCGTCCCTCAGGGCCAGGATCGACGAGCTCAAGAAGCGCAGATAATCCCCATGCGAGGGAGATCCCGATGAGACCGATCACCGCCATTCCCCTGATCGTTTTGAGCCTGGCGCTGCTCCTGCCGGCCCAGGACGACCTCGGACGAGGCCGGCTCAGCGGCGACGTCGTCGACGAGAGCGGGGCCAAGGTCATGGGCGCCCGGGTGGTCGTCGAGAACCCCCGCGGCGCCACGCGGATGGAGACCACGACCGACAAGAAAGGCCATTTCGCCGTCGGCGGCCTGGGCACAGGGACCTGGCGGGTGACCGCCTCCAAAGAGGGGTATCTCAGCGCCTCCACGGAGGTCCAGGTCAGCCAGATCAAGTCCAACACGCCTGTCGCTCTGACGCTCCCGCGCGCGTCCGCGAGCGGAGCGGGGCCCTCCGCCGAGGCCGGGGGCAGCCTCCTCGACAGCGGGAACGCGCTGCTCAAGGAGGGCCGGTACGACGAGGCCCTCGCCGTTTTCGAGGAATTCGCCGTGAAGTTCCCGGAGATCTACGCCGTCCGCCTGAATATCGGCAGCGCGTTCATGGGGAAAGGCGACCTGGACAGGGCGGAGGCCGAGTTCAAGTCCGCCCTCGACAAGAACGGCCCGGCGCCGGAAGACCTGAGAAAACAGAAAGACACCTCGCTCAAGGCGCTATCAGCCTTGGGGGAAGTGGCCTTGAAGCGCGGCGATTTCGAGACCGCCCAAGCTTTCTTCCGGCGGGCCCTCGAGATCTCGCCGGAGGATCCCAGCGCGGCCTACAACGTCGGCGAGATCTTCTTCTCCAACCAGAAGACCGACGAGGCCATCGCCTTTTTCGAGCTGGCGATCAAGATCAAGAAGGACTGGCCGAAGGCCTATCACCGTCTGGGGCTGGTCTGCCTCAACAAGGGCGACTTCCCCAAGGCCTTGGAGAACCTGAAGAAGTTCCTCGAGCTCGATCCGCAGAATCCGGAAGCGGCGAACGTCAAGGCGATGATCGCCACGATCGAGCAGATCAAGAAATAGGGCCCGCCGGTCCCGGTCGGGAGAGAGGAGATCCGTGATGTTCGACAGAAGCGTTTACCGCGACAGAAGGGACCGGCTGCGGCGGGGCCTCGGCGCGGGGGTCGCGTTGTTCCTGGGCAACGACGAAAGCCCGATGAATTACGCGGACAATCCGTTCCGTTTCCGCCAGGACAGCTCGTTCCTTTACTATTTCGGTCTCGATACCGCCGGACTGACGGCGACGATCGATCTCGATGACGGCACGGAGACCCTCTACGGCGTCGAGCCGACGGTCGAGGATTTCGTCTGGACCGGGCCCCTGCCGTCGCTCAAAGACCGGGCCGCCCGCGCGGGCGTGGACCGCGTAACGGCGCCGGACCGCTTGAAACGGGACCTGGACCGGATCCGGCGGTCCGGACGCGCGGTCCATTTTTTGCCTCCCTACAGGCCCGAGAACAAGCTGAAGCTTCTGGCCTGGCTGGGCGTCGATCCCGGCCGCGCCGCGGCCGAGGCCTCGGTGCCGTTCATCCGGGCGGTGGTCGAGCAGAGGTCGGTCAAGTCGCCCGGGGAGGTCGCCGAGATCGAGAAGGCCGTCGACATCTCCCTCGAGATGCATCTCACGGCCCTGCGGATGGCCCGGCCCGGCGTCACCGAGGCCCAGATCGCCGCGGCCGTCCACCAGGTGGCCCGGGCCGCCGGCGGCGAACTCTCGTTCCCGATCATCGCCACGATCCACGGCGAGGTCCTCCATCAGCACGCCCAGACCGAAACCCTGACGAGCGGCGGGATGTTCCTGCTCGACGCCGGGGCCGAGACCGCGCTCCATTACGCCGGCGACCTGTCCACGACCATGCCGGTCGACGGCCGGTTCACGGAGCGCCAGAAGGACGTCTATCGCATCGCCCTCGCCGCCCATGAGACGGCCAAGGCGGCCCTCACGCCCGGCGTGCCGCACCTCGACGTCCATCTGGCCGCCTGCCGGACGATCGCCGAAGGGCTCAAGGGCCTCGGCCTGATGAAGGGCGATCTCGACGAAGCCGTCCGGAAGGGGGCCCACGCCCTGTTCTTCCCCTGCGGCGAAGGGCACATGATGGGACTCGACGTGCACGACATGGAGGACCTCGGCGAAGTCTATGTCGGCTACGAGGGCCGGCCCAAGAGCACCCAGTTCGGTTTGAAGTCGCTGCGTCTAGCCCGCCCTCTGAGGCCGGGATTCGTCGTCACCGTCGAACCCGGCATCTACTTCATCCCCCAGCTCATCGATCAATGGCGGGCCGAGAACCGTTTTGCGGAACACATCGATTATGACCGGATCGAGGCTTATAAGGGCTTCGGCGGCCTGCGCAACGAGGAGTGCGTGCTCATCACGTCGGACGGGCATCGCGTTCTGGGGCGCAAGAAGCCCCTGACCGTCGACGAGGTCGAGTCGGCCATGGGGCGGGCCTGAACGGTGTTTTGTCCTCTTCGGCGGGCCCGGTCCCGGCCTCCGGTCAGTTTGGGACGATCCGGACCGTGAGCGGGGACTTGGACTCGACCGGCAGGTAGACGATGAGGGTATCGCCCTCGAGCCGCCGGTCCAGGCCGACGCGGGCCTGCGGGTATTCTTTCCCGTTCACGAGGACGCGGGGTTTCTCGCCGTTCCAGGCCTGAACGCGAAGGACGGGATGGATGGCCGGCGAGCCGGCGTCCGCCATCAGGCGGACCTCGATACCCTCGGGTTTTCCGGCCGCGTTCACGAGCTGATAACAGCGTTCACTGCGGTCGTAGCCCTCGGACCGGACTCCGGGGCCGCTCGCGACGAGCTCGGGGGCCCGGGCCCAGGACCGGCCGAAGGCGACGACCTGCGGAACGGTCCAATCCGTCATGCCGTAAAGCCCGGTCCAATACTCCCGGTCGCCCTGACTGTGGATCACGGGATCCGAGATCGGGAAGCTCGAGCAATGCGAAGGCCGGTCCGATGTCAACGTCGTCCGGCCGTCGCAGCGGGCCTGGCCGACCGGAAAATGGTTGCAGCCGCTGGCCCGGCCGTAGGCGGCGAGGTTCTCGAAGCGGAGGAACATCTTGTTGCCCGGCTCGAAGCAGATGAAAGGCTTGTTCAGGGATTTGAACTGGTACTGCTGTACGGTGTAGGGATGAGTGACGTCCCAGCTGAACGGGCCGTACGGCGGGACGTTGGGATCGTCGACGAACGAGACCCGGGCCGTCTTTCCGTCGTAGTCGGCGACGACCGCGTAGTCCTTGTCCAGGAGGTCGGACACGATCTGGCCGGGGTGGAGCAGGGCCAGGGTCTCCTGGAACTGCCTGAGATCGCCGAGAGTCCCGGCCTTCCACGAGACCTTGCGGATCGCGCTGGCGTCGGGATAGATATAATAATATTCGTCGATCCAGCATTCCCAGCCGGTCTTGGGGTCCGCGTTCCAGGTGTGGTCGTAGGCGCTGACCGGGGCGTAGCGCCAGTGGATGACAACGCGCGCTTCGGTGTTCTCGATGATCCGGACGTGGGAGAACCGGCAGTGCCGGTCCTGCATGTGCTCGAAGCAGCCCTCGGGGTCCCGCGCCGCGCCGCTCTCCCAGGTCTCCACGCTCTGATCGGACATCCAGTTCTCGTTCTCGGAGACCCACGAGGCCCCGTAGCGGATGCCGCGCCAGAAGACCAGCTTGACGGCGGACCCGGGGAAGCAGACGACGATGTCGGGGTCCTGGTCGACCGGCCACAGCCGGTCCCAGCCCGGATAGTACTTCAGCTTCGTATAATAGGCGCCGAACCGACCGGGATTCTTCTCGATGGTGGGCAGCCGCCGCGGCGCGATGTCCGGCTTCCGGGCGCCCGACAGGGCCGAGTGTTCCTTGATCGTCGCGGCCGCCAGGGCGCGATCATAGACGCCGACTTCGTCGATGATGCCGTCCAGCCCGAAATAGGCCGGCACGGTCCCCCAGGTTCTGTGAATATCGGAGGGCTTATCCGGCCGGGCGACCATGCCCAGGAGGTAGCCGGTTTTAGCCTGGGCGATCGCTCCTGAGATCCTGCTGGACGCGACCAGCGACCCGTTGATGTAGAGGGACATCTCGGACCCGGCCCGGTAGACACCGGCGACATGCATCCAGGTCCGCAGCGGGAGCGCGTCCCGGCCGCTGGTGCAGGCCAGCCATTGGCCGCCGATGGCGCACTCCAGCGAGGCCTGCCCGAGAGGGCCGATCAGGAGCCGATAGCCTTTCACCTCGTCGGATTCGGAGGTCAGGACCGGGCACCAGTTCCAGGGGTATTCGCCGAGGGCGACCCAGGCCTCGACCGTGATCTCGTCGCCCGTGACGACGCGGTCCGGCCCGGACGCCCGCACGCACGCCGTGAAGCCGTCGAGCCGGAGCCCGTTGCCGCGGACCCCGGGCGCGCCTTCGGCGTAACCTTCGACCGGGTCCATCTTTCCGCTGATCGTCTCACGGGTCCGGCCGTTCTGCAGAGCGTCGAACGGCCAACGGACCTTGGCGTCCTGGGCGGCGGCCTCGACGGCGCAAAGGGCCAGTACGATCACCGCGAATGTCTTTTTCATATCTCGTTCCTTCCCTCCGATCGTCACGGTCTGTCGGCGGCGGTGTCCAGCCCGGTGCGGAGGGCCGAGAGGAACATCACGGCCGAGGTATAAAGCACGACGCCCAACACGACCCATTTCATCGCGTCAAGGGGCAGGGATCTCACCACGTATGCGGCGATGAACACGCCGATCGTTCCGAATAGGGCCAGAGCCAGGGCGGCCTTCGGATCATAGGCCTTCTCTTTGACGAAACGGGCGCTCCCCGCGGCCATCAGCATGGCCGTGGCGGTCATCATGATGGGGAAGGCGGTCTTGGGATGCATGCCGAGCGCGAAGATCGTGGCCATGCAGGGGGCGTAGAAACCGACGCCGATCGTCTGGAGAGCCCCGAAGACGAAGGCGACCGCGACGGCGACGGCCAGCTTCCAGCCCGAGAGGCCGAAGGCCTCACCGCCCACGGGCAGCCAGCGGAGCCGGTCGGCCAGCATGATCGAGGCCACGGCCAGGAGGCCCCAGCCCAATCCCAGCCGGATCCTGCGGCGGGACATTTTGGACACCACGCCGGCCCCGAGGACGGCCCCGGCCGGCGCCGCCGCGGCCATGGAGGCCAGCGTCGCCGAGCTCACGGGGACGAACGACATGAAGATCAGGGCCTGGGCCACCGTCGGGATGGTGTTGCCGACGTTCATCGTCCCCGGGATGACGCGGTCGTCCACCAGCCTGAGGAACTTGAAGATCGCCGTCTGCTGGGCGAAGCTTCCGACGCCCAAGGCGTCGAACATGTTGGTGACGAAGCCCGTGCCCAGCAGCCAAGGCCAGGGCGCCGGGGAAAGGCCCTTCCTTTTCTTATACACGTCGGCCAAGAAATAGACGCCGAACGGTAACGTCAGCCCGCAAAGCAAAAGCCTCAGGATCTCGATCATTCTCACCTCGATGTCATGTCGCTCTGATCAGTAATGGCCTTGACTTGATGCCAGGGATATTTTAATTTTATTACAGTAAGAAAGAAATAGATTCTTGCAGAATCCCTCACTCAACCGGACGCGCGAGTTCCAGGGCTCGATCCGGGTTCCGCGGTTGGCCGAGACGGGCCCTGGATCGAAGAAGGGGCGATAGATGAAGCGACTCGGATCCAGGACAAGACGTCAGTTCCTTCAAGAAGCGGGTCTGGCGAGCGTCTCTTCGGGCGCGCTGGCCTCCCTGATGGGAATGACCGCGGCCGGTTGCTCGAAGGGACGGCCCCGCCGCGCCAATATCGTCGTGATCCTCGCCGACGACATGGGCTACGGCGATGCGGGCTGCTACAATCCTGCTTCGCGCATTCCCACGCCGTCGATCGACAGGCTGGCCGCCGAGGGAGCCCGCTTCACGGACGCTCATTCTCCGTCGGCCGTTTGCACTCCCACCCGGTATGGCCTGCTGACCGGCCGGTACGCCTGGCGGACTTGGCTCAAGAGGGGCGTCATCGGCGGCTATACCCCGCCGCTGATCGAGCCGGACCGCCCGACCCTGGCCTCGGTCCTGAAGGCGTCGGGCTACCGGACCGGGTTCTTCGGCAAGTGGCACCTCGGGCTGGGCTGGACGCGGGCCAACGGCCTCGTCCCCGCGTTCGAGGACGGCGAGCGGATGTTCCCCGGATCCTGGCAGGACCCCGACCCTTCGACCGGGCTCAACGTCGATTTCACCAAATCCGTTCACGGCGGCCCGACGGCGCTTGGCTTCGACGAAGCGTTCTTCACCGCCGCCTGCTCGACCATCGACGGGCCGTTCACCTTCATCGAGGACGACCGCGTGGCCGCGATACCCGACCGCCAGGTCTCCGAGTTCTACGACCTCTCGAAAGGGGAGGAGGGCAGCCCGCGGCGCGGCTGGATCGCGCCGGGCTTCAAGCTGGAAGAGGTCGATCTCCGCTTCACGGACCGGGCCGTCCGGTTCTTGGAGTCGAGCCTTGCGGCCGATCCCGGCCGGCCTTTCTTCATCGAGCTGGCGCTCTCGTCACCGCATACGCCTTGGCTCGTCCCGGACCCGGTCAAGGGAAAGAGCGGCGACGGGCCCCGCGGCGATCTGGTCGCTCTGGCCGACCTGTGCGTCGGCCGGATCATGGATGCCCTGGAGCGGAAGGGCGCGGTTGACCGGACCCTGGTCGTCTTCGCCAGCGACAACGGCCCTCATCCCGGCACGAACGGCCACTTCTCGGCGGGCCCCCTGCGCGGGCTCAAGTCGCACATCTGGGAAGGCGGCCACCGGGTGCCCTTCATCGTCCGCTGGCCGGGGCGGATCGAGCCCGGCGCGGTGGTCGACGAGCCCATCTGTCTCACGGACATGATGGCCACTTTCGCCGCCATCGTCGGCGCGGACCTGCCGGCGGAGGCCGGTCCGGACAGCGTCGACATCTCGCCGGCCTTGTTCCGGCGCGGCCGCGCGGCCGCGAAAACCCTGGGTCCGCCCTTGCGCGAGGCGATCGTCTCGCATTCCGAGGACGGGACCTTCGCCATCCGGCGGGGCGGCTGGAAGCTCATCCTCGACAATCAGACGTCGGGCGGCTGGATGGTCCCCGAAGGGACGCCGCCCGTGCCGGGATCGCCCGGCCGGCTTTACGATCTCGTCGAGGATCCCGGCGAGGCCCGCGACAGGTGGTCCGAGCGCCCCGACATCGTCGCGGACCTGACCGCGTTGCTCGAAAATTACAAGAGAGAGGGCCGGAGCGTTCCAAGGCGGACGGGCCGCTGATGGCCGCGGCCGCCGTCAGCGCTCCATCTGCCAGCGGGGGCCGGCTCCGGAGACGAGAAGCACGTTTCCCCAAGCCGTGAAATCGCCCGTGCGAACGATCGTCTTGACCCCCAGGCTCCGCTTCTTCAGATCCGCGTGCGGGATCACCTCGACGGCGACCCCCTGGCCGAAGGCCGCGGCGGCTTTCTCGAAGTGGGTCGGATTGTGTTCCCGCGTCTCCTGAGCGAAGACGATCTTCTCCACCGAATGCACGGCCGCGATCTCGGCCAGCGCCTCGAGGACCGACGGCTTCCCCGGGGCCAGGGCGATGTCGATCAGCTCGACCTCGTCCGGACAGGGGAAGCCCGCGTCGACGACCATGAGCTCATCCATGTGTCCCTGGCGGTTCAGGGCCGAATCGATCTGTCTATTGAGCATGCCGATCTCTTTCATCGTCTGGACCTCGTCTTCGATCGGGATGGACGGCCGCAGAGCACCCTGGGGCCGCCCGGCATCCCCCTTCGGGAGGGACGCGGTAGGAGATTATGCCGATATCGCCCGCCATCGTCAAATGGGCCCTGATCGTGGTCGTTTCGGCGGTCTTGGGAGCTTTAAAAAAGGTGAAAAAAACAGTTGCATTTCATGTTTTATTGGATTACTTTGTTACCACACGAAACTATTGGAATAAGGCTCATGATGTTCAAAGAAATCGCCCACCGAAAGACCCAGACAAGGGCCGGGAACGCCAAGCTCATCAGCGAGCTCAACAAGGTCAAGGTCACCAATCTCGTCCGGGACAACGACGGCATATCCCGCGCCGACCTCGCCAAGAGGAGCGGTCTGAGCGCCCCGACGATCTCCCGGATCATCGACGGCCTCATTCGCGAAGGCCTGGTGATGGAGATCGGGGCGGGAGTGTCCCACGGCGGGCGGAAGCCGACCCTGCTGAAGTTCTCGGGTGTCGACAGCTTCATCATCGGCATCGACCTCGGGACGACGAACATCTACGGCGTGCTGACCGATCTCGACGCCAACGTGGTCGCCGAGATCAAGACGCCGACCCGGGTCGAAGGCGGGTTCGACCGGGTCATGGAGCGAACCTCCGACGTGATCGGCGAGCTGCGCGGACACCTCAAGAACCGGAAGGGCCGGATATGCGGCATCGGCCTGGCCATCGCCGGGCTCATCAACAGGGAGCGGGAGATCGTCGAGTTCTCGCCGGATTTCCATTGGCACGATGTCGACGTCCGGGCGGCCCTCGGCCGCAGCCACGCGGACATCCCGATCATCTTCGATAATGTGACCAGGGCCATGGCCCTGGTCACATTATCGAAGATGATCGGGATGTCCGCGTGGCT
>CAYOYQ010000049.1:0-16572 GCA_964408215.1 uncultured Eubacteriales bacterium
CACCCCCCCTCACCCCCCCTGCTTGACAAGCCCCCGAGCTTTTGACTATGATTCGGGCGACCCCAACGTTCGCAAGGGCCGAGGCAAGCATGGAGAAAAAGAAACCCGCCGTCGCCGTCAGTCCGCAGAAGATCTCCCTCCTCATCTTCTGCCCGTCCGACATCATCCTGGCCGGCATCCTGAGGGCCCTCGAGGCCGATCCGGACCTGGAGATCCTCAACATCGAGAAGAACACGATCGAGTCGTTCATGGACTCGATCCGCAAGCTCAAGCCGGAGGTCATCCTCTTCGCCCACATGGAGGCCCTGCCGAACCTCCGGGAGATCTGCAAGGCCATCCGCGAGATCTCCAAGGCCCAGGGCAAGTCGGAGCTCCTGCTCCTCGGCAGCATCCCGGCCCACGAGGAGATCGTCAACCTCATCAACGCCGGAGCCCGCGGCTACTTCGACCTCAACGACGCCTCGACCCAGCTGCCCGAAGCGGTCCGGGGCATCCACAAAGGCGAGATCTGGCTGCCGCGCGACAAGATGTCCAGCATCATGGACCGGATCATCTCGGTCGTCGGGCGCGATCTCAAGGAAAAGACGCTCGACCAGCTGACCCCGACCGAGTTCCAGGTCCTGCGCCTGATCGGCCAGGGCAAGAGCAACGACGAGATCGCCGAGCTGATGTTCATCAGCAAGAACACCGTCCGGTCGCACATCAAGAGCATCTACGCCAAGCTCGACACGCACAGCCGGCTGCAGTTGGCGCTCTACGCCATCAATTCGGCCCTCTTCTAATGCGAGGAAGCGAGGACGTTATGACAAAGAAAGCCGCCCCGAAGAAGAAAGCCGTGACCAAGAGGAAAGCCAAGACCCTGCCGGAGGACCTGGAGATCAACCGCCGCCGGGAGTGGCGGTTCGACTTCCCCCTGGAGACGCTCATCGAGGGCAGCCTCGCCGACGGGGCCAAGTTCAAGGAAGCGACGCACCTCGAGAACATCTCCTCGGGCGGGGCCTACTTCACCCTGGATTCAGGCGTCGTCGTCGGCTCGAAGCTGAACCTGTACATCGAGCTCCCCGAGAAGCTGGCCGACGGCAAGAGGCTCCGCATGCGGGTCGGAGGCATCACCGTCCGGCTCGAAAAGCCCGACAAGAAGACGAAGCGCCAGGGCGTCGCCGTCCGGTTCAGCGATGACATGTTCAAAGTCGTCCCGGCCCGGAAAGAGACCAAGAAGAAATAGCGTCCTCCGCGTCGCTCTGACCGGGGGGATCGCCTGCGGGAAATCCGTCGTCGCCCGCATCCTTGCCGACAAGGGGTGCGCCGTTCTTTCGGCCGACGCGGCCGCCCACGCCTTGATGCTCCCCCGCAAACCGGCCTGGAAGGCCCTGGTCGCCCGCTTCGGGCGCGGCATCCTTCGCGACGACCTGACCGTCGACCGGGGCCGGCTCGGGGCCGTCGTCTTCGCCGACCCGGCCGCCCGGCGCTTCGTCGACCGGCTCGTCCACCCGCTAGTCGCGGCCGAGCAGGAAAAGGCCGCCCGGCGCCTGGAGCGCGCGAGCGGCGGCCGGCCGCGGATCTTCGTCGTCGAGGCCGCCCTGACCGTCGAAGCCGGCTACGCCCGCAGGTTCGACCGGGTCGTCGTGGTCGATTGCCCCAAGGCCGAGCAGGTCCGGCGCCTGCGGCTCCGCGGCCTCAGCGGGCGCGAGGCGCTGCGGCGGATCGGGGCGCAGATGAACCGGAAAGAAAGGCTGGCTCACGCCGACTACGTCGTCGACGCTTCAGGGACGCTCGCCGCGACGGTCGAGCAGGCCGAGCGGTTGTACGCCCAGCTCGTCCGCGACGCCGAATTGAAATAAGAAGGGGTCAGACCCTAAATTCTTCAATGATCCTTTGGCGGCCCTTCATGCCGTGGCGAAAGGCGAACGAGCCCCCCCCGAAAATTGAAGGATTTGGGGCCTGACCCCTTCTGGCTCAGGATGCCTTGGCTTTGGAGAGGAGGGTCTTCAGCTCTTGGCCCGGGCGGAACTTGATACGCTGGCCCTTCTCGATGCGGATCTGCTTCTGACGGCGGATGTCACGGCCGAAACCGGTCTTTTTCGGCACGACCTTGAAGCTCCCGAAGCCGCGGATCTCGACCTTTTCCCTGTTCGCGAGCGCGGTCTTGAGGGATTCGAGGACGCCTTCGACGATCGCCAACGACTTGGCCCTGTTGTACTCGGTCTTCTTCTCGATCGCCAGGGCGATATCATTCTTGATCATCGAAAAAGCTCCTTGCCGAAAAGCGAATACTATTTTTAATTTATTGAAAATAAAAAGTCAAGGATATTATAATGGAGGTGCCGTGCGAGCCAAGATCCTTCTCGTCCTGACCCTCCTCTGGCCTTTTTCGGCCGCGGCGGAGGTCCTCAAGATCAGGGTCGATGCGCCCATCCACCCGGTCACGTCCGAATACATCGTCAAGGTCCTGGAGACGGCCGACCGCGACGGCGCCGACCTCGTCCTCCTGACCCTCGACACGCCCGGCGGGCTCGACACGTCGATGCGCGAGATCATCACCGCCATCGTCAACGCCAAGACGCCCGTCGCGGTCTGGGTCGGGCCGAGCGGCTCACGGGCCGCTTCGGCCGGATTGTTCATCGCCCTGGCCGCGGACGTCTTCGCCATGGCCCCGGGCACGAGCACGGGGGCCGCCCACCCGGTCGGCGTCTCGATCACCGGCCAGGGGATGGACAAGACCATGGAAGAGAAGGTCGTCAACGACGCCGCGGCCTATATCCGCTCGATCGCCGAGAAGCGCGGCCGCAATGTCTCCCTGGCCGAGGACGCCGTCCGCAAGAGCCTCTCCTACACGGAAAAGGAGGCCCTCGACGCCCGACTCATCGACCTCGTCGCCGGCTCGGAGGATGAGCTTCTGGCCCGGCTCGACGGCCGGACGGTGAAGCGTTTCGACGGCTCGGCCGTGACCCTGACCCTGGCCGGCAAGCCCGTCTCCGAGCGCCCCATGACCTTCCGTCAGAGGTTCCTCCTGACCATCGCCAACCCGAACCTGGCCTACATCCTGCTCATGATCGGCCTCCTCGGCCTTTACTTCGAATTCTCCCATCCGGGGGCCGTCCTGCCGGGCGTCCTCGGCGGGATCTCGCTCCTTCTGGCCGTCTTCGCCTTCCAGATCCTGCCCATCAACTACGTCGGCCTGGGCCTCATCCTCCTGGCCCTCATCCTGTTCGTCCTGGAGATCAAGGTCCAGAGCTTCGGCATGCTGGCCGTCGGAGGGATCATCGCCATGATCATAGGATCGCTGATGCTCATCAAGTCGCCGGTCGCCGCGCTCCGGCCCAGCCTGAGCTTCGTCCTGCCCGTCGTCATCGCCTTCGCCGGGATCGTCCTCTTCCTTCTGACCCTCGTCTTCCGGGCCCACCGGCGCCGCCCCGCCACCGGCCGCGAAGGCATGGTCGGCGAGATCGGCACGGCCCGGACCGACCTCTCCCCCGCCGGAAAGGTCTTTGTCCAGGGGGAGCTCTGGGACGCCGAAGCGGACGCGCCCGTCCGGGCCGGCGAAAAGGTCAAGGTCGTAGCCGTCCTCGACGGCTTGAAAATACGGGTCGGCAAGGCCTGAACGGCCTAATCACAAGGAGGGACCCATGAACTTTCTGACCCTTCCGATCATCGTCATCCTCATCGTCGTTCTCTACATCCTGAACTCGATCAAGGTCCTGCGGGAGTACGAGCGGGGCGTCATCTTCCGCCTCGGCCGGCTCCTGCCCCAGCCCAAAGGCCCCGGGATCATCCTGGTCTTCGCCCCGATCGATCGAATGGTCCGCATCAGCCTGCGGCTCATCACCATGGACATCCCGCCCCAGGACGTCATCACCAAGGACAATGTCACCGTCAAGGTCAACGCCGTCCTCTATTTCCGTGTCGACGACCCGCTCAAATCGGTGGTCATGGTCCAGGACTACCTCTACGCGACCTCGCAGCTGGCCCAGACGACCCTGCGGAGCGTTCTGGGCCAGGTCCATCTCGACGACCTCCTGGCCGAGCGCGAGAAGCTCAACGCCACGCTCCAGGAGATCATCGACCAGCACACGGACCCCTGGGGCATCAAGGTCAACCTCGTCGAGATGAAGCAGGTCGACCTGCCTGAGAACATGATCCGGGCCATCGCCCGCCAGGCCGAGGCCGAGCGCGAGCGCCGGGCCAAGGTCATCCACGCCGACGGCGAGTACCAGGCCGCCGAGAAGCTGACCGAGGCCGCCGACATCATCTCGCGGAACCCCCAGGCCCTGCAGCTTCGCTTCCTCGGGACCCTGACCGAGATCGCGACGGAAAAGAACTCGACCATCGTCTTCCCGCTTCCCCTTGAGCTTTTCAAGGCCTTCACCTATGATAAAGGCCAGGAGAAAAAACCAAGCTGATGGCCACCAAAGACTTCCGCGAGATCCAGGTCTCGAGCACGCTCCTCGTCGTCATCTTCCTCGGCGTCCTGGCCCTGGGGGTGTTCATCTTCCTGCTCGGCGTCTCGGTCGGCAAGAAGCAGGTCCGCCTCTCGGCTCCGACCCAGGTCGTCACCCAGCAGATCGCCGAACCCGCCAAGGAACCGCCGATCAAGCCGACAGAGGCCGAAACGGAAGAGGCCAAGACCGCCGCCCCGCCTGCCCCGGCGCCCTCACAGGCCGCGCCGTCCTCCTCGTCGCTCGCGGCCAAGACCTCGGCCAAGGATACGACCGCGAAGGCGCCCGTCTCGAAAACCCCGAGCGAGACCAAGAAGACCGCGGCGGCCCCGCCGAAAGGCCTCTATTATGTCCAGGTCCTGGCCGTCGCCGACCGGGCCCAGGCCCAGGCGGCCGCGGACAAGTACAGGAACCAGGGCCTGACCGCCATCGTCATCGACCCCCCCGCGGGCGAGAAGAATTACAAGGTCCGGCTGGGCGGCTACTCCTCCCGGGACCGGGCCGTCGAGCTCCGGAACAGGCTGAACACCGCCGCCGGCGGGAAGACGGACTACTGGGTCGTCCAGTATTGACCGCTCGACGCGGCCGCGCCGTCCGGCCCTGAAGGGAACAAGGAACATGGCCCCGAACGATAAGCTGACCGATCTCCGCGCCCGACTCCAAGGCCTCTTCGAGAAGGTCGAAGAGGTCCGGGGTTTTCTTTGACCTCGACCGCAAGACCGCCGAGCTCGAAGCCATAGGCGCCCGTCTGGCCTCGCCCGAGGTCTGGCAGGACCAGAAGGCCTCCCAGGCCCTCCAGCAGAAGAAGAAGCTCCTCGAGAAGGACGTCCAGTTCTTCCGCAGGATCCTCGGCCTGAAGGAGGAGCTCGAGGTCCTGACCGAGCTCGCGTCCGAGGGAGAGAGCGTCGAGGCCGAGCTCGAAGCAGGGATCGGCAAGCTCGACAAGGACCTCCAGGAGGCCGAGCTGAGGGCCCTGTTCTACGATGAAGACGACCCCCGCAACGCCATCCTGACCATCCACCCCGGGGCCGGCGGGACGGAGTCCCAGGACTGGGCCCAGATGCTCCTGCGGATGTATCTCCGCTACGCCGAGCGCAAGGGCTTCAAGACTGAGGTCCTCGACCACCAGCCCGGGGAAGAAGCCGGCCTGAAGAGCGCGACGATCCGGATCGAGGGCGATTACGCCTTCGGCAACCTCAGCCAGGAGGCGGGCGTCCACAGGCTCGTGCGCATCTCGCCTTACGACGCCAACAAGCGCCGCCACACCTCGTTCGCCGCGGTCTTCGCCTCTCCCGAGGTCGACGAGGACATCCAGGTCGACATCAATCCCGAGGAGCTCCGCATCGACACCTACAGGGCCTCCGGGGCCGGCGGCCAGCACGTCAACCGGACCGACTCGGCCGTCCGCATCACCCACATCCCGACCGGCATCGTCGCCCAGTGCCAGAACGAGCGCTCCCAGCACAAGAACAAGGCCATGGCCATGAAGATCCTCAAGGCCCGCCTCTACGAGCTCGAGAAGATGAAGCAGAACGCCAAGCTGGAGAAGCTCGAGGACGCCAAGTCCGACATCGCCTGGGGCAACCAGATCCGCTCCTACGTCCTGCACCCCTACCGGATGGTCAAGGACATGCGGACGCGCGTCGAAACGGGCGACACCGACCGGGTCCTCGACGGCGACCTCGACGAGTTCATCAAGGCCGCGCTCGTTCACCGCAAAAATACGGCTTCGGAATCCTCCGGCGCCGGCAAAAAAAGGATGATCCCATGACCGAAGACGAAAAGAAACCGAGGACCGACGCCGGCGCCCCGGGGGCCGAGGAGTTCCTGCCGCCCCTCGAATTCAGCTCGGTCGTCATCCTCCTCTATTTGCCCGCCCTCATCCAGCTCGGCCTCGTCGAGGACCCGGCGACAAACCAGCTCACCGAAAATCCGGGCCTGGCCAAGAGGAATATCGATCTCCTCGACTTGCTCAGGGACCGGACCAAGGGCAACCTGGAGCCCGAAGAGCAAAAGTTCCTCGACGGCGCGATCGACCAGCTCAAGATGGCCTATCTCAAGAAGGCCGAGATCGTCAAGATGTAGCGCATGGTCCTCTATCGCGGCCTCGACGATCCCCGCCTCGCGCCTCGCCCGGCCGCCGTGGCCGTGGGGAATTTCGACGGTCTCCATCTCGGCCACCGGAAGATCCTCGACCGGCTCTGCGCGGCCGCCCGCGCCCGAGGCCTGCGCTCGCTCGTCCTGACCTTCGCCCCTCATCCCGAGCGGGCCCTGGGCCGGTCGTCGGTCCGGATGATCGACACGCCGGAGGCCCGCCTGGAGCGTTTCCGGGCGACCTGCATCGACGCCGTCGTCGTCACGCCCTTCGACCCGGCCTTCGCCCGCCTTGATCCCGGAGAATTCGTCGAGCGGACCCTCCGCGGCCGGCTCGGGGCCCGCGAGGTCGTCGTCGGCCGGAGCTTCCGGTTCGGCCGCGGCCGGCGCGGCGGCGTCGCTCTGCTGAAGAGGCTCGGCGAGAGGGCCGGCCTGCGGGTCCGGATCGTTCCCCCGGCCCGCAGGAACGGCCGCGTCATCAGCTCGACGGCCGTGCGAAGCCTCCTCGAGCGGGGCCGGGTCGACGAGGCGGCCCGGCTTCTCGGGCGGCCCTACGAGGTCCGCGGCCGCGTCGTTCGCGGCGAACGGAGGGGCCGGCGCCTGGGCTTTCCCACGGCCAACCTGGCGACGTCGAGCGAGATCCTGCCTGAAGGCGTCTTCATCACCGAGACCGTCTGGCGCGGCCGCGTCCACCCGTCCCTCACGAGCGTCGGCACGAACCCGACTTTCGGGCCGCACCCCCTCAGCGTCGAGACGCTCCTTCTGGGCTTCCGCGGCAGCCTGTACGGGGCCCCGGTGACGGTCCGTTTCCTCCGTAAGTTGCGACCGACCCGGTCGTTTCGTAGCGCCGAAGCGCTCGCCGAACGGATCAAGAAGGACTGCGCGGAGGCCCGGGCCTGGTTCGCCGCCCGGCATTGACATTTTCCCGGGGTTCATGCATGTTCATGCACGGGATCCCGACCGAGGAGTGAACCGATGCAAGAAAAGACCAAAGCCAGGATCATGGACGCCACCAAGATCCGTCGTGTCCTGGCCCGCGTGGCGACGGAGGTCATCGAGCGGAACCGGAACCTCAGGAACCTGGCGGTCGTCGGGGTCAAGACACGTGGCATCGCCGTCGGCAAGCGCATCGCCTCGCTCATCGCTGGGCTCGAGGGCATCGATGTCCCCGTCGGCATGATCGATATCACCCGGTTCCGGGACGACCTCCCGGCTGCCCGGTCCAGAACGGCCGCCAAGCCGGCCGGGCTGCCGTTCGCCGTGGACAAGAAGGACATCCTCCTCGTCGACGACGTCCTGATGACCGGCCGGACGATCAGGGCGGCCATGGACGCCATCATCGACAAGGGCCGGCCGCGGTCGATCCAGCTCGTCGTTCTCATCGACCGGGGCCACCGGGAGCTGCCCATCCGCCCGGACTACGTCGGCAAGGTCCTGCCGACCTCCCGCCGCGAGCTGGTCCGGGTCCGGCTCAAGGAGATGGACGGCATCGAAGAGGTCGTCATCGTCGAGCCGGCGCGGACGGGCGGGGCGAGGAAACGGTGAGACTGCTCGTCCGAGGCGGCCGGGTCGTCGACCCCGCGTCGGGAACCGACGGCGTCCTGGACGTCCTCATCGAAGGCGGCCGCGTGGCCGCCGTCGGACCGGACCTGCACCCGCCGGCCGACACGGCGACGGTCGACGCCCACGGCCTCGTCGTCGTCCCCGGCCTCATCGACATGCACGTCCACCTCCGGGAACCGGGGTACGAAGCCAAGGAGACGATCGCCACGGGCGTCCGGGCCGCCGTCCGCGGCGGCTTCACGACGGTCTGCGCCATGCCCAACACCGACCCTGTCAACGACGGCCCCGAGCTGACCGCCTGGATCCGGGCCGAAGCCCGCCGGGCCGGGTTGGCCGATGTCCGCCCGATCGCCGCGGTCACCCGCGGCAGCCGGGGCGAGGAGCTGGTCGACATGGCCGCCTGCGTCGCCGCCGGGGCCGTGGCGTTTTCCGATGACGGCCGGCCGGTCCCCTCTGAGGCGATCATGCGCCGGGCCCTGGCCGCGGCGGCCGCGGCCGGGAGCCTGGTCATCGACCACTGCGAGGACGAGGCCCTGGCCGAGGGCGGGGTCGTGCACGCCGGCGCAGCGGCGGCCCGCCTCGGCCTTCCGGGGATCCCTTCGGGCTCTGAGGATATCGTCGTCGCCCGGGACATCGCCCTCGCCGGGGAGCTCGGCGTCCGGGTCCACATCGCCCACCTTTCGACATCGGGCGGCGTCGGGCTCGTCGGGGCGGCCAAGCGGCGCGGCGTCAGGGTCTCGGCCGAAGCGACGCCCCATCACCTGCTGCTCAAGGACGAGGACATCCCGGGGCCCGATCCCGACTTCAAGATGAACCCGCCGCTCCGCGCGGCCGCCGACGCCGCCGCCCTCGTCGATGCGCTGAGGACGGGGGTCGTCGACGCCATCGCCACCGACCACGCCCCGCACACCGAGGCGGAAAAGGCCCGGGACTTCGCCCAGGCCCCGTTCGGCATCGTCGGGCTCGAGACGGCCGTCCCGCTCATCCTCGACCGTCTCGTCGCCCGGAACCTCGTCCCGCTCGCCCGCTTCGTCGAGGCGTTCACGACCGCCCCGGCCCGGATCCTGGGGCTCGCGGCGAAAGGGCGGATCGCGGCCGGGGCCGACGCGGACCTGACCCTCCTCGACCTCGCCCGGACGGTCACCGTCGACAAGACCCTGTTCGAATCCAAAGGACGCAATACCCCCTTCGACGGCTGGACCCTCAAGGGCGCCCCGGTCATGACCATCGTCGCCGGCCGGGTCGCCTATCCCTTCAAAGGCCAGGGCCGAACGTGAAGAGGACCGGGCCCGACGACAGGACGATCGAACGCCTGGAGAAGGCCGCGGGCCATCCTTTCAAGGACCGGGCCCTGCTCCTCCGGGCCCTGACCCACAGCTCCTGCGCCTACGAGGTCGCTCCCGACGCGCCCGACGACAACGAGGTCCTGGAGTTCCTGGGCGACTCCGTCATCGGCCTCTTCGCCGCCGAATACGCCTGGACCGCCTATCCCGGACGGAACGAGGGCGAGCTATCGAAGCTCAAGGCCTCGGCGACGAGCACGCTGGCCCTGGCCGAGCTGGCCCGGGCGATCAAGCTCGACAAGGCCATCCGGCTCGGGCGCGGCGAGGAGCGGAGCGGCGGCCGCAGGAAGGTGTCCATCCTGGCCGGGGCGTTCGAGGCCCTGGCCGGAGCGATCTATATCGACGGCGGGTCGGAAGCCGCCAAGCGCTTCGTCTGGTCCCGGATCGGGCCGGCCCTGAAGCCCATCAAGCGGGGCTCGCAGACGATCAACAACGCCAAGTCCGCTCTCCAGGAGATCTGCCAGAAGGCCGGCCTGGCCGCCCCCGACTACCGTCTGCTTTCCGAGAAGGGACCGGCCCATGACCGGACGTTCCTCGTCGAGGTCCGCTTCGGCGGGCGGGGCCGGGCCAAGGCCAAGGGGGCTTCCAAGAAGACCGCCGAACAGGCCGCGGCCGAGAAGGCCTTGAAGTCCCTCCTGGGCCGGAAATTCAAGCGCCTGTCGTCCGAGGCTTTCGTCATCGAGGCCGAGGACCTGAGCCTGACCTGATCCCGGGCCTCCGTCAGGAGCCCATCAGGACAGCGACCGGCCGCAGGGCCGGGACGTTCTGACAGACGATCTTGATGACCGCCGTCAGCGGCACCGAGAGGATCATCCCCGGGATCCCCCACAGCCAACCCCAAAAAACGAGAGAGAAGAACACGAGCAGCGGGCTGAGGCCGAGGCCCTTGCCCGTGACCCGCGGTTCGATGACGTTCCCCAGGACGAGATCCAGGCCGTTCGTGACGACGAGGACCCAGAAAGGCGTCCAGAACGTCCCGAACTGGAAGAACGCGAAGGACACCCGCAGGATGGTGGCCACCCACGAGCCGATGTTGGGGATATAATTGAGGAAGAAAGCGACGAGTCCGAAGAGCCCCGCGAAGTCCACGCCGAAGGCCAGGAGGACGAGCCAGACCATGAGGCCGTTGGCGGCGCTGATGGCGGTCTTGATGACCAGATACTTGCGGATCTGGGCGTCGATCGCGGCGAGGATCTCCTGCGCTTGCCCGGCCCGGCCTTGGCCGAGGGCCCCGGCCACCTTGGCCGCGAAACGGCCCCGGCCGGCGACGATGAAGGTGAGGAAGAGAAACACCAGCAGGAGCTTGCCGATGAGGCCGAAGAAGGGCCCGATGGACTTGAGGATGAAGGCGCCGGCCTTGCCGATGTCGAGGCTCTGGAGGGCGGCGGAGAGATCGACCTTGAAGGGCCCCACGCCTTTTTCAAGGAAATGGGCTACCGACGAGAGGCGGTCCTGGTACTGGGGCAGCTCGGCGACGAGGGCTTTGCCGCTCGAATAGGCCAGCACGCCGAAGAGATAGAGCGAGACGAGCATGAGGGCCAGGGTGATGACGATCGCGCCCGGCCGCGGGCAGCGGCACCGGGTTAGAAAGGTCAGGACCGGGTCGATGAGGAAGGACAGGAAGACGGCCAGGATGAACGGGATGAGGACCGGCCGGGCTAGCTTGACGACGAGGCCGGCGATGAACAGGACCAGGACGCCGAGGGCGATCCGGAAATACCTGTTGTCGTCCACGGACCCCCTTCCTGCGCCCTCGATCCCGGCCTCGCCCTATTTCTCCGCCAGCCGGTCGGCCAGGGCGACGGTCAGGGCCCGGAGAAGCGCCTGGCCGGAAGCCTCGAGGCCCTCGGGGACGCGCATCGCCCCGCACAGCACCGGACCGACCTGTCCGAGGAAGAGGTGCTGGCCGAAGCGGTTGCGGACATGGACGCCGAACGGGAACGTCTCGGGGGACGAGCCGTCGGCGGCCAGGGCGGCGAGGAGCCGGGCCTTCATCGTCTCGGCTTCCTTCTCCGTCCTGCCGTCGATGAAGAACGCCTCGATCTCCCGCCCGCCGGCCTCATAGGACGCGACATAGCCGTCCCGGAGGAACTCGTAGCCCATGAAGTTCTGCTTGATGTACTTCTCGCTCCGGGCGACGAGGCCGTCCTTCGGGAAGGCGAGGACGAGGACCGGCAGCTCGCCGCTCGGCTTGATCGCCGCGGCGACCTTCAGCCCGGTCTGGCGGAGAAAAGGCCCGGTCCCCTCCCCCAGCCCGAACGCCAGCATCTTCACGTAGAACCGTCCGGCCAGGAAGTTCAGCGTTTCCCCCTCGGCATAGCCCAGGTCCCCCACGGCGACGCCGGCGTTGTCCGGATAGCGCTCCGCCCCGTAGATGCCGAACGCATTGAGCGGTGTCCCCATGTCGTAGATCTCCAGGGTCATCGTCGCGTCGCTCGCCGTCTTCCCGAAGTCGGCGACAAGGAGCTCGCGGAAGTCGTAGCCGAGGTAGCTCTCGGCGGCGCCGTCGATGTACTCGAAGAGATCGTCCGGGAAATAGCTGCGGGCCGCCTCGGTGAGCGCCCACCCGTCGAGGCGGGGCGCGAGGGCGGCGAGCTCCGGGCTCCCCCGGCGCTCCTGAGTTCCGGCCGCAGCGGGATTGAGGAGGATCGACGCGGCCAGGGCGACGGCCGCGGCCGCTCCGATCGACGCGCGCAAGTCCTTCATTTCTCGACCTCCAATACGGTCCCTTGCGATTACTATAGCGGAGGCTTTTCCCCTTGGCAAGCGCCCCGCCGCAGCGCCTGAGGGAGGTTTGACAGCCCCCCGCAAAAGGGCCATCATGGAGAGCGTGGCTTCTTCGCGCGTCGTCGTCGTCAGGTCGCCCGCCGTCTGGACGGCGGCCGGCGCGCTCGATCCCGCCGTCGTCGCGCGCATGTTCGTCCGGGGTTTCCTGGAGCTCGCGGACGAACGCGAGGAGGCCCGGGCCGCCGCGGCCTTGTTCCGGCCCGGCGACCGGGTCGGCATCAAGGTCAACACCATCGGCGGCAAGGCCATCAGCACCCGGCCTGAGGTCGCCCACGCCCTCGCGGGCTGCCTCGTCCGCGGCGGGGTCGCGGCGAAGGACATCGTCATCTGGGACCGGACGACGCGCGAGCTCCGTGACGCAGGCTACGCCGTCAATACGGGCCGTTCCGGCGTCCGGGTCTACGGCACGGACGCCGCCGGCGCCGGCTACGAGAGCGAGCCCCTCTCGCACCTCGATGTCGGCAGCCTCTTCTCCCGCATCCTCACCGAGACGGTCACGGCCTCGATCAGCCTGGCCATCCTCAAGGACCACGGCCTGGCCGGGGTGACGGCGGGGATGAAGAACTACTTCGGGGCCATCCACAATCCGAACAAGTATCACGACGACCGCTGCGACCCGTTCGTCGCCCAGGTCTTCGACGCCCCGCCGGTCAAGTCCCGTCACAGACTGACCGTGATCGACGCCCTCGCCGTCCAGTTCCATCGGGGCCCCTCCTACCATGCCCGGTGGTCGGCCAAGTTCGGCGGGCTCGTCTTCAGCCTCGACCCCGTGGCCGCCGATGCCGCCGGCTGGAGGATCATCGACCGGCTGCGGCAAGAGGCCGGCCTGCCGACGCTCGAGGCCGAGGGCCGGCCGCCCGGTTACCTGGCGACGGCCGAGAAGATGGGCCTCGGCCGATCGGCCGCCGAGGTCGTCGAGAAGACCGTGGAGGCCGGGCCGTGAACAGGCGCGGCTTCCTTCGCGGCGCGGCCGGGGCCGGCCTGGCCCTCGGCGCCGGTCTCCCGTCGCTCTGCGAGCGGCTGGCGGCGCAGGAGCCGGGCCCCACCCTGTCCAAGGTCGAGGCACGCTATTACACGAAGCTCCCCGACCGCGAGATCGAGTGCCGCCTCTGCCCGCGCCTGTGCCGGCTCGGCGACAAGGAACGGGGCTACTGCGGCGTCCGGGAGAACCAGGGCGGGACGTACTACACGCTCGTCTACGGCAGGGTCTGCTCCCTCAACGTCGATCCCGTCGAGAAGAAGCCGTTCTTCCACGTCCTGCCCGGGACGACGGCCCTGTCGATGGCCACGGCCGGCTGCAACGTCAACTGCAAGTTCTGCCAGAACTGGGAGATCTCCCAGGTCCGGGCCGAGCAGATCGAGCACTTCGACTTCCCGCCGGAGGCCGCGGCCGCCCGGGCGGTCACTTCGGGATGCCCCTCGATCGCCTACACCTATTCCGAGCCGACGGTTTTTTTCGAATACATGTACGATACGGCCGAGCGGGCCCGGCGACGCGGCGTGCGCAGCCTCGTCGTGACGGGCGGCCACATCAACCCCGAACCCCTGACCGACCTCCTCGGCGTCGTCGACGCGGTCAAGGTCGACCTCAAGGGGTTCAGCGAGAGCTTCTACAAGACCTACGTCCGCGGCGCGCTCAAGCCGGTGCTGGAGACGATCCGGACGGTGGCCCGGTCGAAGGTCTGGCTCGAGATCGTCTACCTCGTCATCCCGACGCTCAACGACCGGCCGGAGGACCTCCGCGACATGGCCCGCTGGGTCCGCGACACGGCCGGGGCGGACGTCCCTCTCCACTTCTCCCGCTTCCATCCGATGTACCTCATGAAGAACCTGCTGCCGACCCCGCTCTCGACGCTCGAGGCCGCCCGCGAGACGGCCCTGGGCCAGGGGCTGCGGTTCGTCTATATCGGCAACGTCCCCGGCCACAAGGCCGAGAGCACGTATTGTCCGAGCTGCGGCGGGACGGTCATCCAGAGGGTCGGCTACTCGATCGAAGCGGTCCGGCTGAAGAAGGGGAAGTGCGCATCGTGCGGGACGGCGATCCCGGGCCTCTGGGCCTGAACGCGGGCCTGCCGCCCTTTCTGCTCGGCTTCATGGCCGCCGCGTTCCAGATCTATCTCCTCAGGGAGTTCGCGGCCGAGTTCACAGGCAACGAGCTCACCTTCGGCCTCCTGCTCGGCTCCTGGCTTCTCTGGGGAGGGCTGGGCAGCCTGGCGAATCCCGGCTGGAGAGCCGCGAAGGGGACGGCGCGGCTGGCCGGCCTTTACGGCGCGGCGGTCATCCTCTTCTGCGGCGGCCTCGCGCTGCTGCGGTTCTCCCACAAGCTCATGGGCCTCCTCCCGGCCGAGACGACCGGGCTCGTGCCGGCCTTCGGCTTCGCCCTCGTCCTGGGCTTCGCCTTGAGCTTTCCGCTGGGACACGCCTTCGTCCTGAACGCCGGCCTTCTCGGCGACGATGTTCCCCGAGTTTACCTTCTCGAATCGGCCGGAGCGGCCGCGGCCGGCCTCCTCGTCCATTTCCTGCTCGTGCCGACCCTCGCCGATTGGCGGGGGGCGGCCGTCGTGGCCGGCGGGGCCGCGCTCGTCACCCTGGTCGCGCTGAAGCCGGGCCGGGCGAGACCGCTCGTCGCGGCGGCGCTCCTCGTTTCGGCCGGCTTGGCGGTCGCCGACCGGCCGGCCCTCCGGACGGCCTGGAAGCCCTTCGAACTCGTCGCGGCCGAGGACTCTCCCTACGGCAAGCTCCTGGTCGTCCGGAACGCGGAGCAGACGACGTTTTATGACAGCGGCCTGGCCGTCTTCAGCCGCCCGACTCTCGGCGCGGCCGAGGACGCCGTCCACTTCGCCATGCTCCAGCGCGACCGGCCCCGCCGAGTGCTGCTCATCGGAGGGACGGCGAGCGGCTGCGTCGAAGAGGTCCTGAAATACCCGGTGACGGGCCTCGTCGGCGTTGAGCTCGACCCCGCGGTCATCCGGTTGGCTCGGAGATATCTCCCCCCTCCGGCTCTTAGGGCCCTCGACGATCCTCGGGTCCGCATCTTCGCCAGCGACGGGCGGGCCTTCCTCGAGCGGACGCCGGAGCGATACGATGCCATCCTGCTCGATCTGCCGGACCCGGCCACGGCCCAGGTCAACCGGTACTACACCCGCGAATTCTACGCTGAGGCCCGGGAGAAGCTCGAGCCCGAAGGCGTTCTCAGCTTCGTCCTGACCGGCGCCGAGAACTACGTCAGCGGGACGTTCGCCCGGTTCCTGGCCTCGATCGTCGGCACCTTGCGGCAGGTCTTTCCCGAGGTTGCCGTCATCCCCGGGACAAGCACCGTCGTCCTGGCCTCGGTCCGGCCTCTCACGGTCGACCCCGCGTCGCTCGCGGCCAGGATCGCGAGCCTCAACCTGAAGACGACCTATGTCAGCCCGGCCATGCTGCCCTTCCGGCTCGATCCCGCCCGCGTCGGCCAATTGGCCTCCGCCCTGAGGACCGCCTCCCTCGAGGGAGCGAAGGTCAATCGGGACTTGGCCCCGGTCAGCTACTACTTCCAGTCCCTGCTCTGGGCCGGCCAATTCGGCGGCCTCCAGGCGCGTCTTCTTCAGACGGCGGGCAGGGTCCCCTCCTTCTGGTTCTTAGAGGCGCCGCTCATCGCGGCCGCGCTGGCCCTGGTTCTTTTTGGCTTGGGCTTCAAGCGCGGAGCCTCGCGGTCCTTGGTGCCCGTGGCCGTCATGGGCTTCACCTCGATCGTCGTCGAAGTCGCCCTGCTCATCGCCTTCCAGGCCAACTTCGGTTATGTCTACGGGAAGATCCCGCTGCTCTTGGCCTCTTTCATGGCCGGGCTCGTCCTCGGCGCGGCCCTCGGCCGGCGGAGGAAGAGGCCGGGGCGGGCCGACCTTCCCCTCGTCCAGCTGGGATTCGTCGTCCTGCTCCTGGTCACCTATGGGGCCCTGCCGGGGCGCGGCGGCGAGCCGATGCCCTTCGCCCTGCTCGTGCTTTTCGGAGCCTTGAGCGGCTACCTTTTCATAGCGGCCAATAGGCTCGTTCTTAGCGACATCGCCCACCCTGGGCTCGGCTACGGCGTCGACCTTGTCGCTTCGTTCTCCGGGGCCGTCGTCGCGTCCGCCCTGCTCATCCCGCTCTTCGGCATCCCCGCCCTCATCCTCCGCCTGGCCGTCCTCAACGCCCTGACCTTAATTTTCCTTCTGGCCACATCCTCCCGCTGATGGCAACAAAGCATGTGAGGCCACGGAACAAGGGGCCGAGGGGCATCCCGGAGTGAGCATAAAGCGGTGAAATAGCCGGCCTCGGTACGGAGACCTAAGATCTGGCTCCGGACCGGGACGGCGTGAAGTTTCACCGCAGCG
>CAYOYQ010000050.1:0-16558 GCA_964408215.1 uncultured Eubacteriales bacterium
AGATCGGCCACCTCCGCGAGCGGCTGATCATCGTCCTCAACTTCAACGAGATGTCCATCTCGATCAACGTCGGGGCCTGGTCGAAATACTTCTCGTATCTCGTTTCCGGCCAGCGATATATCCAAATCAAGGACCAAGCCAAGTCGGTCCTCCGGCGGATGCCGCTGGGCGAGGCGATGATCAAGGGCGGCCGGGCCCTGGAGGAGCTGGTCAAGAAGACGCTCTTCCCCGGCCTCGTCTTCAAGGAGCTCGGCATCCGCTACATCGGCCCGGTCCACGGCCACAACATCCGGTCGCTCGTCGAGGCCTTCGAAACGGCCAAGACCTACGACGGGCCGGTCCTCATCCAGTGCGTGACCCAGAAGGGCCGGGGCTACCCGCCGGCCCGGCTCGGCCCCGAGAAGTTCCACGGCGCGGGGCCGTTCCAGATCGCGACCGGCGAGCCCCTCAGCAAGGAGTGGGGGCCGTCGTATTCGAGCGTCTTCGGCCGGGCCATGATCGAGATCGCCGGAAAGGACGCCAAGATCGTGGCCATCACCGCGGCCATGGGCGAGGGCACCGGCCTGCGGGAGTTCTCCGAGAAGCTCCCCGGCCAGTTCTTCGATGTCGGCATCGCCGAGCAGCACGCCGTGACCTTCGCCTCGGGCCTGGCCATCTCCGGCTTCAAGCCGGTCGTGGCCATCTACTCGACCTTCCTCCAGCGGGCCTACGACCAGGTCTATCACGACGTCTGTCTCATGGACCTGCCGGTCGTCTTCGTCCTCGACCGGGCCGGCGTCGTCCCCGACGACGGGCCGACCCACCAGGGCGTCAACGACATCGCCTATCTCCGGACGATGCCGAACATGATCGTTATGGCCCCGAAGGACGAGAGCGAGCTGCGGCAGATGCTTTGGTCGGCGCTGGCCTACGGCCATCCGGCCTCGGTGCGCTTCCCTAAGGCCAAGGGCCTGGGCGTCCCGCTCGACGCGCCGCTCGAGGTCCTGCCGCTCGGCCGGAGCGAGGTCGCGAAGGACGGGCGGGACCTCATCTTCGCGGTCGGCAATATGGTCGGCCCGGCGGTCGAGGCCGCCAAGGAGCTCGAGAAGGAAGGCCGCTCGTTCGCCGTCGTCAACGCCCGCTTCGTCAAGCCCCTCGACCGGGACACGCTCCTCCGCTTCGCCGGGCCGGGGAGGACGATCGTGACCGTCGAGGACGGGGTCGTCGAGGGCGGCGCCGGGAGCGCCGTGCGCGAGCTCCTCGACCGCGAGGGCCGCTTCGACATCCGGTTCCTTTCGCTCGGCCTGCCGGTCGCTCCCTACGCGCTGGGCAAGTCCGAGGAGATCCGGGCGGCGCTCGGCCTCGACGTCCCCGGGCTCGTCCGGAAGATCAGGGAGTTCTGCGAAGCGCCCCGCTCCTGAGGCGGAGATGAAGGAACGCGCCGACAAGCTCCTGGCCAACCGGGGCCTCGCGCCGAGCCGCGAGAAGGCCCAGGCGTTGATCATGGCCGGGCTGGTCACGGCCGGCGGGCGGAAGGTCTTCAAGCCGGGAGAGCTCGTCGACGCCGAAGCGCCCCTCGAGGTCGCCCATCCCCTGCCTTATGTCGGCCGCGGCGGGCTCAAGCTCGCGGAGGCCCTCGACCGGTTCGGCATCGACGTCAGAGGCCGGATCGCGCTCGATATCGGCGCCTCGACGGGAGGCTTCGTCGATTGCCTGCTCCAGCGCGGCGCGGTTCGTGTCCACGCCGTCGACGTGGACACGAAGCAGCTCGACTGGGGCCTCACCAAGGACCCCCGGGTCGTCACTCTCGAAAAGAACGCCCGCGAGCTCGCGCCGGAAGACATCCCGGAAGCGCCGGCCCTCGTCACCATGGACGTGTCCTTCATCTCCGTCCTCAAGATCCTGCCGGCGCTCGCCCGGATCCCGGGGGACTGGACGCTCGTCTCGCTCGTCAAGCCCCAGTTCGAGGCCGGGCCCAGGGACGTCGGCAAGAAGGGTGTTGTCCGCGACCCGGCCGTCCACGCCGAGGTCCTGGCCCGGGTCGTGGCCGGGGCCCGCGAGCTCGGCTTCGGCCCGGCCGGCCTCATCCGCTGCTCGACCCACGGGCAGAAGGGGAACGTCGAGTTCTTCGTCCGGTGGATCAAAGGGAGCCCGGACCTCAACGCGGGCTCCGTCGGAGCCTGGATCAAGGAGGAGACGAGCCATGACTAGCGTGCGCAAAGCCGGCATCGTCATCAAGCCCCACGCGCCCGGCGTCGACGAGGTCCTCAAGACCGTCGTCGCCTATTTCGAAGCGCGGGGGATCGTCTGCGTTCTCGAGGAGTTCGCGGCCCGCAAGCTCGGCCGTCCCGACGGCCTGGCCCGGGAGGCCGTCCCCGGCGCCTCGGACCTGGTCGTCGTCCTGGGCGGCGACGGGACGCTCCTCAGCGTCGCCCACCTCGCGGCCAAGGCCGGAGTGCCGGTCATGGGCGTCAACCTGGGCCGGCTGGGCTTCCTGACCGAGATCACGGTCAAGGAAGCGACGCCGACCCTCGACCGCTTCCTCGGCGAGGACGGCGAGATCGTCAGCCGCCGCTGGATGGTCGAGGCCCGGACCCGGACCGAGGCCTTTTTTTGCCTGAACGACGTCGTCGTCACCAAGGGCGCCAAGGCCCGGATGGTCGAGCTCGCGATCGGCATCGACGGCCGGGACGTGGCCCGGCTCAAGGCCGACGGCCTGATCGTCTCGACCCCGACCGGCTCGACCGCCTACTCGCTCTCGGCCGGCGGCCCCATCCTCCATCCTCAGGTGCCGGCCATCGTCCTGACGCCCATCTGTCCCCACACGTTCTCCTTCCGGCCCCTGGCCGTGCCGGCGACGTCGGTGATCACGGTCCGTCTGCTGACCGGCGGGGAAGAGGTCTACCTGACCCTCGACGGCCAGCGCGGCGGCGTCTTTGAGCACGACGACTCGGTCGAGATCCGCAAGGCCGCATACGAGCTCCAGCTCGTCACCTCGCCCCGCCGCGGCTACTTCGACCTGGTCAAGGAAAAGCTCGGCTGGGCCGAATAGCCGGGCGGCATCGGTTTATAGTTAGGTCCGCCCGGACCTTGACAACCTCATCCGGCTGATCTAGGCTGAATCCACAGGGGATTAACCATGGACGCGTGTCGGGCGCGTTCGAACTTTCTGCGTCTCTTCCTTCCTTCCTTCCTTCCTTCCGGCGCCTAAACCCTTCAGATCTTGCGTCCTCATCTCGATTTCGTCCTTTTATTACCGATGCATCCGGAATCCGTAAAGGGGGGTCCGATGCCAATTTCACGCAGATTTCTACTGTTAGCGTTCTCGTTCGGCTTCTTAGCGATTGTCGCCCCGGAGATCCAGGGGCAATCCGGGGTGTTCGACCGCACGGGGATCGTTCCCGGCCGCGGCGCTTACTCCTCTCTGCCCGAAGAGAGCGTGGATCTGTTCACCGGCAACCTCACCCTGAGCTACAGAGATATCTTCCTGCCTGGCGCTAACGGGCTGAATATCGAGGTCTGGCGCGTCTATAACTCGAAGGTCCTCTACGATAGGCCCAGCACCCAGCAGAATCCAACCGTCCAGGCCTATCCCAAATCCATGGTCGGCATCGGCTGGACCATGCATTTGGGCATGGTCCACAATGCCTACTCGAGCACCCCCGTCATCGAGTTCCCAGATGGCCGATGCGAGAAAGCATTTCCGGCCATTCCCGGGTATCTATGGGGATCGAATTATCGAATAACAAGAGATTTCCTTAAGTATTATTGTAAGCAGGGAGAAGATCCCAAACTCTACTTCCAGAACGGCGTCGTCTGGACCTTCGGCAACATTGCTACCCTGCCTCTGGCGGGCGGCTCAGAAACCGTCTATATGGTTACCAGGATCGAGGACCCCCTGGGGAACTTCATCGACATCGAGTACGACGTCTATGATGCTCACCGTTCAATCTCGAAGATCACCGACGGCATGGGCCGGGAGGTCCGATTTGTCAAGTCGTACCAAGGAAATGACCCGGCCAAGTTGGCGGAGATTCGGATCAGAAACTCCGATGACACCCAAGACGTGATCTGCAGCTATTCCGTCGGCTCGTTCTCCAATGGTTTCTATAAGCTCGAGAGCTTCACGCCGCCCAAGTTGGAAGAGGAGGAGGCGGCGCTGCTCCCGCCGACCACCTTCGTATATAACGACGGTTCGGACTTCAACTACGAGCTGACCGGTGTGACGACGAGTTATGGAGGGGTACTGGAATACTCTTACGAAAACCACAGCTTCCATTTCAACACCATCGAGCTTATCTCGAAGGTCGTGAGCCAGAAGCGGATCACGTTCAACACGGGCGAGCAATCCAAGGCCTGGAATTACACCTACCCGACCTATCAGGGCGAGAGCACCGGCCAAACCTCCGTCGTTGGGCCGGAATATGGTGTTTCCTCGACTCACTATGGCTATGAGAGCGTGAGCGCCAACCGCTGGAGGATCGGCCTCCAAATCGCTTGTGCCACTAGCGATGGAAGCTCCTCGGCTGCGACTGTCTGGACGAATTACCAGATATCAACGACTGGCTGGACGGTCCTTGGCATAAGCATGGGCGTAGCCAAAGGGCCCCTCGTCTCTTCGGTGACGGAGAGCCGAACCGGTAACTCGACTCTCAAGACGGAATATTCTTATGAGCGGTTCATGTTGTACGGACTTCCGACTAAGCTGAGTTTCTTCATAAATGGTTCGACTTCCGCTAAAAGCGCCAGGCAATTGACCTATTTCCATGAAGACCACCCCCTGTTCAGGTCGAAATATATGATGACCTATGTCAGCAACGAAAAGGACATGACGTGGGCTGGCTATCCTCTCAAGGAGACGGCCATTTCCTATTTCGAGGAAGACGGGAAATGGGGCGCGCTCAAGAAGGTCCAGAGGAAAAACGGCTCGGAATATTTCACCTGGGACTACACCTACGATACCGTCGGATCCGATTATCAAACGATCACGGTCGACGGCCCGGGGGGGGAGCGGTATCTCCGCGACAACATATCGCTACGGAGTGGAAGAAAGAGCTTCCGCCCCTGACTTCCTGAAATACAGCCGATGGATCACCAAGTATGGCTATGTATCCGGGGAGTGGAACCAATACGGACACGCCAAAGGCTATGTCTATGACGCTCTGGGGAGAATAACATCCGCTAATTATTATCACAATTGGATCCAGGAGGGAGATCCGCCTCCGCCTCCGCCGACTCCCTACTTGACGGTGACCTATGCTTGGCGGCCGGACGGCGAGAACAAGGTAGTCATCACCCGGCCGGACGGCAACACCATCACCCGTTATTGGGACGGGATGGGCCGCGACCTCGGCTACACGGAAGGCGGCGCCGATACGACCCTTTACTACTTCAAACAGCTCGACGCCGAGGGCAGGATCAAGAAGGAGAGCAAAGGCAACGTCGATTTCGACCCGAACTGGAACAACTACGTATATTCGTACCTCTACGACGACTCGGGACGTGTCATCCAGGTAACGGACCCTATGGCCGAGGTCGCGTCGATCCAGTATTCGGCAGACCACACCAAGACCGTTACCGATCCGGAGAGTCATTCCGCAGTTTTTGCCTACAACGACCTTCCCGGCCTGCCAACCCAGGTCACAGACGCCCAGAGCCACACCGCCAATTGCATGTATGATGCTGTCGGCCGGCTGACGACCGTTTCGTATCTTGGGCGGATGCAATGCTACGGATACGATTGGCTCGACCACGTCACCTCCGAAAGTCACCCGGAGACGGGCCTCATCAACTACCAGTACGATTCAGCGAACCGGCTCTCGATCAAGACCTGGGGCGGGACCCAACAGGGCTTTGCCTATAACGCCTCCGGTCAGATAGTGCACACTTGGGGGACGGAGAATGTCTATTATGAATATGACGAGAAGGGGGCATTGGAAAGCGTCACTAGCTCCGCCGGATGGAGCCGGACCGGGATCACCCACAACGACCTCGGCCTGGTCACCGCGGAAACCGTGACGATCTCCGGCCTGGGCTCGAAGACCCTGAAATATGCCTACGACAATTACGGGAACCTCCTGGAAACCACCTACCCCGACGAAAACAAGGCCACGATGACCATCAATGGTATAGATCGGCCGGCCACGCTTTCTTTCGGCACAGGTTCTCAGACACCGATCGTGACTTCCGCCTCTTACGGGCCGAATAAGATGCTCGCGGCCGCCAATTATAACCAGAATAACGGCACTTCATGGAGCTCGACCTTTTATGACAATGGGGCTCCACACGCGGTCTCATTGATGAAGGGTTCGACGCCGCTCTATAATGCGAATTATGACTATGACGGCGCCGGGAACATCACCTCGATCTCGAGCACGGCGCCCGCCCCCGCCCTGAATGCAGGCTTCCTCTACGACTCGCTCAACCGGCTGACCTCGGCCACCTATTCTACAGCGAACCAGGGGGTGCCGCTGGCCTACAGCTACGAATATGATGATTACGGCAACATGTTGTCCGTAAGGCACGATGGGGTCCCTGCCTTCAGTAAGACCTATAAGGCCTCCAACCAGATAGACGATCCCAATTATCAATATGATTCGAGGGGGAACCTGACGGCCGCCCCCGGCAAGATCTATCAATGGGACTCTCAGAATCGCCTCCAGACCGTCAGCGACGCGGCAGGGCAGTACATAGCCGGTTATCGCTACGGCGACAGAGGGCTGCGCATCGCCTCGTACCCGCCTCTGCCCGATATCGACGTCTACAACTACCCCACGGGCCTCTATGCGGATATCACGGCAAGGTTCCAGGCGCCCGGCGATAAGACCTTCACCCTCAGGAACATTGGACAAACGCCCTTGAATATCATTGGCATCGGCCCCGAAGAGAAGGTGGGAACGGACTGGGAGATGTTCACCGTCAGCCAGGCGCCCATCTCGCCCATCCCCCCCGGCCAGTCGACGGAGTTCACGATCCAGTTCCTGCCTACCTCGACAGGCAACAAGGCGGCTAAGCTCCTGATCGCCAGCAACGACCCCGATGAGAATCCCTATGAGATCAATCTGCGCGGGTTCTGCGAGCCGGAGATTGAGATCGGGCAATGCGGGAACGGGGGGACATACGATTTCGGCACGGTGAACGTCGGTGAGTACAGGTCGGATGGCTTCAACCTCAATAACCACGGCACGGCGACCCTGGTCCTCTATGAAGGCTGGCCGATCGAGATCGACGAACCGGGCGGTGAACAGAATTTCTATCTCGAGGACTATTCGGGAGAAAACGAGATTCTGGTATCAGGCCACAACACCTTTACGGTTCGCTTCGCTCCGATGAGCGAGGGGTTCAAGACGGCCACGGTGACGATCTGGTCGAACGACCTCGACGAGAACCCCTATACGATCTATCTGACTGGCACGGGTCTCTGGGGGCCCGAGAAGATCATCGAGGATGAAACGGAGCTCACGCTCCTCTCGCCGAACGGCGGCGAACGGCTCGAAGCCGGCACGATCCGGGAGATCCGCTGGAAGGGCGGCAAGCGGGCCGATGCGGTCAAGCTCGAGTACTCCGCCGACAACGGCAGCTCCTACCGCACGATCGTCGAACGGGCCGCGAACGTCGGGAGCTACCCCTGGCTCGTCCCCGAGGACCTTTCCGGGTCTTGCCTCATCAGGATCAGCGACGCCGACGGCTCGCCGACGATCGCGGCCCTCTTTTCGTTCGAGTTCAACTTCCGGGTCTCGGCGGCTGAAGGGAAGGGCCTGCCGGAATCGCACTTCGTTTTCCGGGCCGGGGTCCCCGACCTCAAGACCCAGAGCTTCCGGGTGGCTGAGGTCGCTCTTGCCCCGGACGGTCTCAGGGGCTCGGAGAACCTGCTCTTCAATTACGCCCTGGGCGAGGTCCAGGAGATCGGCGGCTTCCTCGGGCGATGGCATCACGCCCGGATCACCTACGACATGACGAATTACACGGGCGCCGTCTGGATCGACAACCGGCCCATCCTGAGCGGGGTGCCGCTCGAGGCCGACCTGGACGTCCACGACGCGCCCGAGGTCTCCCTGAGCTGCGGTCCCGAGGTAACGCTCTGGATCGACGACCTGGACGTCCGGTTCTTGGACCTGAGCCGGATCGGCGAGGACCGCGAGGGAGTTGTCTTCCGGCCTCTGTTCAGGGATAATTTCAATAGATATGCGACATCGCTCCTCCCCAGGGAGGGCGGCTGGCTCCCCGGCTTGGAGCGGATCCAAGGCGGGGAGAAGCGCCAGGGGGAGACGGCTGGCGAAGGCGCAGAGATGCGGCAGGCGGCGCGGACCGAAGAACAGGCCTTGAGCTCAGGCGTCGACGACCGGGCCTATGCTTCGAGCGCCAAGTCCTTCAAGCTCGCGGGATCCGAAGAGGAGCCGGGAACGTTCACGAAATCCTACTCCCTGCCGGCGAGCGTTCCTTTTTCCGTAAGCGCCGAGACCTTCTCCATCGTCGAGCCGGGCGGGGAGGCCGAACCGGATCTGACGGGCAGGGCAGTCTCGGAAAAGGAGAAGGGCAAAGACGAGAAGCGGCAGAAGAGGGGAGACAGAGATACGGAGACGAGGCGGGGCCGAGGAATCGACAGGCGCCTCCCTGAAGGCAAAGCGCCGGAAACGCGCTCGACCAGGTCCAGCGTCTCGAAAGCGCCCGGAGGCGCCAAGATGCTTTCCGGGGCTTTGCCAAACGGCACCTACTACATCTATTCCTTCGACGGGCGGCTCCTTGCAGAGTACGACGTTTCAGGCACTTGGATCCGGGATTACATCTATTTTGGCGGCATGCTCGTCGCCGAGTACAGAGCGACGATCGAGGGGCCGAAATACTATTACTACGCCTCGGACCAGATCAACTCGACCCGGATCGTGACCGACAGCAACGGGGCTGTCGTCTATGCGGCGGCCCACGAGCCCTATGGGGGGATTCAGGTGACCTGGGGGGTGAGCACCTACGATCCTGAACTCAAGTTCTCGGGCAAGCCGCGGGATCCGGAGTCGGAGCTCGACTACTTCGGGGCGAGGTATTACGACCGAGCGCAGTATAGGTTCATCTCCCCGGACCCGAAGCTGATATTACAGGCGGCACAAGCCGATCCTCAACAATGGAACCTTTACACATATTGCGGTAATAATCCAGTTAATGTGGTCGATCCTACCGGGAAATGGAATGAGACAGTGCACTTTGCGTGGACCAGGAAGATCGGGATCATGTTTGTAGGAATGTCCCCCGAACTAGCAACGTCAATAGCGGAGGCAAATAATTATGTCGATTCAGACCCAGAGACTACTTCTTTAACGCTTGATATTCAGCAAAGAAAGGACTGGCATTTTGTCTCCTCAGAGCGATTTTTCGAGGCAATTAGCAACTGCAGAACGACTCTCGACCCCAAAGAATTTGGAAAGTACCTTCATGTTGTCCAGGACTATTTCGCGCATCTCCCGGTATCATGGTTTGGAGGGTCGAGTCATCTTATAGGCTATCCAGGGATTGATGACCCCTATTCAGGCTACAATGATTGGGATAATGCAGTGATGGAAATGGCCCAATTGACACTCGACCTAATGAGAGAATTCCAAGAGAGGCTATTTGAAGCGGCCGTAAATGCGGCTATATCCGCTGTGCAATCCATCAACATTGCTTTCTCAATGGTCATCTAGATCTTCATGGAGCTTAAGATAATGCAAAAGAACAGAATTATCTGTGGTGCTGTCAATTCTGTCGTATTCGGCGCCATAACAGTACTCACTTTCTTCAATGAAAAAGTAAATCGCCTTCTTGCTAAGCCGCTGGGCTTACTCGCTTACCCGATAGAACGGCTCGTAGGGAGGCTGATTAAGTACAATGATAGTTACCTTGGCGTTGTCTTAGCTGTTGACCTCATTTATATGTTGATTATTGGGTTCTTTATTGGTTTTGTATTTCATAAAATAATCTTCAGGCCGAAGAAAAAGATGACATCCTGTGGCTAATCTCATTGCTAAGCGCGGGAGCCAACGAAGAGCCGGGAACGTTCACCCGATCCCAGGACCCAGACCTTCCGGGTGGCCGAGGTGGCTCTTGCCCCGGACGGCCTCCGGGGCTCGGAGAAATTGCTCTTCAATTACGCCCTGGGCGAGGTCCAGGAGATCGAACGGTTCCTCGGGCGATGGCACCACGCCCGGATAACCTACGACATGACGAATTACACGGGCGCCGTCTGGATCGACAACCGGCCCATCGTGAGCGGGGTGCCGCAGATACGCGATGTCGCTCCTCCCCAGGGAGGGCGGCTGGCTTCCGGGCCCGGAGCGGATTCAAGGCGGGGAGAAGCGCAGGGCGGAGTCGATTGAGCGGGCGCGCCGGCCGCTTGCGCTGATCGAATGGGTAGCAATCGGCCTTGTAAGCCTCGGCGATTTGACACGGCGCGGCCAAGCCGCTATCATAGTGAAACTCTACAATAATACTAGGAATTGGAGATCGACATGTCCGACATCATTCTCACCGGTACCGACGCCAATTTCGACGCCGAGGTCCTCAAGGCCGACCTCCCCGTCCTCGTGGATTTCTGGGCCCCCTGGTGCGGGCCCTGCCAGATGATCGCTCCTCTCGTCGAGGAGATCGCCGAGGCCCACAAGGGCAAGCTCAAGGTCGTCAAGATGAACGTCGACGAGAACGCCCAGGCGCCCCAGACCTACGGCATCACGGCCATCCCGACCCTGATCCTCTACAAGGGCGGCGAGGTCAAGGAGAAGATCGTGGGCTTCCTGCCCAAGGCCAAGTTCAACGACCTCCTCGCCAAGCACATCTAAGTCGCGTCGTACTTCTCGTTGAGCACGGCGGCGAGCTCCGCCCCCCAGAGCATGATGACCATCGAGGACGTGATCCAGAGCAGGAAGAAGATGATCGAGGTCAGCGTTCCCTTGAGGAGCTTCTGCAGGACGACGCCGACCGCGGAGAAGTTGGCCACGTAGAAGGCGAAGGCCCGCTTGAAGACCTCGAAAAGCAGCGCGGCCACGGCCGCCGGGATGAGCCCCGCCCGGGTGTGGACCTTGACCTCCGGGATGTACTTATAGAGGACGAAGAACATCAGGAAGGTCAGGGCGTAGGGGATCAGGTATTTCAAGAAGACGTTGTTGACGACCGCCACGGCCTCGGGGTTGATCGTCGACCGGACCAGCTCGCTCTGCTGGAGGGCCCGGCCGAAGGCCGTCCAAGCCGCGGTCATGGCCAGCGAGAAGATCATGAAGATGCCGACGACGGCCATCATCAGGAACTCGATCATCCGGTTGTAGATGAAGGAGCGGTGGTACTTCGTCCGGAAGATCTGGTTGATGGTCGTGATGAGGGTCGAGAAGAGGAAGCTCGCGGAGATGAGCGAGCCGATGACGCCGAAAAGCCCGAGCTGGCCCACGGCCCCCGACAGATCGCCCAGGCTCTTGAAGAAGCCCGGGTCGAGCTTGGCGAAAAACTCGTCGGTGAAGATGTTCAGGCTCCGCAGGGCCACTTCCGTGTCGCCGAGGAAGCGGCCGGCCACGGCGAAGAACAAGGCGACGAGCGGGACGCTGCAGAGCAGGGCGAAATAGGAGATGACGATCGCCGAGGTCCAACACTTGTCCCCGTTGAACCGCCTGAACGAGGCGGCGGTGAGCGCGAACGGCGAAGACGTCATCCCCTCCGGGGTCCGGACGGGCCGGGGCCCGCGGGCCTCAGACGTACTTCCCCCACTGGACCATCAAGATGATGATGGTGATGAGCAGGGCGTAGATGACCAGCGTCTCGATGAGGACCAGGCCGAAGATGAGGAGGAAGCGGATGGTCGGCGCGCCGGCCGGGTTCCGCGAGATGCCCTCGCACCCGGCGCTGATGGCTTTGGCCTGGCAGAACGCGCCGGCGATGACGGCCAAGGTGATGATCGCGACGCCGACGATGAGCGACAGCTTGAACAGGTCGGCCCGGGGCTTGGCCAGCTCGCCCGCCGGGGCCTGCTCCTGGGCCAGCGCGGGCAGGGCGGTCAGGGCGACGGTGAACGCGAGCAGGCTCAGGACCTTGAGTCTCTTGGACATGGCGGAACTCCTTTTCGTTTAGTGCTCTTCTTCATGGGCGACGGCGCCCGCGATATAGATGCAGGCGAGAAGGACGAAGACGAACGACTGGATGAGCGAGGTGAAGATGGCCACGGCCATGAACGGCAGGGGCAGCAGGAAGGGGATGATCGAGGCCATGATGATGATCAGCAGCTCTTCGGCGAAGATGTTGCCGAAAAGCCGCATCGACAGGGAGACCGGCCGGGAGAAGTGGCTGATGACCTCGATCGGGATCATCAGCGGGGCCAGGGCCGGGATGGGCCCCATGAAGTGCTTGAAGTACTTGAGGCCCTGGGCCTTGACGCCCTGGGCGTGGTAGTAGAAGAAGACGACCAGGGCGCAGCCGAGGGTGACGTTGAGCTTGCTCGTCGGCGACATGAAGCCGGGGATGAGGCCGATCATGTTGCAGCCGAAGACGAAGAGGCCGACGGTGCCGACGACCGGCAGGTACTTCCGCCCCTCCGGGCCGACGGTGTCGACGATGAGGCCCTCGAACATCTGGACGATCATCTCGGCGACGCTCTGGCGGGGCCCGGGCACGAGCTTCGGCCGGCGCGAGGCCAGGCCGAGGAGCAGGGCGAGGAGGAGCGCGACGATGAAGACCATGACCAGGTAGTCGGGGATGGCGTGGAGCGGGTCGGGGACCTTGACCCCGGCCAGGCCGAGGACCGCGGCGACGGGCGGGCCGAAGACGCGGTTGAAGGCGTCGACGATCCAGAGGCTGTGTTCTAGACCTTCCATGTTCTCAGGAGAAGAAGAGCCCGGATGCCCTCGATGAGTGACACGAGAACGACCACGGAAAAGCCCGCCCCGAAGGCAAGGATCTTCTTCGGATAGACGAGGATTATAAGGAAAAAGGCGGCGCAAATCAACGCCAGGCGGAGGGCGTAAAGGGCGATCCCGGAACGGAGCGCCCCCTTGCGGCCGCTAGCCAAGAGCCGGGAGACGGACCGGCGGAGCCAGGCGAAGCTGAGGGCCGCGAGGGCCCCGCCGGCCAAGAAAACGAGGCCGGTCGGGAGGTCGAAAAGCAGGGCCGCTCCGGCGGCCAGGACGGCGGCAATGACGAGGATCTCCAGGGGAACACGCCGCAGGATCCGTTCTTCGGGAGCCGCAGTCATTTCGGACGTCATATCGGGGGAATTATAGCATTTTCGGCCCGGCTTGAAGCCCCGTTGGGAACGAATTCCCGGCCGTCCGTATTTTGTAGCATAATAGGGGCGGCCCGGGCCGTCCCCGGGAGGCTTTAAGATGTCGACGGAATTCTCGGTCAAGTTATTGGGCCTCTTTCTGGGCGTTCTGGCCCGGACGGCGCTGCCGTGGCTGCGCAAGCTCAGGGACGGCCGGGTCCGCGGCTTCAGCCGCCGCTATCTCTATTCGGCCATGGCCTCCTTGGCCATCGGCCTCATCCTGACCCTGACCATCTTCCCGCGCTTCGAGGCTGGCCCCGCGGCCGCCGGGTTCGAGGCCTTATTCAAGCTCTTTGCCCTGGCCTTCGCCTTCGGCTTCGGCTGGAACGCCCTGATCAACGAAGGCGGGGCCTGGGTCGCGCCGGTCGAGGCCGTCGAACCGGCTCCGGCGGGGCGGGGGAAGGCGTCCCGATGACCGAACGGCCGCGCCGACCCGACTTCCGGCGGCTGGCCGAGCTGAGCTCGATCGCCCTCATCCTGCCCTCGTCGATCGCGGTCGGGCTCTTTTTCGGCTATTACCTCGACCGCTGGCTGGGCACGGCGCCGTGGCTGCTCCTCACCTTCCTCGTCCTCGGCATCGTCTCGGGCCTGCTCAGCCTTTTCCGGGCGCTCAAGAAGCAGATGAAGGACGAAGGCTGATGGAGTCTTTGTCGCTCCGGCCGGTCTTCGGGCGGCTCGCCGCCTCGCTTTTCACGGCGGCCCTTATTCTTTTTTCCGGGCTCCGGGCCCAAACGCAGCCCCCGCCGTCGGGTCAGCGCCCGGCCGAGGCGGCTCAAGCCGCCGTCCCAGCCCCCGCCGCCTCCTCCGAGGTCAAGATCACGGCCCGGACCCAGGAGCGGACGAAAGACCGGGTCTTCGCCGCGGGCGACGTCGAGCTTCGCTCCGGCGACATTCTCCTTCTCGCCGACCGCGTCGAGTACGACCCGGCCTCGAAGGATGTGCTGGCCGAGGGCAACGTCGTCGCCCAGTCCGAGGGCCAGGTCATCCGGGCCGAGCGGGTCCGCTTCAACCTCGAGACCGGCCGGGCCACGGTCGAGAACGCCTCCGGCATGCTCTCGCCGTCCATCTTCTTCGAGGCGGCGACGCTCGAGCGGCAGCAGACCGACCGCTACAGCCTGACCAAGGGCCGCCTCACGGCCTGCACCCAGCCCAATCCCCGCTGGAGCTTCGGCGTCTCCCGGGCCACCGTCGAGACGGGCGATCACCTGGACCTCTGGAACGCCGTCGTCCGTGTCAAAAGCGTCCCCATCCTCTACGTCCCCTACCTGCGCTATCCCCTCAAGGACCGGGCCACCGGCTTCCTCATGCCCCGTCTCGGCTTCGGCGGGGCGAAAGGCTTTTCGGTCTCCCAGGGCTTCTACTGGGCCCTCGCGCCGAACATGGACGCCACGGTCGGCCTCGACCTCTATCTCGCCCGCGGCACCGGGGCCAGCCTCGAATACCGGTATCTCTTCCCCGGCGGGACCAAGGGCGATCTCAACCTCTACTACTTCATTTATAAGCGCGACGCGACCGGGTCCAAACCCGGCAACTCCTCCATCGTCCGCCTTAACCACACCCAGGCCCTGCCCCTCGGCTTCAGCCTGGTCGCCAACGTCGACTACCAGACCTCCTACAGCTTCCTCCGCGACTTCGACGAAAGCTTCCAGCGGGCCCTGGTTTACAACCGGACCTCCCAGGCTTACCTGGCCCGGTCCTGGCGCCGCTTCAACTTCAGCGCCCGCGTCTCCCGCTTCGAGACCTATTTCTCCCAGGTCGGCGACGCCAACGTCTCGACCTCGCTGCCCCAGATCAGCTTCAACGTCTTCAAGACCAAGCTCTTCGCCCCGCTCTACTTCTCCCTGACCTCTTCTTTCGCCCGCTCGCAGTACGGCTGGAAGGCCGATTACGAGGCCGGGACCGAGCGCCGCTCGACGAAGCTCGCGGTCAGCCCGACCCTGAGCCTGCCCTTCGCCTCGATCCCCTGGCTCACGGCCACGACCTCGGTCACGGGGAACCTCGCCTACTACGGCCAGAGCCTCGACCCCGGCGGGACCGGGGCCATCGTCGACGACCCGTTCTTCGCCGGCAACATCCTGGCCGGCGTCGAGATCGTCGGCCCCGTCTTCTTCCGCCTCTTCCACGGCAAGGACGGCCGGGCCCGGCTCAAGAACATCATCGAGCCCTTCGCGAGCTACCAGTACGACAGTCCGACCCGCAACGCCGACCGGATCGTCACCAACTACGGCTTTTTCCGCTATCATCAGGCCAGCTACGGCTTCACCAGCCGGTTCCTGTTCAAGACCGGCGACCGGGCCGTCGAGGTCTTCTCCCTGGGGCTCAGCCAGACCTACTACTTCTCGCCCGGGGACGGCCCCCTCTCCCGGTTCCTCGTCGACGGCGAGCCGCCCCGCTTCTCCGAGATCACAGGGACCGTGCGCTTCTATCCCCAGGCCAAGTTCAGCTTCGACGCCTCGGCCGGCTACAACCCCTATTACAGGAACCTGGCTAGCCTGAGGCTGAGCGCCACGGCCGGGGCCAAGGCGGAGGGCGACTTCCTGACCGTGACCTGGTTCTCCAGCCGCAACCCCTGGATCACCGGCGTCGACCCCGCCCTCATCGCCCTCTACAACCGCGACCAGATCGGCGGCGTCGCCGGGCTGCGGCTTCCCGCCCTCGATCTCGACCTCCAGCTCGAGGCCGACTACAACGTCCGCGAGCGCAAGCTCCTTTATACGGGGGCGCAAGTGATCTATCATTACCAATGCGTCGACTTCCTGGTCGACGTCCGGGCCTATTACTTCCGGGACGCGCCGGACGCCCAGGTCCGGTTCTCGCTCGGCCTCGGGTCGATCGGCAAGACGCTCGGCTTCCTCGAGGGCCTCGGATTCTAAGAACGGGAGCGCGACATGAGCACGGAACGCACGCTTGAAGGAAAGACGGTCCTGGTCACGGGCGGGGCCGGCTTCATCGGCAGCCACTTCGTCCGCGAGACGCTCCGCCGCAACAAGGACACCCGCGTCGTCAACCTCGACAAGCTGACCTACGCCGGGAACCTCGACAACCTCCGCGACGTCGAGGCCGACCCCCGCTACGAGTTCGTCCTCGGCGACATCCGGGACAAGGCCCTCGTCCGCGGCCTCTTCGCCCGCGTCCAGGGCGTCGTCCATTTCGCCGCCGAGACCCACGTCGACCGCTCGATCTACGACGCAGGCGAGTTCGTCCTGTCGAACGTCCACGGCACCTACACGCTCCTCGACGCGCTGCGGGCCTTCCCGGCGATCGAGTTCTTCGTCCACATCTCGACCGACGAGGTCTACGGCAGCCGGGACG
>CAYOYQ010000051.1:0-16540 GCA_964408215.1 uncultured Eubacteriales bacterium
GGCCGGACTGCCGTGGCATTCGGCGCAGAGGACGGGCTGGCCGTCGGCGGCGAACGTCGTCCCCGTCCCCTTGTCGTGCTCCTCGAGGACGGACAGGACCTCCCGGGTGCCGACCGTCGTCCCGTGACACTTGTTGCAGGAGATCTCGTCGGAGGTCGGCAGGGTGGCCTGCGTCCGGACGAGCTCGGCGCTGGTGGCCGCATCGCGGACGATGATCTCGGCGACCTGATAGGGGTCCCAGGTCCCGGCGTCGTTGATCGGGACGACCGGGACGCCCACGGCCTCGAAGTGGGTGTCCTTGAGGACCATCGCCCCGGAGAGGCCGTTGTGCGTCGCCGGGTCGGAGAAGTTGAGGCCCGTGTCGGGGGCGAGGTCGACGCCGAAGAGGCTGAGGGAGTCATCCCAGAAGCCGGCGTAGATCCGGAGCGGGTCGGCCGTCGTCTTGCCGTAGGAAGAGGTGTTGCCGACGACCGCGTACTCGACGGTGATGCCGGTCGTCACGATCTCCGGCGGGTCGCCGCGCTTGACGACCTGGGCCCAGAGGGTGCTGTAGGGCGGGAGGAGGACCTCTTGATCGTAGGTCGGGCTGAAGAAGGGCATGCCGACGTCGTTCCAGGCCAGGACGATGTAGTCCATCGAGGCCGCGGGGATGGTGACGGGCGTGACCGTGCCCCCGTCTTCTTTAGTGGAGCAAGCGCCGGCGAACGCGAGCAGGACGGCCACGAGGACGGGAACGGCCAGCGGGAACGGGCGGCGGTCGCGCATAAAACTCTCCTTCCGGGATATTATTCCCTGAATTCCCATATTTTGCAAACGCCGGCCCCGGCCGGTCCGTTTCCTTGCGACCCTCAAGGGGGCGTGGTAGAATCGAACCGAATGAAGAAGGCCTCGCTCATCGCCGCCGTCCTTCTCTCGATAGGAGTCCTCGTCCCCATGTGTGCCCAAGCCGTCCCGCCGGCCCAGCGCCTGGCTTCGCTCATTCCCGCGGCCGTCGGGCCCTGGCTGTCCGAGGCCGAGGAGACCTACGGCCCTGAGTCGATCTTCGAATACATCGACGGCGCCGGAGAGGTCTACCGGGCCTACGCCATGAGGCTCCTCGCCGCCCGGCGCTTCCACAAGGACGGCCGGCCGGACATCGTGGTCGACGTCTTCGATATGGGATCGTCCGCCGACGCCTACGGGGTCTTCACCCACGATCTCGACGGAGAGGACGCGGCGATCGGCCAGGGCTCGACCTACAAGGCCGGGCTGCTCGGCTTCTGGAAGGACCGGTATTTCGTGTCCGTCACCGCCGAGGCCGAGACGCCCGAGACGCGGGCGGCCGTCCTCGAGCTCGGCCGCGAGATCGCCGCGGCCATCCCGGGGCGAGGGGAGCCGCCGGGACTCGTGGGGCGCCTACCCCGGGAAGGGCTCGAGGCGGGGACCGTCCGGTTCTTCCACACGGCCCCGATCCTCAATTATTTCTTTTTCGTCGCTGACGAGAACATCCTGCTCCTCGGCCCGGAGACGGACGCGGTCCTCGCGGAATACGGCGGGCCCGGGGGCCGGAGCCGCCTTCTCCTCGTCTCTTACCCTCAGGCCGACGGGGCGGCCCGCGCGGCGGGATCGTTCCGCCGGGCCTATCTGCGGGACGCCGCCGGTGAGGAGGCCGTCCGGACCGAGAACGGGAAGTGGACGGCCGTCAGGACAATGGGCCGGACCGTCGCCGTCGTCTTCGACGCCGGTTCGGCCGCGGAAGCGGCGGCCCGCCTTGCCGCCGTCGAAAAGCGACTCTAAGGAGGGACAGCCATGAGCCGACGACCGATCACGCGCCGGGATTTCCTGAAGGCCGCCGCGGTCGCGCCGCTCGCGGGAGCCGCGCTGCCGGCGTTATCGCGGCCGAGCCCCGCGGCCGCCGACAAGGTCCGGGTGGTCCTCGTCCGCGACCCGAGCCCTCTCGGGCCGGGCGGAGCGCCTCCGGCCGAGGTCGTCCAGAGGATGCTCGACGATGGCGTCCGGGCCCTTCTCGGCGAGAAAGACGTCGTCAAGGCCTGGAAGAGCCTCATCCGGCCGGAGGACATCGTCGGCATCAAGACGAACGCCTGGCGCTACATCCCCACGACCGCCGAAGTCGAGGGGGCCATCAAGCGCCGGGTCATGGACGCCGGCGTCGCCGAGGACCGGATCGGCATCGACGACCGGGGCGTGCTGCGGAACCCCGTCTTCCAGAACGCCACGGCGCTCGTGAACGCCCGGCCCATGCGGAGCCACTACTGGGCGGGCGTCGGGAGCCTGATCAAGAACTACATCATGTTCACGCCCCAGCCCTCGGACTGGCACGGCGACAGCTGCGCCGACCTGGCCAAGATCTGGGACCTGCCGATCGTCAAAGGCAAGACCCGGCTCAATGTCCTGGTCATGTTCACGCCGCTGTTCCAGAGCGTCGGGCCACACAACTACGCCAAGGAATACACCTGGGAGTACAAGGGCCTCATCCTCAGCCGCGACCCGGTGGCCGCCGACGCCACCGGTCTGCGCGTCATCCAGGCCAAACGGAAGGCGTATTTCGGGGACGACCGGCCGCTGCCGGTGACCCCGCACCACATCCGGCTGGCCGACACCCGCCACGGCCTCGGGACGAGCGATCCGGGGCGGATCGAGCTCGTCAAGATCGGCTGGGCGGAGGGGGCCCTCATCTAGATGCCGATCTACGAGTACCGCTGCGCGGACTGCCGCAAGAAGACGACGGTCGTGACCCTCTCGGTCGCCGCGTCGGTCGAGCCGGTGTGCCGGCATTGCGGCGGCCGGAGGATGACCAAGCTCGTGTCCCGGGTCATGGTCAAGAAGTCCGAGGAGAGCCGCCTGGAGAGCCTGGCCGACCCGTCGGCGCTCGCCGGGCTCGACGAGAACGACCCGAAGACTGTCGCCCGGTGGATGAAGAGAATGGGCCGGGAGATGGGCGAGGAGGCCGGCGAGGGCTTCGACGAGGAAGTCGACAAGGCCATGGAGGAAGCGGCGAGGGAGAAGGAGGCCGGCGAGGACGGGGATCCCGGCGGCGGAGGAGAGGACCTATGAGCGAGATCCTGCTGTTCGCCGGCGGAGCGGTGTTCGGGGTCCTGACGGTCCTCGTCGTCCACACGCTCCGGAAAAAGGACACCCGGGAGATCGCCAAGGCCCTGGTCAGCGAGACCGAGGCCGAGAAGGTCCAGAACCTGGAGGTCCTGCTGGGGCGGGTCCGGGACAGCTTCGGGGCCCTGTCCCAGGACGCGCTCCAGTCCTGCACGGGGGAGCTCCTCAAGCTGGCCAAGGAGAACCTCGACGGGCGGGTCCATCTAGGCGAGAAGGACCTCGAATCCAAGAAGCAGCTCATCGACCAGAACCTGGCCACGATGAAAGGCGATATTCACAAGATGCAGGAGCTCGTCGCCCGGTTCGAGGGCGAGCGGGCCCGCCAGTACGGCGAGCTCGACGCGCAATTGAAGACGGCGGCCCGGGAGACCTCCCGCCTTCAGGACACGGCCGACCACTTGCGACAGGCCCTGGTCAGCACCAAGGCCCGGGGACAGTGGGGCGAGCGCATGGCCGAGGACGTGCTGCGTTTGGCGGGCTTCGTCGAGGGCGTCAACTATATCCGGCAGAAGGTCCTCGATATGGCCGCGTCGCGGCCGGACTACACCTTCTGGCTGCCCCAGGGCCTGAAGGTCAATATGGACGTCAAGTTCCCGCTCAACAGCTATCTGCGCTACCTCGAGGCCGACAACGACACGGCCCGGGAGAGCCACAAGGCCCAATTCCTGAGGGACGTCAGGACCCGGATCAAGGAGGTCACGACCCGCGATTACATCAACCCCGAGGAGAAGACCCTCGACTATGTCCTCGTCTTCATCCCCAACGAGCAGGTTTACGCCTTCATCAACGAGAACGACCCCGGGATCATGGACGAGGCCCTGAAGAGAAAGGTCATCCTCTGCTCCCCGTTCACGCTGTTCGCCATCCTGGCCGTCATCCGCCAGTCGCTCGACAACTTCAGCATGGAAAAGACGGCCGGCGAGATCCTGGGCCTGGTCAAGAACTTCAAGTTGGAGTGGGAGCGCTTCGGGGATTGCATGGCCAGGATGGGCGACAAGCTCGAAGGGGCCCAGGACGAATTCCGCAAGCTGACGACGACCCGGCAGGGCAAGCTGGACAAGTCCATCCAGAAGATCGAGGACCTGCAGCAGCTCAAGGGCCTGGCGGACGTCGAGGCCCTCGAGGGCGAGGTCGAGGTCCAGGCCCTCGACGAGGCGAAGGCCAAGGACAAAGGGGACTGACCGCCGGCCGTGACCCGGGGCCGAGCCGAAGGTTAGGGTTCAGGGCCGCGGGCCGAAGATGGCCGTCCCGATGCGGACGTGAGTGGCCCCTTCTTCGACGGCCACCCGCCATGAGTGGGACATGCCCATGGAGAGATGACGCATCTCGATGCCGGGGATCGCGGCCTGGCGGAGGGCGTCGCGGACGCGGCGGGTTTCCACGAAATAAGGACGCGACTCCTCGGGATCGCCCGCGAACGGGCCCATGGTCATGACCCCGACGACGCGCAGGTTCGGCAGGGCGGCGAGCTCGCGGACGAGCGGCTCGGCCGCCTCCGGCAGGACGCCCGCCTTCTGAGGCTCGCGGCCCGAGTTGATCTCGACGAGCACCTCCATCGTCTTTCCGGCCGCGGCGGCGCGCTTGTCGAGCTCGCGGCCGAGGGCCGCGGAATCCACGGTCTCGATGAGGTCGAAGACCTCGACCGCCCGCTTGGCCTTGTTCGTCTGGAGATGGCCGATGAAATGCCAGCGGGCCCGCCGGCCGATGGCCGGGAAGACCTCGGCGGCCTCCTGAACATAGTTCTCGCCAATGGTCCTGACCCCGGCCTCGATCGCCTCGAGGATCTCGCCTGCCGACCGCGTCTTGGCGGCGGCGACGAGCTCGACCCCTGGCGGAAGCTCGGCCAGGATGGCCTTGACGTTCCCCGCGATGCTCACGCAGCCATTTTAGCAGAGAGGAGGGGGTCAAACCTACCTTTTGCTGCAAAAGGTAGGTTTGACCCCCTCTTATTTGCTATAATCGCCCCACTGGGGACGCCATGACCATCCGTGAAGAGCTCGAAAGGACCGAGCAGAAGATCCTGTCGCCCAAGGCCAGCCTGAGCGCCTGCTCCAAGGGCCGGGCCCGGCCCGAAGCGCAGCACGTCCTCCGGACCGACTTCCAGCGCGACCGCGACCGGATCATCCACTGCAAGTCCTTCCGCCGCCTCAAGCACAAGACCCAGGTCTTCCTCTCGCCGTTCGGTGACCACTACCGGACGCGGCTGACCCACTGCCTCGAGGTCTCCCAGATCGCCCGGACGATCGCCAAGGCCCTCCGCCTCAACGAGGACCTGACCGAGGCCATCGCCCTCGGCCACGACCTCGGCCACACTCCCTTCGGCCACTCCGGCGAGCAGACCCTGCGCAAGCTGCTGCCGCTCGGCTTCCACCACGCCGACCAGAGCCTGCGCGTCGTCGAGAAGCTCGAGTACGAGGGCAAGGGCCTGAACCTGACCTTCGAGGTCCGCGACGGCATCCAGAAGCACTCCAAGGGCCGGGGCGAGATCTTCGACGAGGACGTCGAGGACATGCCCTCGACGCTCGAAGGCCAGATCGTCCGGGTCTCCGACGTCATCGCCTATGTCAACCACGACATCGACGACGCCCTGCGGGCCGGCATCATCAAGGATGAGGACATCCCGGCCTCCCTGATCAAGGTCCTGGGCAAGTGGCACGCCACGCGCATCGACCGGATGGTCATGGACGTCGTCGAGGCCAGCCTGGCCGCGGACCTGGAGCGGATCGCCATGACCGACCGGATCATGCGGGCCGTCGTCGAGCTCCGGGAGTTCCTCTATCAGAATGTCTACTTCAACTCCGCGGCCCGCGACGAGCTGCGCAAGACCGAGAAGATCGTCCGCGACCTCTTTGCCTACGTCCTCGAGCGGCCGGAGGAATACATCAAGGACTATCCCGCCGGCGACCCGGTCATCGTCCGGGCCGGGGACTTCATCGCCGGCATGACCGACCGCTACGCCATGTCGCTCTACGAGCAGGTCTTCCTGCCGAAGGCCTGGCCGATCCTGTGACGGGCCGGCGGGCCCTTTCCTAACGCGGCGGGGGAGGTGTCGACGATGCGAGGACATCGCGCTCGTTTCCGGGCGGCGGGGCTCTGTCTCGGAGCGTTGCTGCTCGCACTCCTCAGCCCCGCGGCGGGTTTGGCCCAGGCCGCGGTGGAGGTCCGGGAGGAGCGGATCTCCCTGCCGACCTACGAGGTCGGCCCGCCCGAGCCCAATCCCATTTTCTTTTCCGGCCGGGCCTACCAGGGCGCGAAGGGGCCGGTCTATCCCTACCCGCTCCTCGACAAGCTCACCGACGTCAAGCGCGACCGGACCTACCGTCTCCTCGTCCTCGAGAACGAATACGTCCGGATCGGGGTCCTGCCCGAGCTCGGCGGACGCATCTTCGAGGCCGTGGACAAGACCAACGGCTACGACTTCGTCTACCGCCAGCACGTCATCAAGCCGGCCCTGATCGGCATGCTCGGCGCCTGGATCTCCGGCGGCGTCGAATGGAACATCCCCCACCACCACCGGGCCACGACCTTCATGCCCGTCGATTCCGTCTCCATGAGCGGCTTGGACGGGAGCAAAACGATCTGGGTCGGCGAGATCGAGATCCGCCAGCGGATGAAGTGGATGGTCGGATTGACCCTGCGGCCGGGTTCGAGCGCCCTCGAGGTGACGACCCTGGTCCTCAACCGGACGCCGCTCGCGCACTCCATGCTGGCCTTCGCCAACGTCGCCGTCCACGCCAACGAGAACTACCAGGTGCTCTTCCCGCCCTCGACCGAGATCGCCACCTTCCACGGCAAAAACCAGTTCAGCCGCTGGCCCATCTCGACCGAGGTCTTCAACGGCCAGGACTACACGAAGGGCGTCGACGCGAGCTGGTGGAAGAACCATCCCCGTCCGACCTCCTTCTTCGCCTTCGAGGCCGAGGAGGATTTCCTCGGCGGCTACGACCACGGCCGGGCGGCCGGAGTCGTCTTCGTCGGCGACCACAACATCGTGCCCGGCAAGAAGCTCTGGACCTGGGGCACGGGCGCCGAAGGCAAGACCTGGGAAAGGATCCTGACCGACGCCGACGGGCCCTACCTCGAGCTCATGATCGGCTCCTGGTCGGACAATCAGCCGGACTACAGCTGGGTCCGCCCCGGCGAGACGCGCGAGGTCGTCCAGCATTGGTATCCCGTCCGGGGCTTGGGCGGTCTCAAGAACGCCAACAAGGACGGCGCCTGCGACCTCGGCGTCGCCGCGGGGCGGGCGCGGATCGCCCTGAACGCGACGTCGGAGCATAAAGGCGCCCGGTGCGTTCTCCGCGCCGGTGACAAGCTCCTATTCGAGACAGCTCTGGACATCGGTCCGGGCCGCCCCTTCTCCCGGGAGGTCGACCTTCCCGCCGGGGTCACGGAGGCCTCGGTCGCCCTCGCGCTCCTCGACGGCGACGGCCGCGAGATCGTCGCCTACGCCCCCAAGCCGAAAAAAAACCCGCCCCTCCCGCCTCCCGTTACCGCCCCGGCCGCGCCGAAGGACGTCAAGACCAACGAGGAGCTCTATCTCTGGGGGCAGCGGCTCGAGCAGTTCCATAACCCCGCCTACGAACCTTATCCCTATTATGAGGAGGCGCTGCGCCGGGACCCCTCGGACGTCCGGGTCAACACCGCCCTGGCCGTCCTGGACATCAAGCGCGGCCTTTACGCCGAGGCCGAAAGCCGTCTCCGCACCGCCCTGGCCCGGTCGACCTTCAATTACACCCGCCCCAGGGACGGAGAAGTCCATTACTACCTTGGCCTGGCCTGCCGGCGCCAGGGCAAGACCGCGGAGGCGGAGGACGCTTTCCAGCGGGCGGCCTGGGACCCGGCCTGGCAAGGCGCCGCTTTCCATGAGCTGGCCCGGATGGCCGCGGCGGCCGGCGCGTACGAACGGGCCCTGGATCTTGCCGACCGGTCCCTCGACATCACCGCCCTTGCCGCCCGGACCCTCGATCTTCACGCCTCGCTCCTCAGGCGGCTCGACCGGCTGGATGAAGCGGACGCTATCGTGGACATCGCGCTCGAGACGGATCCCCTGGACGCCTGGGCCCGCCACGAGGATTACATGATCCAGAGAGCCCTCACGGGCTGGCAGTCCGCAGAGGCCCGCGAGCTGTGGGACCGGTTCGCGGCGCTCGTCGATGGCCGCGGTCCGAATGTCATCGAGCTCGCGCTCGACTACGCCGATTGCGGGTTGTGGACCGAGGCGGCGTCCGTGGCCTCGACGGCGCTGCTCGCCGGAGATGCGGCGAAAGGCGATCCGCTGGCCGCTTATATCGTGGCCTATGCTTTCGATCGGGCCGGGTCGGGGGACAAGGCCCTGGAATTCCTCAAGCTGGCCGCCGGCCTGCCTCCGGACCTCGTCTTCCCCCACGCGCTCGAATTCGTCGACATCCTCGAATGGGCCACGAAGACAAACCCTTCGGATGCCCGGGCGCCGTATTATCTCGGCAACCTGCTCTTCGACCTCCAACCGGACCGGGCCATCGCGTGTTGGGAGAGATCGCGCTCGGTCGACCCGGTCTTCGCCCGCGTGCACCGCAACCTCGGGCTTGCCTACGCCCGGGTCAAGAACGATCTTCCGGCGGCCCTGGCCTCGCTCGAAAAGGCTGCGGCCCTGGACCCGAAGGACGCCCGGCTCCAGTTCGAGCTCGACCAGCTCGCCGAGGCGGCCGATGTCGCGCCCGACGTCCGGCTGGCCCGTCTCGAAAAGAACCACAAGGTCGTCGCCGGGAACGACAACGCTTTGGCCCGGGAAGTAAGACTTTATATTCACACGGGCCGTCCGGCCAAAGCCCTCGAGATCATGAGGAGCCACCACTTCCATGTCTGGGAAGGGGGCGGGGAGATCCACGGGCTCTGGGTCGAGGCCAACCTCGCCGAAGGACGCAGCTGGTTCGAAAAGAAAAGCTATCAAAAAGCCCTGAGCGCCTATCAAGACGCTTTGTCTTATCCGCAGAACCTCGACGTGGGGCCGCCCTCGAGCGGGCCGGGCTCGTCGAAGATCTTCTATCATCTCGGCCTGGCTCACGAAGCCCTGGGATACGACGCCGACACGACCTCGTCCTATGAAAAAGCCGCCACCTTCGGGAGCGGACTTTCGGAGCAGGCCTATTATCGCGCCTCGGCCCTGGCTAAGCTCGGCCGGAAGGACGAAGCGTCCCGCCAATTCGAGGACCTGGCCGTGCGGGCGCGCGCGGCGCTGGCCGCGGCGCCGTCGGCGGATTTCTTCGAGAAATTCGGCGAACGCCGGTCGGCCCGGGTCCGCCAGGCCGATCTCCATTACCTGGCCGGCCTCGGTCTTCTGGGACTTGGCAAAGACAACGAGGCCGCGGCCGAGTTCGGCCGGGCCATCGCCCTCGACCCGGGGCACGTCGAAGCCCGCCGCTTCGCCAAAAAATAGGTCGGGGCAGAGTACCCGTCAGCTTGGCCCGTCCCTCGCTTTCGTGCTACTATGCCCCTCTCGAGGAGATCCCCCAACCGTCGAGGAGAACGATCCCATGCCCAGAGCCAACGACCTCCGCAAGATCGCGACCCGGCTCCGCGTTCATTCCCTGCGCATGACCACCGCGGCGGGCTCCGGTCACCCGACGACATGCCTCTCGGCCGCCGAGCTGGCCGCCTGCCTCTTTTTCGGCGAGATGCGTTGGAACACCAAGGACCCGCGCGACCCGGCGAACGACGAGTTCGTGCTGTCCAAGGGCCACGCCGCGCCGCTCCTCTGGGCCGTCTACGCCGAAGCCGGGATCCTCCCCTTCGAGAGCCTGCTCGACCTGCGCAAGATCTCAAGCGCCCTCGAAGGCCATCCGACGCCGCGCATGCCGTGGGTCAAGGCGGCGACCGGTTCGCTCGGCCAGGGGCTTTCGGTCGGGGCCGGCCTGGCCCTGGCTCAGCGGCTCGACAGATCGCCCGCCCGGACCTTCGTCATGCTCGGCGACGGCGAATGCGCCGAGGGCCAGGTCTGGGAAGCGGCCGCCGCGGCGTCCTATTGGAAGCTCCGCAACCTCGTCGCCGTCGTCGACGTCAACCGGCTGGGCCAGTCCGACCCGACCATGCACCAGCACGACATGGCCGCCCTGAAGCGCAAGTTCGCCGCCTTCGGCTGGGACGCCGCCGTCGTCGACGGCCACAATGTCGACAAGGTCCGCGCGGCCCTGGCCCGGGCCGGCAAGAAAGGCCGGCCGACGGCCGTTCTGGCCCGGACGATCAAGGGCAAAGGCGTGAGCTTCATCGAAGACAAGAACGGCTGGCACGGCAAGCCCCTCAAGGCCGACGATCTGGCCCGGGCGCTCGAGGAACTCGGCGCTGTCCCCGAGATCGACGCCAAGCGCTTCATCCACAAACCCAGGCCGTTCCACAAGCGCAAGACGTTCGTGGCCATGGGGTTCGCCCGGACGGCCTATAAGGACAAGACCGCGACCCGCCTGGCTTACGGCAACGCCCTGCTCAGCCTGAGCCGGGTCAACCCGTCCGTCGTGGCCATCGACGGCGACGTCAAGAACTCGACCTACGCGGACAAGTTCTTCGAGGCCTTCCCGGACCGCGCCTTCGAGGCGTTCATCGCCGAGCAGAACATGGTCGGCGTCGGCATCGGCCTGGCGGCCAAAGGCTACATCCCCTTCATGGCCACCTTCGCCGCTTTCCTGACCAGGGCCCACGATCAGATCCGCATGGCCGCGTACTCCTTATCCAACATCAAGCTCTGCGGCTCTCACGTCGGGGTCAGCATCGGGGAGGACGGCCCGTCGCAGATGGGCCTCGAGGACTTGGCCATGTTCCGCCCGATCCCCGGCTGCGTCGTTCTCTATCCGAGCGACGCCGTCTCCGCGGAGGCCGCGGTCGCCGCCGCCGCCGCCCACAAAGGCCTGGTCTACATCCGGACGACCCGCCCGGCGACGCCGATACTCTACGCCGCCGACGAGACCTTCCCCATCGGCGGGTGCAAGGTCCTGGGGAAGGCCGAGGGCGACGCGGCCACGATCATCGCCGCCGGGATCACCGTCCATGAGGCGCTCAAGGCCCGGGCCCAATTGGCCAAGGAAGGCCTGGGCGTTCGGATCGTCGACGCCTACTCGGTCGCTCCTCTCGACGCCGCGACTATCGCGAGCGAGGTCGCGGCGACAGGCGGCCGGGCGGTCGTCGTCGAGGACCACTTCGCCGGAGGCGGGCTCGGCGAGGCCGTGGCCGGAGCCCTGGCCGGGAGAGCCGCGCTAAAGCACCTCTGCGTCCGCGACCTGCCCCGCTCCGGGAAGCCGGACGAGCTCCTGGAGATGTACGGGATCAGCGCCTCGCACATTGTCCGGGCGGTCAAGGAGCTCGTCGCCGGGTGAGAACGCTCCGCTTCGCTCGAACCGCGGCTTTCGCCGCCCTCGTTGCCGCTTGCTTCTTCGTCCGTCCGGCCCCGGCGGCCTCTCCCGGCCGAACGCTGAAGGGGACGGTCACCTCGGTCATCGACGGCGACACGGTCCGGGTCAAGCTGGCTGTCGGCGGGACCGAGACGGTCCGCCTGATCGGGGTCAACAGCCAGGAGCTCGACGACGCCCGGGAGAACGTCCGCCTCATGGCCTTCCTGGCTAAGCGGTTCGCCTCGAGCCGGCTCTATCAGCAGAAGGTCGAGCTCCTGCCGGGCCCGGAAGCCCGCGATGGCTACGGCCGCCTCCTCGCTTTCGTCCGCCTGGCCGACGGCGAGCTGTTCAACGTCAGCCTCGTCCGCGAAGGGTACGCGTTCGCCTTCCTCAAGTTCCCATTCGATGAGGCCCTGAAAAAGGAGCTCAAGGCGGCCGAGGCCGAGGCCCGGCGGGCCGGCCGGGGGCTCTGGGGCCGCGAGCCCTATCCTCTGATCTCGGCCGCCGAAGCCGGCCGGGCGGTCGGGCGGCTCTTCATTGTGCGCTTCCGCTGCCTCCGGTCGTACCGGCGCGGCGGCTTCCGTCTTCTCGAGGCCGAGGGCGCGGCCTTCGACGCGGCCGTCCCCCTCGACGTCTTCCGGGCGCTCCCCGGGTCCCTCGATTTCGAGGGCCGGACGCTCGAGGCGACCGGCCTCATCGAGCTCTACAAGGGCCGGCCGCAGATCGTCGTCGGCCTGCCCGCCCAGCTCAAGTCCATCGACCGCTAGCCAGGAGGTCTCGCCATGCCCTCGAAGATCACGCCGGCCGTCAGGGCCGCCCTCGAAGCCGCGGTCGGGACCGCGAACCTCTTCTCCGACCCCGACAAGTCCGCCGACTACGGGCACGACGAGTTCTCCCTCCAGGAGATCGCCCACGCTCCCGACCTCGTCGTCCGGCCCGGGTCGACGGAAGAGGTCGCCGCGGTCCTGCGGATCGCCGACGCCAACAGCGTCCCGGTGACGCCGCGCGGCGGGGCCACCGGCCTCTGCGGCGGCTGCGTCCCGGTCCGCGGCGGGATCGTCCTCTCGCTCGAGCGGATGGACCGGGTCCTCGAGGTCGACGCCGACAACCAGATGGCCGTGACCGAGGCCGGCGTCCGGCTCTCCGATTTCGCCAAGGCGGTCGAGGAGGCCGGGCTCTATTTCCCGCCCCACCCCGGCGACGAGGGCGCCATGATGGGCGGCCTCGTGGCCACGAACGCGGGCGGCAGCCGCGCGGTCAAATACGGGACGATCCGCAACTACGTCCGGGGCCTCGAGCTCGTGACCCCGGCCGGCGACGTCCTGACGCTCGGCGGCAAGCTGGAGAAGTCGAGCACGGGCTACAACCTCATGCACCTCGTCATCGGCTCCGAGGGCACGCTCGGCGTGGTCACCAAGGCGACCCTGCACCTCAAGGCCAAGCCGGGGATCATGCGCTCGCTCGTCGTCCCGTTCGACGCGCTGGACCCGGCCCTCGAGACGGTGCCGCTCATCATGAAGAGGGGGATCGTGCCGCTCGCGGTCGAGTTCCTGGAGATCGAGCCCATCACGCTGACCGAGGAGCACATCCACAAGAAGTGGCCGACCAAGCTCGGCCGCACCCACCTCCTGGTCATCCTCGACGCCGCGTCCGAGGAGGAGATCGACCGGCTGTCCCAGGCCGTGGCCGCGGTCTGCTGCGAGAAGGGCGCGATCGACGTCTTCATCGCCGACACGCCGAGCAAGCAGGACGAGGTTTTGGCCATCCGCTCGAAGATCTATGATGCCATCAAGTCGGGCACGGTCGAGATCCTCGACATCGCCGTGCCCCGGGCCGAGGTGGCCGGCCACGTCCACTTCGTCCGCCAGGTCGCGGCCAAGTACGACATCTGGCTGCCGACCTTCGGCCACGCCGCCGACGGCAACGTCCACACCCACATCATGAAGGCCCGCTACGAGGCCGGCCGGTTGGTCCCGGTCCCGGAGAGCGAGTGGCGGCCCAAGACCGATCCCGTCCGGACCGAGCTTTTCCGGGACTGCAAGGCCCGCGGCGGGGTCATCTCCGGAGAGCACGGCATCGGCCTGGTCAAGAAGCCCTATCTCTCGCTCGTCCTGGACGAGCGGCAGATCGAGCTCATGCGCGCGATCCGGCGGGCCTTCGACCCCCGCGGGATCATGAACCCCGGGAAGATATTTGATTAAAGCCCGAAAGGGGGCCTATAATGGCCGTATCGGGGCGAAGAACATCCTGACCGGACAGGGGGTCAACCATGGTCGAGCGCATCACCGAGATATACGTCATCCTCGAGAACAAGCCTTCGCAGCTGGGCGACCTGTGCAGCTTTCTGGCCGAGAACGAGATCAACGTCGACGCCATCGGCGTCTTCCATGACACGGCCAAGCTCGTCGTACAGCAGCTCAACAAGGCCGTCAAGGTCCTGACCAAGCTCAACTACACGACCGAGCTCCGCGAGGTCCTCCGCGTCGACCTCGAGAACCGGCCCGGCTCCCTGGCCGAGCTGACGACGAAGCTCGGGGACGAAGGCATCAACATCGAGTACTGCTACGGGACGCTGGCCCACAAGGGGAACGCCATATCGGTCATCATGGACGTCTCGAACATCGAGCGGGCCTGCCAGGTCCTCGAGGCTCAGTGACAGGGAGTTACGCGCTCGCCGTCGTCGGGGCGGGCGCGGCCGGCCTCGCGGCGGCGACCAGCGCGGGACGCAGGGGTGTTCCGGTCATCCTGCTCGAGCGCCTGCCCCGGGCCGGAAAGAAGCTCCTGGCCACCGGCGGCGGCCGATGCAACCTCCTGAACGACGGCCTTTCAGCCGCGGCTTTCACCTCGACCGACCCCGCGGTCGTCGCCTCGGTCTTCGAGCGTTTCGGGGGTAAGGACATCCGGGGTCTCTTCGGATCGCTCGGCCTCCGCCTGGCCACGGACGAGACGGGCCGGGTCTATCCGGCGACGAACCAGGCGGCTTCGGTCCTCAAGGTCCTTGAGCTCGAGGTGCGAAGACTCGGCGTCCGTTGCGAGACCGGCTTCGAAGTGAACAAGATCAAAGCGTCCTCGGCCGGATTCTCCCTCCATGCCGCCGACGGTCGTGTGATCGCCGCGAGCGCCGTCGTGCTTGCCGCGGGCGGCCGGTCCTATCCGGCCCTGGGCTCGAACGGCTCCGGCTTCGACCTGGCCGCATCGTTCGGGCATCGGATCGTGACGCCGGTGCCGAGCGCGGTGCCGCTCCTCGCGAAGGACAGGATGTGTCATTTCCTGCAGGGCCAGCGCCTCAGGGCCCGCGTCTCTTGCCGCATCGAAGGCCGGCCGGGCGTCTCGGCCGAAGGGGAGCTGCTCTTCACCCAGTATGGGCTCTCGGGCCCGGCCGTGCTTGACGCGAGCGAAGGGATCTCCATCGCGCTCAACCGGGAGGCGAAGCGGGACGTCGCCGTCGTCGTCGATCTCGTTCCGTTCATGGCCGAGCCCGAGCTCGCCCGGGAGCTCCGAGAGCGGCTGGAGAAGGGCTGGGCGCCGGAAGACCTTGGCGCCGGTTTCCTGCCGGAGAAATTCGCCCTGGTCCTGCCGGAGCTTCTCCGCGCGGCCTCCGGGAAGGGCGGGGGACCGCGGCCCGACACCGCCGGGCGGCTGGCCGCGGCCCTGAAGGCGAAGGAATTCCGCGTCCACGGCACCCGGGGCTGGAACGAAGCCGAGTTCACCTCGGGCGGCATCGACGCCCGGGAGGTCCTGCCGCGGACGCTCGGATCGAAGCTCCGGAAAGGGCTGTATCTCGCCGGAGAGGTCCTCGATGTCCAGGGCGGACGGGGCGGCTACAACCTCGCCTGGGCCTGGGCGTCCGGTTTCGTCACCGGCCTGGCCGAATAGAGCGGCCGCCCTAAACTCAGACCTACATCCCCGGATAGAGCAAGGCGTTCAGCAGGAACTTGTACGTCCCGTGCGACTGGGCCCGGTTCTGGCAGCGGATGCCGATGAGGATGATCCGGCCGTCCTTCCACCTGGTGTCCACCACGGCCGCCTTCCGGGCCAGGTATTCCTCGCCGAGGAGCCAGCCGCTGAGCAGGATCTCGTCCTCGGGATAGGTGGCCACGACCTTGCGGTCCCACTCGTAGCCTGGCGAGAACGTGTCCAGGGCCAGGCTGTTGACGAACATGGCCGCGGCCTCTTTGGGCAGGCCGTAGCCGATGGGCGTTTCGTTGTCGACGAGGATCCGGAGGATCGAGGTCGGGCAGAAGAACTTGGTCCGGTCGACCCCGGTCAGCGAGTTCCGGGCCGGCGCGCCGAAATCGCTGATGGCGAACTCCGTAGCGCCGTTCAGCGCCACCATGCGGCCGCCCTTCTCGATGAAGGCCTTGAGCGCGTCGACGCCTTCCTGGCCGATGCCGCCCTCGTACTCGGGCGGAGGGGGGCTCTGGCGGAACATCCGGGCCATCGGCGATTCCGCCCCGCCGGGGCCGCCGCCCGGGGTCGCGCCGGGCCGGGTGCCCTTGATCGTGTTGGTGTTCTCGTCGGCGAAGACGATGACGTCGAAGTCGGCCCTGAGGTCGGCCTTCTTCTCCTTTGTCCCCTTGATGTCGGCGTTGTGGAGGGTCTTGTAGGGGATGGCCATGTCGTCGAGGACGTAACGGGTCCAGCCCTCGTCCGCGTTGCCGCGCCAGGACTGGAACAGGCCGATGCGGGGGAACTTGACCGGGGCCTTGTCGAGCCCGCTGATGTCGTCAACGTCGAGGACGGCCAGGTCGAACTTCTCGGCCAGGGCCGGCAGCGCCTTTTTAACGGCGGCCGAGTTCTTGACGATAAAGCAGCCGGGCTCGAGGACGTGGCCCTTGACCGTGGCCCGGGCGCTCGTCCGCGAGACCTCCGCCCCGTCCTTGAGTAGGGCAATGGCCATCGCGTAAGAGGCGTTGACCCGGCTGTCGAGGAGGAAGTACTCGTTCTTCCCCTGGGCCGGGACTTTGGGGTAGGGGATGGCCCCGACGCGCTCGAGCTTGGCCTCGAACGGCTCGACGACCTTGTCGCAGAGAACGCCCATCTGGAGCGGCAGGGTCCAGGCCGCGTTGTCG
>CAYOYQ010000052.1:0-16345 GCA_964408215.1 uncultured Eubacteriales bacterium
CGATGTGCCACCCCTTCTTCACCGGCAAGCAGAAGTTCATCGACAGCGCCGGCCGGATCGAGAAGTTCAAGAAGAAATTCGGCGACGCCAAGGACCTCAAGAAGGCCCGCGAGGCCAGGGACGTCAAGAGCCTCGCGAAGAAGAAAAAATCGTCTCGATGATCCAGGAACTCCAGGCGATCGAGGACAAGTACCGCCGCCTGACCGAGGCCCTTTCCGACCCCGCGATCGCCGCCCAGCCCCAGAAGATCCGCGAGCTGGCCAAAGAGCGGGCCGAGCTCGAGCCCGTTTACCGCAAGTACGAGGAGTGGAAGCGCGTCCGCAAGGACCGCGACGAGGCCCGCCATCTCCTCGACGACCCCCGGACGGACGCGGAGCTCCGGCACATGGCCCTGGGCGAGATCGAAACGCTCGAGGCCCGCGAAGCGGCGCTGGCGGCCGAGCTGCGGCGGCTCCTCATCCCGAAGGACCCGAACGACGAGAAGGACATCATCCTCGAGATCCGGGCCGGCGCGGGCGGCGACGAGGCCTCGCTCTTCGCCCAGGACCTCTTCCGGATGTACTCCCGGTTCGCCGAGAAGAGAGGCTGGAAGCTCGAGGTCGTCGACACGAGCTTCTCGCCGGTCGGCGGGCTCAAGGAGGCCATCGCCGAGATCCACGGCCGGGGCGCCTATTCGGTCCTCAAGTTCGAGAGCGGCGTCCACCGCGTCCAGCGGGTGCCCAAGACCGAGGCCGCCGGCCGCATCCACACCTCGACCGCGACCGTCGCGGTGCTGCCGGAAGCCGAGGAGATCGACCTCAGGATCGACCCCAAGGACATCAGGATCGAGGCCTTCGGCTCCTCCGGGCCCGGCGGCCAGAACGTCAACCGCAACTACACCGCCATCCGCGTCACCCACAAGCCCTCGGGCCTCGTCGTCTCCTGCCAGGACGAGAAGTCCCAGCACCGGAACAAGGAGAAGGCGATGCGGGTCCTGCGCACCCGGCTCATGGACATCGCCGAGCGGGAGCGGCAGGCCAAGATCGCCGACCACCGCCGCTCCCAGGTCGGGACGGGGGAGCGGAGCGAGAAGATCCGGACCTACAATTTCCCCCAGTCGCGGATCACCGACCACCGTCTGAACGAGAGCTTCCACAACATCGAGGTCATCCTCGACGGCGGCATCGACGAGATCCTGGCCAAGCTCGTCCTCCGCTCCGAAGCCCAGGCGCTCGGCGAATCGCCGCGGGAGGCCCCGCAGGCCAAGGACGTTGGAAGCTAAGCCCGCGGCGACCCTCGCCGATCTCTACCGCGCCGGCATCGCCCTTCTCGGCGACCGGCCTCAAGCCCCGCTCGAAGCCAAGGTGCTCCTGCTGCGGGCCGCCCGCCTCAGCGAGGAGCGCTTCCTCGCCGCTCCGGACCGGAGCTGCCCGCCGCAGGCCGAGGCCTTCTTCCGCCGGCTCATCGGGCGGCGGCTCGAGGGCGCGCCCCTGGCCTATCTCACCCGGACGAAGGAGTTCTGGTCCATCCCCTTCGAGGTCTCGCCCTCGGTCCTCGTGCCACGGCCGGAGACCGAGGCCCTGGTCGAGAAGGTCCTCGAGCTCTCGAGCCGCGAGGACGAGGCCATCGTCGACGTCGGCACCGGCTGCGGCTGCATCGCCATCGCCCTGGCCAAGGAGCTGCCGCGGGCCCGCGTCGAGGCCGTCGACGTGTCGGAACGGGCGCTCTCCGTGGCCCGGCGGAACGCCGCCCGGCACAAGGTGAGACAGGTCCGCTTCCAGCGAAGCGACCTCCTCTCGGCCTTCCGCGGCACGGGCGTCAAGTTCGACTTCATCGTCTCGAACCCCCCGTACATCTCGCGCCGGGACTGGGACGCGCTGCCCGCGGACGTGCGGGACTTCGAGCCGCGGCGGGCGCTGCTGGCCGGGGAGTCCGGGCTCGAGCTCATCGAGCGCCTGGTGCGCCGGGCCGCGGCGTTCCTGAGGCCGGGCGGCTACCTCATCTTCGAGATCGGCGAGGACCAGCGGGACCGGGTGCTTGGCCTCTTCGGCCGGCGCTGGACCGAGATCGAGACGGCCTGGGACCTGGCCGGCAAGCCCCGGGTCATCACCGCCCGCCGGGCTTAAGAGAGGGTCAAACCTACTTTTTTCGAAAAAAAGTAGGTTTGACCCTCTCTGCTATTTCTTATACTCCCAGCAGGCATAGCCGCCGGCGGGGATGCGGATTCTCAGCCCCCCGTCGGCGGGACGGCCGGGCTGGGTCGCGCCGGTCGCGAGGTCCGTCCAGGTCCCGCCGTTAGCCGCGCTGACGGGCACGATGACCACGTCGATCGCGCCGGCCTCGTGATTGACGACCGCGGCCCTCGCCCCGCCTTCGATGGAACATGAGGCCAGGTCGATGTTCCCGGTCGGCGTGATGACGTCGACGGCTCGCCTGCCGCCCGTCGCGGCCAGGGCCGCGTCGAGAACGTCGCGGACGAGGTCCGGGACCTCGCGGGCTGCCGTCGCCGCGTCCATCGCGAATGAGGCTACGACGCCCTTGCCGACCCGGTTCGTGAACACCGCGGCCGTCCCGTCCTCGAACGCGGCGACGACCTCGGCGCCCTTCGCTTTCCAGCCCGCCCACGACTGACCCGCCGCGAGCGTGACGCGGGCCCCCTCCTTCATCCGGCTTCCGGCCGGCTTCCGGACAACGATCTCTTTCCGGGGGGCCTTCGTCCCTTCGGCGGCGCCGAGCAGCGCGTCCCTGTCGTAAGTGTTGCCCATCGGCAGCTGCGGGCCGAAGGCGACGATAGCCCCGCCCTGCTCGAGGAATGACTTGACGAGGTCGCTGTCGACCGCGTGGAACCCGGAGACGTCCGGCAGGACGAGGACCATCTTCTCGCCGAGGGTGCGCCGGAGCGCCGTCCCGTTCGGCCGGTAGGGGTAGAAGGGATAGACGGATTCGGTCAGGGCCGGCGCGAAAGGCACGAAGTCGGCCGCGACGCCGAGCCGGCGGAAGGCGTCGATCGCCGGGAGATAGCCCGCGGACCAGCGCTCGATGACCCAGTCCTCATAGGGGTAGTAGAACGCGACGGGGCTCGGCCGACGGGCGACCTTCTCCCAGACGAGGTTGTATGCGGAGAGGCCGTCGACGACGGCCTGGCGGGCCCGGGCGATGTCCTTGGCGGCGGACGGCTTACGCCCCGCGTCGTGGATATTGGCGTGATAGGTGAAGAAGCTGAGGCCGTCCGACCCCGCCGCGGCCGCCGCGCTCAGGACCTGCCCGAGGATGTTCCCGTAGGTCGTCGTGTTGTGCTCCTTCGAGACGCGGTTCTCGAGATAGCCGAAGAGCTCCGTGTGGGTGATGGCGATCTTGTCCTGGAGCCATTTCGCGCCGATGCCGACGCCGCAGAGGTCGCGGACCCGGCGCAGGGGGTAGCGCTTGACGTTGTCGGGCCGGAACGAGGCCATGGTCTGGCCCTGGAAGATGATCATGTCGAGGGGATCGAGGACGCTGAGATAGCCCGCGAGCAGCGGGTCGTCGACGTAGGGGGCGCAGGCCGTCAGGAGGTTCGGGTTAAGCTTCTTGATGTGGCGGCAGAACTCGCGGAGGTAGGGCACCATGTACGTGCCGCTGCCCTCCTGGTAGGAGTAGAACCCGGCGAGCGACGGGTGGTGGCCGTAGAGGTCCCAAAGCTCGTCGGCGACCCAGCGGATCTCGGCCGGCGCCGTCGCGTAGTCGGTGTTGTGGGTCATGTCCCAGGAGACGGAGAGCAGGCAGGTGAAGCCCAGGCGGTCGGAGAGCCGGAGGAACGTCTCGACGTAATCGCCGCGCGAGCCGCGCAGGACGTCGTTGCGGGCGACCTCGGAGGGGTAATAGGCCTTGTTGCGGTCGATCAGGACGTGGACGATGAGCGTGTTCAGGCCCAGGCCGCGGATGTCCTCGAGATAGGCCTGGATGTCCGCCCCCGGCCTCTTCGGGTCGACCAGGCTCAGAATCGGATAGTCGAGGATGATCCGGCCGCGGAGGAACCAGCCCTTGCCGATCGCCTTGGGCGCCTTGGCGTCGCCGGTCCAGGCGTGGACGGCGTAGAGACCTTCGGGATCGTCTGGACCGATCGTGAGCGCGGCCTCGTAGGTCCTCTCCTTGGCGTCCGGAGCGGGGGCCCGCAGGTCGATGGGCGTTTGCCCGGTCCGCGGCCGGAGGAGGGCCGCCCGGACCTCGCTCCCGTCCTTGGGCGCCTCGATCCTGATGACGACGGTGTCCCCAGGCTCGGGGCGGCGCGGCGTCACCGTGACGTCGAGCCGGTCGAAGGCCAGGGCCTGGGCGGTACAGAGGCCCAAAGCGAGAACGACGAGGACGCTAAGCGTGTGATGTCTCGTCATGGCGTCACCCAGTCGTAGCCGCAGCCTTGCGGATAATGGATAACTTTGCGTCCGGGGTAGCGCTTGGCCAGGAACTCGGAGAGGCCGCGGACGCCCGCTTCTTCGGTCGCGCCGTGGTTGACGACGACGAGCGGGTGGCCGGTGTCGCGGGCGTAGACGGTCTGGGTCCAGGTCCGGACGATGTCGTCGATGGCGATGAACATGTCTGGGGCGAGGTCCATGAACTCGATGGGATCGCAGAAGCAGCCCGTGCCGACGCCGACGGACTCGATCAGGCGGTCCTTGTCGCCGTAGAACGCGACCCCGGGCTGGCCCACCTCGGCCATCTTCCGGGCGATCTCGCGGGCCGCCTCGACGGCCTTTTTCGGCGTCGTGCGGTAGACGTTGTAATAGGGCTTGGAGCGGATGATGTCGCCGCTCCCGAAGCCCAGGAGCTTCCCGAAGGCGTGGGGGATGCCGAACCCGCCGATCTTGTCGAGGACGTCGTGGCAGCGGATGACGACCAGCTTGTTCGTAAGGATCCAGGCCTTCTTCGCTTCGACAGCCTTGAGATAGGCCGCCCGTCCGGCGGCCGAGGCGGCGAAGAGGTCGGGGCTTTTCTCGTCGAGGTCCCAATGCGTGTAGAAGGTCGGCTCGTGGACGACGAGCAGGTTGACGCCGTCGCGGACGGCCTGGCGGCAGGTCTCCCAGTAGGGAAGCCAGCACGTCCCGATCCCGGTGACCTCGGCCGCGGGGTCGCCGAGGACGATCCGGTCGACCGACGGCTCGGCAACGTCGGCGAGCGAGCGCAGGAAGGCCGCGACGTCCCGGGCCGTGAGCGGCTTGGCTTGCGATCCCGTCGCGACGGGCGCGGCGCCGGCCGCGGGCAGCCCGCCGGGACCGGCGACGAGCGCCCCCGCCGCGGCCGCCCCGGTCATCTCGATGAACTCTCGTCGCTTCATGGCGCCCTCCTTCCGGGACTGGCGTTCCGAACGTAAGGGATTCTAATATATCGGCGGCCGGGAAGGGAAGACGCCGGGCCCGCGGCGACGGGGCGATTGATTCCGGACCCGAACCGGTCCGCCGAAGAGCGTGGCTGGGCCTGGACCCACTGGCAGTTCGACTCCGACTTCATCGTCTACGACATCGACAAGGACCGCTGGGCGGCGCCCATCCTCGCCGCGCTTAATAAGAAGGGGTCAGACCCTCAAAAGTTCAATTATTGAAAAATTTGGGGTCTGACCCCTTCAGAATTATTTTGCGACGTTGCCGTCGGCGTCGATGACGACGACCTCCTTGAAGCCGAGCTCGCGGATCTTGGGCTCGATCTGGGCCCGGTCGCCGACGACGACCCAGGTCATGGCCTCGGGGCGCACGACCTTTTTGGCCGCCTTGGCCAGGTCGTCGATGGTCAGCTTCTGGACCCGGCCGGCGTACTTCTGGAAGTAGTCGTCGGGGTAGCCATACTCGACCATTTCGCCGAGGGACGCTTGGACGGCGGCTATGGTCTCCCACTGGCCGGGCAGGCCCAGGACCTTGCTGGACTTGGCGTTCTGGAACTCATCCGTGGTGATCGGCTTCCGGCCGAGGATCGCCTCGAGCTCGCCCTTGATCTCGACGATCGTCTCCTTGGTCTTGTCCGCCTGGACGGGGGCGTAGGCGAAGAACGGGCGCTGGCCCTTGGCCCCGATCAGGATCGACGCGGCGCCGTAGCTCCAGTGCTTGTCCTCGCGGATGTTCATGTTGATGCGGGAGACGAAATCGCCGCCCAGGATGTTGTTCATGGTCTCGATGGCGATCGCGTCCGGGTCGGCCGACGGCGGGGCCGGCTGGCCGCAGATCACGACCGACTGCGGGGCGCCCGGCTTGTCGATGATGTAGACCGCCGATTTGGCTTGGAGCGGCACGGTCTTGATGTCCTTGGCCGGGACGGGGCCGGCCGTCCAGGCCTTGAAGAGCTTCTCGATCTTGGGCTTGATCTCGGCCAGGGTCGTGTCGCCGACGACGATCAGGGTGGCGTTCCCCGGTTTGAACCAGGTCTTGTGGAACTTGACCAAGTCCTCACGGCTGAGCTTGGCCACCGAGGCTTCGGTGCCCGATCCGGTGAACGGGCTGCCGTAGGGGTGGTCGGTCCCGTAGATCAGCCCCGGCAGGACGCGCAGGGCCATGTAGATGGGCGAGTCCTTCTCCTGGGCGATCTGGGCCAGTTGGATCTTCTGGAGCCGCGCGAAATCGGCCGCCGGGAAGGCCGGGTTGAGGATGACGTCGGCGTAGACGTCGAGGGCCGGGTCGAGCTTGTCCTTGAGGGTCGAGAGCGAGACGTTGCAGGTGTCCAGGCCCGAGCCCGCGTTCAGGGCGGCCCCGATCTGGGCCATCTCTTCACTGATCTGGAGGGAGGTCCGCTTGGCCGTGCCCTCGTCGAGCATGGCCATGGCCAGGCTCGACGTCCCTTGGAGGACGCCCTTGTCCGCGGCGTAGCCGGCGTCGACGTACAGCGCCAAGTTGACGACCGGGATGGTGTGACGCTCGGCCAGGACGATCTTCAGGCCGTTCGCAAGCGTCGTCCGCTGGATGGCCGGGAACTGGACCGCGGGCGGGGCGCCGGCGGCCGGCATCGCCTTGCGGTCGGCCCCGGTCTTGGCGGCCGAGTAATCCGGATACGGGGTGACCTCGAGGACGTAGAGGCCGTCGGCGAGCCACTCGTTGGCGCTCTCTTTGAGGGATGCGGCCGTCGCGGCGTCGATATGGGCCAGCGTCTTCTTGTAAGCGTCGGGCGAGCCGCCGTAGACCATGCTCGAGGCCAGGAGGTCCGACTTGCCGCCGAAGCCGCCGATCCGCTCGGCGCCCCTGACGAAACGGGCGCTGTATTGGGCCTTGACCCGTTCGACCTCGGCGGCCGTCGGGCCGTCCTTGAGGAAGCGGGCCAGCTCCTCGTCGATGGCCTTTTCGACCGCCGCGAGCTCGACGCCCGGCCGGGCGTCGGCCTCGATCTGGAACAGACCGGCGATCTCGCGGGTGTTGACGTAGGCGCTGACGGACGTGGCCAGCTGGTCGTCGTAGACCAGGCGCTTGTAGAGGCGCGAGGTCTTGCCACTGGCCAGGATGTCGCTCACCAGGTCGAGCTTATCGGCGCAGCCCGTGCCCCAGCCGGGGATGTTCCAAACCTTGTAGATCCGGGCCTGGGAGACGCGGTCCTGGACGCTTTGGCGGTGCGTCCCCGTGCGCTTGGCTACCCAGGCCGAGTGCCGGGCGACCGGCGGCGAGGCCGGGATGTCGCCGAAGTATTTCTTGACCTTCTCGACGACCGTCTTGGTGTCGATATCGCCGGCGATGGCGACGACGGCGTTGTTCGGCCCGTAGTAGGTCGCGAACCACTTGTGGACGTCCTCGAGCTTGGCGTTGCCGAGGTCCTCGAGCGAGCCGATGACCGACCAGGAGTAGGGATGGTTCGGCGGATAGGTGCCCTTGATGATGAGGTCCTCGGTGACGCTGTAAGGCTCGTTGTAGTACTGGCGGAGCTCGTTCTGGACGACGCCGCGCTGCTCGTCGAGCTTGGCCTGGGTGATGGCGCCCTTGAGGTGGCCCATGCGGTCCGATTCCATCCACAGGACGAGGTCGAGGGCCGAGACGGGGACGTTCTCGAAGTAGTTGGTCCGGTCCTCGTTGGTCGTGCCGTTGAGGTCGGTCGCGCCGACCTTCTGCATGGGCTTGAAGTAGTCGTCGTCGTAGTTCTCGCTGCCGTTGAACATGAGGTGCTCGAAGAGGTGGGCGAAGCCGGTCCGGCCGGCGACCTCGTTCTTCGAGCCGACGTGGTACCAGACGTTGAAGGCCACGATGGGGGCCTTGTGGTCCTCATGGACGATCAGGGTCAGGCCGTTGTCGAGGACGAACTTCTGGAAGGGGATGTCCACCTTGGACGCCTGGGCGGCCAGGAACGGCGCGGCCAGGACGGCCAGGGCGACGACGAGGGCCGCGACCGCGGCCGGCGAAGACGAGCGCTTGCGCATGAGGGTCTCCTTATCTAGAGAATAGGTATGGAATTATAGGCCAAGATAATTAAGACGAAAAACGGCCGAAAGAGGTTTCATGCGCCCCGGACGAGGGCGTGGCCGAGGGCGAGGGCCTCCTTCATCAAGGCCGCGTCCTTCGCCGCCGAGCCGGCCCTCCCGCCGCCGCAGTGGACCATGCCCGCGATCGGGGCGCCGAGGTAGGCGAAAGCGTCCTGGAACGAGCGCATAGCGTTGACGGCGCCGGACGTCCGGGGGTCGGTATCGCCCGACGCCAGGATGATGCCGACCCGCTTGCCCTTGAGCTCGCGGTAGCTCTTGGCCCCGAAGACGTAGAGCCGGTCCATGAACAGCTTGGCCTGGGCGCTCATGGTGAACCAGTAGACGGGGGAGGCGATGAGGAGGCCGTCGGCTTTGCGGATATCGGCCTGAAGCGCTTTCATGTCGTCGTCCTGGACGCAACCGTCCGCGCCCGGCTTGCGGCAGCGCTCGCAGGCCCGGCAGGGCCCGAATGCGAGATCGGCCAGACGGACGGTAAGGACCTCGGCCCCGGCCTCCGCCGCGCCGCGGGCGGCCTCGGCGGCCAGGACGGAGCTGTTGCCGCGCGGCCGCGGGCTGGCCACGATGACGAGCAGCTTCTTTATCGCGTTCTTTTTCATGGGCGATCCTTCCCGGGGTCCGCGGGCGCCGCGGTCACCCCTTCGCGGCCGAGGGCAGGTAGTCCTCGAGCGGCGGCACGAGCCGGGTCGTCTCGAAGCGGATCTTCTCCCAGACCGCGAGGTCCAGGCCGCAGAAGACGTCGACGACCCGCGGGTCGAACTGCCCGCCGCTGCCCTCCGTGAGCTCTCGCCGGGCGGCCCGGAAGTCCCGCGGCGCCCGGTAGGGGCGATGCGAGGTCACGGCGTCGAGCGTGTCGGCCACGGCGAAGATCCGGGCCTCGAGCGGGATTGCTTCGCCCGCGAGGCCCTTCGGGTAGCCGCCGCCGTCGTACCTCTCGTGATGGTAGAGGATGATGTTGCCGACCTCGGGCACGAGCTTGACGTCGCGGACGAGCCCGTAGCCGAGCACGGGGTGGCGGCGGACGATCTCCCATTCCTTCGGCGCGAGCGGCCCGGGCTTCTTCAGCACGGCGTCGGGGATGGCCATCTTGCCCGCGTCGTGAAGGAGCGCGCCCTTGCGGACGCTGTCGAGCGTCGCCGGGTCGTCGACGCCGCAGGCCTCGGCCAGGACGTGGCAGTAGCGGGCGACCGTCTTCGAGTGGCCGTAGGTTTCGACGTCCCGGAGGTCGAGCGCGGCCATGAAGTTCTCGAGGGTCGCGTCGTAGGCCTCTTCGAGCTCGCGGGCCCTGCGGAGGTGGACGGCCAGCTCCTTCTTAAGCCGGCGGACCTCCTTTTTCGGGCCGTCATCGCACGTGTGGGGCTTGATCCGAATGCCAAAACGCGACAAAAAACCGGCCAGATCGGACCGTTTTTTGTCATCTTCGATGACCCACATGACCCCGCGCTCCTCCATTCCGACCTCTTATACATTTTTTTTTCCGGACATGCAATATCGGCCGTTTCTTTCTTGACAAAAAAGCCGCCGAATCCTCATAATATCGGCGCTAAGGTTAAGGAGCGGCCATGCAGCACGACCCGAACATCTTCAGGGACTCCTCTCAAGTCATCCAGGAGGTCGAGGAGCAGCTCGAGCGCATCCTCCAGAAGAAGTTCCGCGACGTCGACTCCGATCTCCTCGAGCGCATCAACCGCGAGAAGGAAGCGGCCCGCAAGCGCAAGGAGGAGATCGAGCGCGATTTCGAGAAGGAGAAGACGGCGCTCACCGATTACCGGGTCATGGTCCAGGAGTTCGAGGAACAACGGGCCGGCCTCCTCAACGAGGCCCGCGAGCGGTTCGACAAGGTGCTCAAGTTCCAGTCCGAGATCGAGGGCCTGGCCAAGTCGACGGTCGAGGAGATCCGCCGGGTCAACGAGATCCAGGAGCGGCTGGAAGGCCTGCGGTCGAAGACCTCGGAACGGGCCGCCTTCCTCAAGAACGACCTGCGCGAGCGCTTCGGCATCGTCGCCGAGGTCCTCGAGGAGGAGCCCAAGCCGCTCTCCCTCAACCTCGACGAGGAGCTCGAGAAGCTGAAGAAGATCAAAGACCTCCTGGCCGTCGAATCGGCGACCGCCAGCCTCGGCCGGGTCGGCGGCGAGCCGGCCCGCGAGGAGGACCTGGGCGCCCTCGACGCGGCCGCGAGCAAGGCCGGCGTCGCCATCCCGGCGCTCGGCGATCTCATCTCGGGCCCCGCCCCCGTTCCCGCCCCCGCCGACGCCCCGGAGCCGCAGGCCGGGGACGAAGGCCCCGCCTCGGGCCCGGCCCCCGCCGCCGCGCCGGCCGCCGGCGAGGCCCTGACCGAAGAGGAGATCGTCGCCGCCATCGAATCCTACCGCCGCACCGAGCCGGCCAACGGCAGCGGCGAGATCCACTATTTCCAGAGGGACGCCGTCGTCATCGCCGACCCGGAGAAGATCCTGGCCGCCGTCGACCGCACGGTCGAGGAGGGCCAGAGGCTGGCCGGGAAGCTCGGCCAGACCGAGTCGCCGAAGGACCAGTTCTTCATCAAGCAGGAGCTCATCAACTGGCAGGAGGGTCTTCGGGCGCTGTTCCTCCGGGTCATCAAGATGTGCGAGAAGAACGCCTGGGCCCTGCCCCGCTTCACCGGCGAGATCATCAACGCCCAGGTCCTGCGCCGGCTGCTCGAGCGGCTGAGCATGGAGAACTGGAGCAACCTCGAGGAGTTCGCTTCCTTCGTTGCCGTCGCGGCCGAGCTTCGCGCGGCCTTCAAGGCCAAGACCGAGCCGCGGCTGGCCTACCTCCTGGCGCTCAAGCGGGAGATCGAAGAGGCCTAGGGGACGAGGTCCCGGCGCCGGAACTGGGCGAGATAGCTCTCGAGCCCCTTGATCTCCTTCCACGCCAGGTCCTTGAAGGCCACCCCCGAATAATAGAAGGCGGGTTCCCCGCCGCCCTTCTCCGTGTAGACGATGTCGCTCTTGATGAGCGTCGCCCGTTCCTCGATGACCAGGATCGCGTCGAGCGACGGGCCCGCCGGCAGGGGCGCGTCGGAGACGACCCGGGCGCCCTCGAGGCTGATGTTGACCGTCTTGGCGACGCGGAAGCCGCCGTCCTCGCGGAAGAGGATGGGTGTCGAGACGTTGAAGCGCTCGTACTTCCGCTTCTCGCGGAAGAAGCGCGGCTTCCCCGCGGCCTCGTCCGCGGCGCCCGCCCGGGCCAGCCCGTATTCCTGCCAGACGAAGCTGCAAACGCGGTTCTTGTCGATGGGCCCCTCGGCCCCGCCGCGCGGCTTGAGGTCCGGCCGGCGCTTGCCCTTGGCCTCGGCCATGGCCAGGTCCGCCTCGCCGGCCAGGCGCTTGAGGTCGTCGCGGGTCAGGGCCGCCGGCGTCTCGCCCTCGTTGCGGGGGAAGACCGTGACGCCGAAGGACATGGTCAAATTGGCCTTGGGCTGGAACTCCTGGAACTCGAAATAGTGGTCCTCGACGTTCTTGCGGATGCGCTCCGTCAGGATCGTCGCTTCCTCGACCGACTTGACGCCCATCAGGAAGAAGAGGAACTCCTCGCCGCCGTAGCGGCAGATCAGGTCCTCCTCGCGGATCGAGAGCTTGAGGACGTGGGCCAGCTCGCGCAGGAGCTTGTTCCCGGCCTCCTGGCCGTTGCGGTCGTTGTAGGCCTTGAACCAGTCGACGTCGCCCATGACCAGGGCCACGGCGCCTTCCTCGCGGCGGCGCTTGCTCAGGGCGTTGACCTTCTGGAGGACCTTCTCGAAGAAGGGCTCGGGCCGGAGGAGCCCGGTCAGCGGGTCGAACTGGATGAGGTTGAGCTTGGTCATGGCGATGGCCACGTGGTCGGACAGGCCGCGCAGGATCTGCTGGTCCTCGCGGCTGAAACCCTCGGGGGCGAGCTTCGTTCCGGACTTCTTGTTGACCACCTCGAGGACGCCGATGACCTTGGCCCCGTGCATGACCGGCACGGCGAGAAGGCTGTGCGGCGGCGTCTTCAGGAAGGACGTGTAGCGCTTGCTCAGGCGGCGGTCGAAGGTCAGGTTGGCCGCGCTGACGTCGTGGCCGAACCGGGCCGCCGACGCGGCGAAGTCCTGGGCCTCGAGCGGGGCGATGAACTTGGAGAAGTCCGAGTGGGTGAGGAAGGCGTTGTCCCAGACGAGCGGCTTGAGGTAGCGGCCGATGACCTCGTTCTCCTCCATGATATAGACGGTGACGCTTTCGGCCTGGACGATGTCCCGGATCTCGGGGACGATGTCGAGGAGCGAGCTGACGTCGTCGGCGCCGTAGATCCGCCGCAGGATCGACTCGACCCGTTGGCGCTCCTTCTGGGCCCCGACGAAGCGGGCCTCGATGGCCAGGCGCTTCTCGATCTCGCGGAGGAAGCCGGAGTTGAGCAGGCCCTTGATCTCCTGGATCTCGGTGAGGACGTCCCGGACCTTGGTCTCCTGGAGGCCCATGGAGCGGCGCAGGCCGGCCGCTTCCGACTTGAGGCGGGCGTTCTCGACGACCCGGCCGAGGGCCCGGAGGAAGGCCAGGTCCCGGGGCTCGGCGGGGGAGGTGCGGCAGAAGTCGATGTCGACTCCCGGCGGCCAGTCGTCGGCGGCCCGGGCGATCTCGTCCTCGTTGTCGCCGGTGAGCAGGACGCCGGTCGGGGGGCGGACCATGGCCCGCAGGGCCGTTGACCGGGAAAAGGCCGCGTCGACGACGGCTGCGGCGACGTCGCCTTCGGCGAACGCGGCGAGGGAGGCTTCGGCGCTCGTCTCGGCCCGGGCCGGCCCGAACTTGTTGGCCAGGCGGGCGAGCCGGTCGGCTTCACTGGGCGAAGGGTGAATGACGAGGATGCGCGTCTGGAACATAGCCCTCTTTGCGTCTTTCCCGAAGAAAAGCGCCTGCGACTCTTCCTTTTCCTCGCCTATTTGTACATCAGGTCCTTCGCGTTCGTCAATCGGAATTTTCGGTTTTTGCGGGCGTCGCGGCGCTGTGGTATATTCGCGATGCGAGCCCGTGCCGAGGAGACAAAAAATGGCGGAAAAAAAGACAGAACCCGTCCTGAATATCCGGGCCCCGCGCGGCTCCCGCCTGTTGACCAAGGGCTGGTCCCAGGAAGGCGCCCTGCGGATGCTCATGAACAACCTCGACCCCCATGTGGCCGAGAAGCCGGCCGAGCTCATCGTCTACGGGGGCACCGGGCGGGCCGCCCGCAATTGGGAGGCCTATCGGGCCATCGTGGCCGGCCTGAAGACGCTCGAGAACGACGAGACGCTCATCGTCCAGTCTGGAAAACCGGTGGCCGTCTTCAGGACGCACGCCGAGGCGCCGCGGGTCCTCATCAGCAACGCCATGATCGTCCCTCGCTGGGCCGACTGGGACGAGTTCCGCCGCCTCGAGGCGCTCGGCCTGACCATGTACGGTCAGATGACGGCCGGCAGCTGGATCTATATCGGCACCCAGGGCATCCTCCAGGGAACATATGAGACTTTGTCCGCGGTCGGGAGGAAGCACTTTGGCGGCTCGCTCAAAGGCAAGCTCGCCCTGACCGCTGGGCTCGGCGGCATGGGCGGGGCGCAGCCGCTCGCGGTGACCATGAACGACGGTGTGGCCATCGTCGTCGAGGTCGACCCGCACCGGATCGAGCGGCGCCTCGAGACGAAATACGTGGACATCGCGACGGACAGCCTGGACGAGGCCCTGCGCCTGGCCCGCGAGGCCCTGAAGAAGGGCGAGCCGCTGTCGATCGCACTGCTCGGCAATGCGGCCGACATCCTTCCCGAGTTCGTCCGCCGAGGGATCGTCCCGGACGTCCTGACCGACCAGACCTCGGCCCATGACGAGCTCAACGGCTACGTTCCGCACGGGATTCCCTACGGCGAGGCGCTGGCCCTCCGGACGAAGGATCCGGCCGACTACATCCGCCGCCGCGCGCTCTGGCTCCCCGAGAACGCCCGCTACGACTTCATCCTCGGCCAGTCCAAGGATCAGGACCCCGCCGCCCTCCTCAACGCCGCCATGAAGGCCATCGAGGAGTCCTTCGAACCGCTCACCAACGTCCTCCCCAAGGACTACAGCATTTTCACCGACCGCAAGGTTCTGGAGGAACTCCTCAAGATCTTCAACCGCGAGGCCCTCAAGACCGCCGGTGGTGACATCTTCGGCCGCATCTACGAGTATTTCCTTCAGGAGTTCTCCATCGCCAAGGCCATGGACAACGGCGAGTTTTTCACCCCGCCTTCCATCGTCCAGACCATCGTCAACGTCATCGAGCCCGACCACGGCACCGTGGCCGACATCGCCTGCGGCTCCGGCGGCATGTTCGTGCAGTCCGACCGCTTCACCGCCCTCGTTCAGCAGCACCTTGCCCGCACCGTCTCAGAGGCAGCCGCCAACGGTCACGCGGCGGTCGGGGCCGACCGCCCAGGGGAATCCTCTCGCCTTTCTCGATGATGCTCATGGAGGGCGCGCGGCCTCGCGTGCCGCGTTGGCAAGATGCCCGGGGCTCGTCACCGGGATGCCGGAACGGCCTTAGGCGAGGATCGGGGCCTTCGCTGCGGCCTTGCGGTGGTACTGGCCCCCTGATACTATCTAGCTAGACGGTCTAGCTAGGAGGGCTCAGCGTGAAAACAGCGTGGGCGTTGCAGGATGCGAAGAACCGTTTCAGCGAGGTGGTGGAAGATGCCCTGCACAAGGGGCCGCAGTGGATTACCCGTCGCGGACGGGACGCCGTAGTCGTGTTGTCCGTCCCCGAGTACCGGAAGATGAGAGCAAAGAAGGGCTCTTTGGTGGCGTTCTTCCGGGAGTCGCCGCTCTTCGGCCAGGAACTGGATCTGAGGCGGTCCACGGCAACCGCGCGGAAGGTGGACTTGTGAACTACCTTTTGGATACCTGCGTCGTTTCCGAACTCATCAAACACAAAGCGGAACGCCAGGTTCTGGCTTGGATCGAAAGCGTACCCGAGGATCGCCTGCACCTCTCCGTTCTCACGCTGGGCGAACTCCATAAAGGCATCGCCAGGTTGGACGCGGGCGACCGCCGACGCCGCCTTGAGAAATGGCTTTCCGACGACGTACGGACACGTTTCGAGGGGCGCATCGTGACGTTGGACGAGGAGACCCTGACTCTGTGGGGACGGATCATGGGGGAAGGGGAACGCCATGGTAGAACATGGCCGCTTATGGACAGCTTGATGGCGGCCTCGGCGATCGCGGGGCACATGACGCTGGTCACGCGGAATCTGGCCGATATGCAGGATATGAGTGTGACCCTGTTCGATCCCTGGCGGGCGGGCGAGTGATCGAAGCAACCCGAAGCATGCGGAGCCCGGAATGAACAAGGGACCTAGGAAGGTCGGCTTGGGCGCACGCCAGAGGCACTCCGCTTCCGCGTTCCGCGTTCCGCACTCCGCGCTCCCCGTTGCCCTTACCGTCGCCGGGTCCGACTCCGGCGGCGGGGCGGGGATCCAGGCGGATCTGAAGACGTTCCAGGCGCTGGGGGTCTTCGGGACCAGCGCCATCACCTGCCTGACGGCGCAGAATCCTGACCGCGTGACGCGCGTGGCTGCCGTTGGGCCGGCGATGGTCACCGCGCAGATTCGTGCGGTTTGCGAGGGGTTTCCCGTGGCGGCGGCGAAGACGGGCATGCTCTACTCGGCCCCGATCGTCCGCGCGGCGGCGCGCGCGCTGGCGGAAGCGAAGATCGCGCGCCTGGTGGTGGACCCCGTGATGGTCGCGACCTCCGGGGCGCGGCTGCTCCGGCAGGACGCGGTCGCGGCGCTCTGCGCCGAACTGATCCCGCTGGCTACCGTGATCACCCCGAACCTGCCCGAGGCGGAGGTTCTCTGCGGGCATCCCATCCGCACGGGGGACGAGCAGGTGGCCGCGGCCCGGGAGCTGTCGGCGTGGTTCGGCACCGCCTGCGTGGTCAAGGGCGGGCACCTGGAGAGCAGGGAGCAGAGAGCGCG
>CAYOYQ010000053.1:0-16032 GCA_964408215.1 uncultured Eubacteriales bacterium
GAAGACCCGGGCTGCGGCGAGGTAATTCCCTTTGAGATAGAGCGGCATGCCGCTCGCGGCCGTCAGCGAGGCGGCCAGGCCGCCCCAGCTGAGGTCCTTCTCCATCCCGACGCCCCAGTCCCGGTCGAAGCCGAAGCCGAGCATGGCCGGCGCGGGCAGGAGCAGAGCGTGGCTGTCGAGCGCAGCCGAGAGCCCGAGAGCCGGCCGGTTGTGGCCGATCCAGACGTTGGCGAACGAGGTCTTGAGCCGGAAGTAGGCGTTGTAGAGCTGGGGTTCGAGCTTGTGGTCGCCCTCCTGGTCGTAGGCCAGACGGGCCTGGACGGCCAGGACGCCGATGTCGCGGTTCGGGCCGCTGAACCGCTGGACGAGGTCGAAACCGACGGACGGCTTCTGCATCACGTCTTCGGGCATGAGGGAGAAGAGCCCGAACGCGTCCGAGGCCGTGGAATAGGATCCGACCGCCTGGAGCTCGAGAAAGAAGAGCGAGCTCTGGGCCCGCAGGGCGCCGGCCGAGACCGCCCCCAGGGCCAGGAGGGCGAAAGCCCGCCCGAGCTTAGACATCGAAGGCGATGCGGCCCCGGAAGATGACGATGCCGTTGCGGGAGAAGGTCAGCCGGACCTCCCAGTCGCCGGGCATGACAACGTTGACCGGCATCAGGTAGTCCCCGGCCCTGTTCGTTTTGAAGGCGACCTCGCCCGAATCGTGGGCGCCGCGCATGGACGGCATATCGGTCCGGCCGGTGACGACCAGTTCGGAGACCCGCGTCCCGTCCTTGTCATAGAGCTTGATGATCAGGATCGCGGTGCCCATCTTGGGCGTCTTATCGAATTCCCAGGTGAAGTAATTGACCTCGCCGATCCAGCATTTCTTGCCGGACTTGGGCAGGTCCTGGAAAACGGGTTCTTGGCCCTGCGGCGTCAGCCCGGGAGAGTTGCAGCAGGATGTGGCAGGCTGGGCCATGGAGGGTGGGGCTGCGGTCACCGCAAGGGCCACAAGGGCTATCAGGGTCATCGTCGGCTTGTGCATGGGTGCCCTCCTTATCCGATATCATCTATATCCCTATGTATTATATAGGAATTAATCCGGGCCGACAACCATGGAGGGATGTCTTTATGGAGTTGTAAAGAATGTTCCCAACAGCTCCTGTCCGATTTCGGACAGGGCCGGTCCGCATGCGGACAGGTCCAGACGTAGGGCCGAGGGGAGGGCGAGCCTCATGATCTGGCATGGGGATTGCAGGAAGTCCTTACACAGCCATGTCTATGCCCGTCGTCCATCCAGGGGAAAAATGAAAGAGCGCATCATCCTCGCCGCTGCCATCCTGACCATGACCTGCGTATCTTCGGCCGTCACGTTCGGACCAGGCCAAGCCGGGCCGGCCGGTGTCGAGGAAGCGGAAAAGGCGGAGATCGCCCGTGTCGTCAGCGCGGTCATCGGCTGGGCCAAGGACAAGGACCTCGATCTGTTCTACGGATCGATCGCCAACGACGAGGATTACATCAGCGTGACGCCCACGAAAAGGGTCGTCAAGCGTTTCGAGGACGTCAAGCAGAGCGCCCCCTTCTGGATGAGCCCGGACTTCAAGTATGTCCGGCACGAGCTCAAGGACCTGGAGATCAAGCTGGCCCGGTGCGGCACGGTGGCCTGGTTCTATTGCGTCCTTGACGACATCAATACCTACAAAGGCGAGCCGGCCAATTGGGAGAACGCCCGCTGGACCGGCGTCGTGGAGAAACGCGACGGGAAATGGGTCGTCGTCTCACAGCATTTCTCGTTCGCCAGCGATAAATAGGACGTGACCACGAAAGGACCGTTTATGAAGCGAGCCGTACCGAGCTTGTTTCTATGTCGGATCGCCGGCACGAGCCTCTTTCCGCAGCGAAGCGATCTTCCGAAACTCGCCGGCCGGGACTTCCCCTATATCAAGGACAGGATGCTCACGATGGGGGACATGGACATCCATCAGAACAATGTCGAAGCGATCTGGGACAGGATCGGCGGCAAGTGAGCCACGGCCGGTTCCTCAGAGAGAAAAATAACGATATGAAAAGGAACGCATGGTTGGCCGGGGCCCTGATTCTTGTCGTCGCGGCCGTCCTCTGGACGGCGGTTCAAAAGGGGAAGCCGACCGCCGACGGCGGTCATGATGTCGCCGTCACCCGGGACGGCACCGTCAACGAATTCCCCTGCTGGTCCCCGGACGGCCAGAGGATCGCCTTCCAGTCGTGCCGCGACGGCAACTTCGAGATCTACGTCATGAACGCCGACGGCAGCGGCGTCCGCCGCCTGACCGATGACCCCAAATTCGACGGCGCCCCCAGCTGGGGAGTCGTCAGGAAATACTCGGATGTTCGCTGAAGGCAATCGTTTCCTGGAGGAGGAGAGTGCCCGAACAAGGAGGTCGCATGGATAAGCCGGCAAGAAGGTTCGTCAAGGGGGCGATCGTGTGCGTCGCTCTCCTTCTCGGCGCCGACCTGGCGCCGGTGCGCGGGGCCGCCGAAGGCCCGGCCCGGCCGTTGAGCGTCCTGGTCCTCTTGGGCGAATGGTTCGGCGACGCCTATTTCCCCCTGGCCAGGGAGATTGAGGCCCGGGGCTGGACGTTGAAGCGCATCGGAGTGGACGCCGAATACCGCGGCTGCTACAACAAGGCCCGGGACGTCGTCCTGCGCAGCGATATCCTCATCCCCGACCTGAAGGACCTCGCCGCCTACGACGCCCTCATCATCCCCAGCGGGCCCCAGTGGCGGAAGTTCAACGAGAACCCGGCGGTCCTGGCCTTCGTTCGGAACGCCCACGCCGCGGGGCTGATCGTCGCCTCCTTCTGCGTGGGGAACACGACGGTGAAGGCGGCCGGCCTCGTCGACCTCCCCGCCGGGCCCGAGCTGTATCCGGCAAAAGTGACGTTGGTCAAGGAGCGCGTCCTTCTCGGCCCCCGCGGCGGAGGCCCTCCGCCCGGCGACGGCTTCGAGAGCGCGCCCATCAAGGAGATCTGCGACGCCGTCGCCCGCGAGCGATCTGGAAGCGGATCACTTCCGCCTTCCCTCACCGGCCCCTATCTCGGTCAGAAGCCGCCCGGGATGACCCCGGAGGTCTTCGCGCCGGGCCTCGTTTCCAAGGACGGGGACCAGGGCCGGCTGTTCATCGCGCCCGATGGCTCCGAGATCATCTACTGGGAGAGGGACGCCGGCGGCCGGATGCGCATTCTCAGCGTCGTCGAAAAGGGCGGCACCTGGTCCGCGCCCGAGGCCCTGCCCTTTTCGGAGGAATACGTCAACAATGAGCCTTGCCTCTCGCCCGACGGCAAGAAGCTGTTCTTCGTTTCCAACCGCCCCCGCGCGGGAACGGGCGAGGCCGAGAAATTCCCGGACCTCTGGATGGCCGAGAAGTCGGCGGGGACATGGGGCGAGCCCATGAACCTTGGCGATCCGGTCAATCGCCTCGACATCGTCGTTCAGCCGTTCTATACGGTCGACGACACGCTCTATTTCGGCGGGCAGGCGGCCGACGGGAGCTCCCGCGGCATCTACGTCTCCCGCTATGGCGACGGCGCCTTTTCCGAACCCGAGAGGCTCGACCCGGACGTCTTCGACCGCCAGGTCAGCGGCCCCTGCGTCTCGCCCGACAACCGAACGCTCATCGTCCATGCCCGGAAGGAGGACGGATTCGGGAATTGGGACCTCTACGCCTCGTTCCGGGACGCAGCGGGACGGTGGGGCCCGCTGGTCAACCTCGGGAGCGCCGTCAACACGGAGGCGGCCGAGGCCGGAGCGTCCTTCTCCCCCGACGGCAAGTTCCTGTTCTTTTCGCGCGGCGGCGATATCTACTGGGTTTCGACCGGCTTCCTCGGAAGACTGAGGTCGAAACTAAAGGAATGATCTCCATGAACAAGTTATCCATGGTCCTGATCCTCAGCCCCGTGCTGTTATCGGCCGGTTTCGCCGCGGCCTGCGCCCGCCCGGCCGACGAGAAGGCCGTCATCGAGAAGGTCATTCGCGACAACATCGGCTGGGCCCTGACCAAGGACCGGCCGCTCGCCGAGAGCACGATGGCCCACGACGAGAGCCTGTTCATCGTCAACCCCACGTCCGAACCCACGATCGGCTGGAGCGCGCTCGTGAAGAACTTCGACTTCTGGATGGATCCGCGCTTCAAGGCCACGAAGTGCGAGATCTGGGACATGCGCATCGGCGTCGCCCGGTCCGGCGACGCCGCCTGGTGGTCGTGCATGCTCAACGACCTGGCCGAGTGGGACGGGAAGCCGACCGGTTGGAAGGACACGCGCTGGACGGGGGTCCTGGAGAAGCGGGACGGGAAGTGGCACATCGTCCAGATGCACTTCTCCTTCGCCGCGGACACGGTCGCGGCCCAGGTCAAGGCCAAGCTCGAGGCCGAGAAGGCCGCCCCAAAGGACCCCAAAGGAGGCCAGACCCGATGAAAACGGATATGAGATGGCAAGCGCTCGTTGGCGGGGTCGCCATCCTCGCAGCCTCCGCCGCCTCAGGTCCGGCACGCCCGGCGGCGCTGGGGGCGGGCGTGTCGACGCTTTCCGCCGCCGGGATCGATCACGCCGTTCTCTTCTATTCCGGCCGCAACGACAACAAGGATGTCTACATCCTCTATCCGGGAGAGACGGAGCCGCACAACCTGAGCAATCACCCGGCCCAGGACCTCTGCCCGGCGGCCTCGCCCGACGGGAAGAGGATCCTCTTCCTGAGCGACCGCGGCGGCAACATGGACATCTTCAGCATGGCCCCCGACGGCGGTGACGTCCGGAACCTCACCGCTTCGCCCGAGAAGGAAGAACATCCCGAGTTCACCCCCGACGGAAAGAGGGTCCTGTTCGTCCGGGACTTCGATGCGCGGACCGAGATCTGGATCATGAACGCCGACGGGTCCGAGCCCCGCCGCTTGACCCATAACGAAGCCCGCGACGAACGGCCGTTCCTGTCCCCCGACGGCTCGAAGATCATCTTCATGTCCAACCGCGACGGCAATTACGAGATCTACACCATGGCCCCGGACGGCAGCGGACAAGCCCGGCTCACCGACACGCCGGAATGGGAGATCTTCCCCGTCTGGTCGCCGGACGGAACGAAGATCGCTTATTCCCGGAAGTTCCGGGCCGACGGCCGGATGCAGGGCATGGTCCGGGTGATGAACGCCGACGGGAGCGGAGACAGGCCGGTCACCGCGGTCGAGACGCGCGACGAGAACTCGATGTGGTCGCCCGACGGCCGCCACATCGTCCTCCAGAGCGTCCGGGACGGCAATTTCGAGGTCTACCAGGTCGACCTGGATGGCGGCAATCCCATGCGCCTCACCGACCACCCGGCCTGGGACGGCTGGGCCTGTTATCTTCCCGCTCCGGCCCGGGAGCTCGAGCTGACCTACGTGGCCAACATGGGCGTCCTGGTGAGCTCGGGCGGGACCAAGGTGCTCATTGATGCCCTTTACGACAAGCCGAACCCGGACTACCGCGCTCCCGCGCCGGGGACCCTCGAAAAGATCATGAAGGGAGAGGCGCCGTTCGACGGCGTCGACCTCGTCCTCGTCACTCACGACCATCCCGACCATCTTGATGCCGGCCTGGCTGTCCGCTACCTGGAAGCGTTCCCCGAAGCCGCGCTCCTGGCCCCGGCCGACGCCGTGGAGGCCCTGCGCCGGGCGGCCCCGGACTGGGCGCGGATAGGGCCGCGCGTCACCGCGGTCGGCCTCAAAGTCGGAGAGAAGCGGAGCCTGAACGTCAAGGGCGTGGCCGTCACGGCGTGCCGCACGCTCCACAGCGGCGACCAGGACGTCCCGATGAACCTCATGTATCTCATCGAGCTCGATGGCCGGCGCGTCTGGCACGAGGGCGATCCGAACGGAAGGTGCGACATCTTCCAGGCCTTCGGGCTCACGGACGCACGGCTCGACCTGGCCGTCGTCCATTACTGGTACCCCCTCGAACCGAACTGCGCCCGTTTTCTCCAGGAGGACCTCAAGGCCGGCCACATCGCCTTGGGCCACTTGCCCATCCGGCTCGAGGGCGACGCCCCCGGCAAGATCGACATGGTCCGGCGGCAGTACAACAAGGACATCTTCCTTCTGCTGCCCGGATCGCCGGCCAAAGTCCTTCAAGGGGCAGCGACGCCGGGTCCGGAGCGGCTCTTCGGGCAGGCCCCGCCGGGAGACGAGCCGGTGAAGTTTTGGCCCGACATCCTCGCCGCGGGGGCCTGCCCCCACGGTCAACTGGCCTTTTCCGCGGACGGGAGGGAGGTCTTCTGGTCGGCGATCCGCCTGGACGGACGGGAGCAAACGATCTACCACAGCGTTTTCGACGGAACGGCCTTCTCCAAGCCGGTCATAGCCCCGTTCGCGGCCCCGTCAGGCAACGGCGGCGCGGCCTTCTCCCCCGACGGAAAACGGCTCTATTTCAGCGCCGAGCTCCCTCCGACGGACGGATCGTCCCCGGCAAGGACGGCGATCTGTTACATCGAACGGACGGGCGCCGGCTGGACCAAGCCCACGCTCATCGAATCCACGATCGATAACACGATGACCAAGGGTCAGTTGTCCGTCGCCCGGAGCGGCAACATCTATTTCTCGGGACGCGTGCTCACGGAAAGGACGCCGGCGATCTACGTGTGCCGCTATACGGACGGCGGGTATTCCTCTCCCGAGAAGCTCCGCGGCCCGATCGAGGAGGTCCCGCTCCTCGTCGACCCGTGGATCGATCCCGACGAGAGGTTCCTGTTGGTCTCCTGCGCGCCGCCCGAAGGCCCGCCGATGCTCACCGATATCGGCGTCAGCGCCCGTCAGGCGGATGGGATGTGGGGCAAGCCGGCGAGGCTCGGCCCGGCCGTGAACACGGAGGCCTTCGAGCGCTTCCCGTCACTGTCGCGAGACGGGAAATGCCTCTTTTTCATCCGGTCCACGAGCCCGCAGTTCGTCGGCGACCAAGCCTATTTTTACTGGGTCGACGCGAGCATCCTCGGCAATCCCAAGCCTGGTGAATCGAAGTAAGGGGATTCGGCCATGAAAAGAAGCGTTGTGATCATACTGGCCCTTTGCCTGGCGGCGAGCGCCGGCGCCCAGGAGCTGCTGGAGGCGGTCAAGACGGGGGACCTGGACAAGGTCCGCCTGATCGTCGAACGGGAGCCCGGCGTCGTCAACGTCCCGAACCCTAACGGCGAGACGATCCTCTTCGCCGCGATCGCGCCCGGCGGCCGGGCGGAGATCGTCGAGTACCTGATCACAAAAGGCGCCAATGTGAATCAAATGAACAACTTTTATATGGCGCCGCTCCATCTGGCTTGCCGCCGCGGCCTTCCCCTCGAAACCGTCCGGCTCCTGGTCGAGCATGGGGCCGACGTCAACGCGGTCTCGAAATACCAGGGCCGTCCCCTGGACATGGCCCATGAAAGGGGCGATGCATCGGTCATCGCCTACTTGACCTCCAAGGGCGCCGTCCTCACAACGCTCGAGTTCGAGACGTTCAAGCTGGCCGCCGGCATCCACCGTCTGGCCTATCCCTGGGGCATGCGCAACAACCTCGTCGTCTCGAGCGGGCCGGACGGCGCCCTGGTCATCGACACGGGATTCAGCGCCCGGGCTCTCGATACGATCCGGAAGATCGTGGACGGGTTCGGCGGCCCCGGGATCCGCTATGTCGTCAATACCCATGACCACGGTGACCACGTCGGCGGCAACGCCTTGGCCCCTTCCGAAGAAGCCATCATAGGTTCGGCGAGGCTCGAGGGTCTTGTCCGCCAAGGGCTCTTGGTCCTATCCGGCCGGGGACGACAGGGTTCGGCGGGGACGTCCTTTCCGGCTCCCTATGTCATGAAATTCAACGGCGAGGAGATCGAGCTCATCCCCTGCCCCGGACTCCATTCCGAGGCCGACATCCTCATTTATTTCCCCAGGGCGGGAGTCCTTTGCATGGGCGACCTCCTGCTGTCCCAGAGCTGTCCGGCCGTCGACGACGCGGCGGGCTATCTCGATTTCCTCGACAAGGTCCTGGACGTCTTTCCGTCGGGGACCACGTTCGTCAGCGGCCACGGCCGGGACCTGAACGCGGCCGGGTTGAGGAAGTACCGGACCGATATGGCGGCGATGGCGGAAACGGTCAAGAAGGGATACGCTGCCGGCCGGAGCGCGGAGGACATGGTCCGGGCCGACCTGCTCAAGGCCTACAAGGCCGAATATTCGCAACTCGACTGGCTCGGCCCCGACTCCTGGATCCCGAGGGTCGTCCGCGGTCTTCAGGCCGGTAAGAGATAGGAAGCCGGGGGCGCCCCTGATGAAGGGATCGGCCGCCGGGGTCAGGAGGAGGGATATGAAGAAGTCTTGGTCATCGGTGCTGGCCTGCGCCGGCGTTGTCCTCGCGGCCATGATCCTGCCCGCCCAGGACAGCCGCGTCGCCCCGGAGAACGCCAATGAGGCCCGGCTCAACCGTCTTCAGCCGCCCGGGCAGGTCATGGACATCATCGGCGCCTCAGCCGGCATGGCCATCGCCGAGATCGGGGCGGGTAACGGCCGCTACGTCGTCCAGCTCGCCGCCCGGGTCGGCCCCGAAGGCAAGGTCTACGCCGAGGACATCGACGGCGCCGCCTTGCGCCATCTCGCCGAGCGGTGCCGCCGGGTCGGTTTCGCCAACGTCGAGACCGTTCTCGGCGATCCTGCGGATCCCAAGCTCCCGGCCGGCAAGTTGGATCTCATCTTCGTCATCTCTTCGTACCATCACTTCGAGGATCCCGCCGCTCTCATGAAGAACGCCCGGCCGGCCCTCAAGCCGACCGGCCGCCTCGCCATCGCCGAGTGGATCCCGGAAACGCCGCCGGAGAAGATGCGGGCCCGGATGGAGGAAGCCGGCTTCGTGCTCGAGCGCATCGACAAGTCGCTCGAGGCCAACCGGCTGTACATCTACCTCTTCCGGCCCGCCTCACGTTGATCCCAGGATCGGCGGCAAAGGCCTGACCGCCTCCGGTGGGGCTCTCCTCGCTCATCTCACCTTGCCCAGAAGGTAAAGGACGCCCATGATCACGGGCTGGTGGACAAGGTAGATCCAGAGGGAATAGCGGCCGGCCAAGTTGACGAACGTCGGCGGCAGGCGCCAGGGCAAGAGGCTCTTCTTGGCGGCATAGACGGTCCGGCCCAGCGCCGCGCCGATCAGGAAAACGCCGAGCCAGGGGATGAGCGGGAAATAGTCCAGGGAAGAGAACGACGGGCGGGGCAGCCCGAACGGGATGAGCCAATCCGACCGGATCACCAAGGCTTTCTTCAGGATCGGGAGGAGGGCGGTGAGGGCGATGACGGCCGCGCCGCAGAGCGCGCTCGCCGCCGCCGAGAGCTTCTCGAAAACGGCGCCGTAGAGCAACATCGACACGGCCAGGCAGTGGAGGATCCCGAAAAGGATCGTATCGGCGGGATCGAAGAGGTGGAGCCAAACGGCGATCAGGTAGGTCCCCAAGGTCAGGGCGAGCGCCACCGCCAGCAGCCGCAACCCCCGACGGATGTTGCTCCGGGTCAGGGTGCTGCTCACGCCGGAGAGCAGGACGAACAGCCCGGCGAAGAAATGCTGGGCGATCGTCCAGGCGACGGTCGAGAGGTCGGTGGACCACCCCAGGAAGCGCGGGATGCCGAGGTAATCGCGGAGGTCGTAGAGAAGGTGGTAGCCGATGACAAGGATGATGGCCACGCCCCGGAGGAAGTCGATCTCCCAAATGCGGGCGGGGCGCTCCGCGGGCTTCTCCGCAACCGCCACGTTCTCGCCAGCCGTCATCGATCCCTCGCGGTTCTCCGGTTGGGAGGGAGGATAGTCCGGCTGCGGAAACCCTGTCAAGCGGAACCGTCTTGAACGCGCCGACGGCTGGAGCTATCATGGGCCCGGAGCGACGGCCATGTATTACCTGCTGATCTACAAAACGGTGGACGACTATGTCGAGAAGCGGGCGCCTTACCGCCCCGATCATCTGGCTTACTCGAGCGCGGCCCAGGCCCGCGGCGAGCTCGTCATGGCCGGGGCCCTGGCCGATCCGGCCGACGCGGCCCTGCTCGTCTTCAAAGCGGAGTCGCCCGCGATCGCCGAGGAGTTCGCCCGGAACGATCCCTACGTCAAGGCCGGATTGATCAAGGAATGGTCGGTCCGGCCCTGGACGGTCGTCATCGGCGGCTAGTGCGGGGTCGACGGTTTATCTCGGCTTGACGATGAGCTTGCCCAAGGGATGCTTCAGGACGCCCCGATGCGCCTGTGGTCGGGCCGCCGGCAGCCAGCCCCGCACCGTGTCCCGGACTCGTTCAATGGCCGATCCGCATCTCGGTCAGCCAATGGTTCGGCGAATACGGCGAGGCCGCGGTGTCGGTTCCCACGAATTGGTTGCCGGAGCCGATGCGGAAATAATAATCGCTGCCGGAAGGGACCTCGAACCTCTCCCCGGTCGTCGGGTCCTGGATCAAGACCTGGTCGTTGTAGGCCCGGTCCCAATTGGCGAAGCTCCTGTCCTGGCTGCGGGAGCGCTCGGCGAAGGCCTGATTGATGATGTCGAACGTGTCCTGCTGGGCCTGGCGAGCGATGCCGTAGGCCGTGAGCATCGATTGTGTCTGCCGCGCTTCCCAGTTAGGGTCTCGTCGATAGGAGGCCACCAAGCGGTTCATGACAGCCTGGGCCAGGGGTTCGGCGCTGGCTTCGGCGAGATAGCCGGCGAACGCGTTGACTGCCCAGGTTCCTCCCCCGTTGACTCCCGAGGGCGCGAGCTGGGTCTGGACGAATCCATAGCCTTTGCGCATCCCGTTCTCCGTCTTGACCTCGAAACGGATCTCGCCGGTATCGACGCGAACGTTCAGCCCTGTCATTTGCATCATCCGCTGCCGGGAGATCTCCGGCAGGTCTCGGGCCTGGACATTGCCGACCGGCCCGACCCTTTGGGGCAGATAGAGCTGCGTCAGGAACGCCGTGGACGGCAGATACCTCATGATCAGCAGCTTGGCGCCGAGGACCCCGTTCTGCCACGTGCCCTCGACCTGCCCGTATTGCATGCCCGCCGGGGTCGGCAGGGTCATCATAGGGATGAACGCGTCGCCGAATCGGACGAGGACCTTGTTGTCCGGGCTCGTCGCCACGACTTCGGGCCGCACATCGGGCAGGCTGTATCGTCTGAGCCCCCCTTCGACTTTCCACCCCTCCGGAACAGCACAGGTGAAGGCTCCCTCGATGGGGTCCCGCCACGCGATCATGGGTGGCCCCGCCGCATTCCCCGTCCGGGCGGTCTGGCCGGAGTAGAAGAACCGGCCCAAGACCTCCTTCAGGACGCCTTCGGCCTGGACCCAGGCGTCGGCTCTTGAGGCGATGGCATAGACGACGCCCTGCCCCTTGTCCTTGAAACAAAGGGCCACGCCGATGAATTTCACCGCGTTCGGGGCAAAGGAAAGCTCGCCTACGGCCACCTCCGGTTGGCTCGATACGACCCGCGTCCGCCCGACGAGGACGCCGGGGAAGATCTCCGGCGCGATCTGCCCGAGGCCCTGGACGATCCCCGCGGCCCGCCCCTCGATCTCGGCGATGGGCTGGACGTAGGTCACGGCCATCGCGCCCCCATCGGGCCCGGGGCAGGAGGCCACGAAGCCGCCGGCGCCGCGCTCCTGCACGCTCCAGCCGGCGGGATGGGGAACGATCAATCCCGTCTGCCCCCTGAAGACGGTCCAGCCCGGCAGGAGCTCGAGGCGGGTCTGCCGGGGGGCGGTCTGAGCCGAAAGCAGCCCGACCGTCAGACAGGACAGGAAGAATGATAGGACAATTTTCCGGCATCTCATGTGCATCTCCCCAAGATGGACTGAGGATAAGCCCGGCCGCCGGTCGATGTCAAAGGGAGGAGGCGCTATTTCACTTTCCCGTGAACGGTGAGGCCAGGCGGTCTTCGACCCAAGCCCGGTCGATGGTCATCCCCCATTGGCTGTGCGTCATGGCCAGGCCGGGGTCGATCTTCAGGGCATCCTTATAGAAGCTGAGGGCCGCGGCCCGGTTCCCGAGGAGGTCGTTCATGTGGCCTTGCCAGACTTGGGCGGCGAAAGCCGTCAGCCCGGTCTTCTCCAGGGCGGCCGTCCTGCCGAAGGCGGCCAAACTCTCCCGATCGTAGCCGGAGTCATAGAGAAGCAACCCCAGCTTGAACCAGAAGCCCGATTCATCGATCGGGAGCGCCGCCGCCTTCCTGAAGACGAGCAGGGGCGTATCACCTTCCTTCTCCCAATCCAGGCCGGAGACGAAATCGACGAGCTCCGCGGCGGTCGGCCGTTCGGGCAGGCGGCCCTTTTGGCCAGGGACGAACGGGGTCTCCAGCCGCGATTCGACCCAGGCTTTGTCCATCGTGATCTCAAATTGATCGTGGCGCACCGGCCGCGCCGGCGCGATCGCCAGGGCGGCCCGGTAGTGGACGAGCGCGTCCGCCCGGCGCCCGCGAAGGTCGTCGAGAAGCCCGATCCAGCCGAGCGCCCCGAACTTCCAGACGGGATCGGTCTCGAGATCGGCGGCCCTGGCGAAGCAACCCGCGGCGTCATCAACACGCCCTGTTCCGTAGAGGTCCAAGCCGAGGCTGTACCAGAGGTCCCCCGCCGTGACCGGCTGGCCCTTCACGGCCGCGTAGACCCGCTCGGCCTCCTTCGGGTCCCAGCCGAAGGCCAACGCCGCGGCCGCCGCCCGGGAGATCGCCGGAACGGGCGTCTCGAGGCGGGCCAGCTTCTTTTCGGGGTCGAGGACGACGTCCCGCAGCCGCGCGCGGCTTTCGAAAACGAGAGTCGTGACGGCCCGGCTCCGATCGGTCCGGGCGATCCGGGTCGAGCCGTCCTCGAAAACGGCCTGGACCGGCACCGGCATGGACATCGTTCCGAGGCGCCTGACCCGGACCTCCGAGACGAAGCCGCCGGTCCCGTCCTCCCGGCAGTCCTTGGCTTCGACGCCATAGCACAGGTATTGGTTCGAACGGACCCAGGCGTCGAAGAACCAAGCCAGGTTCTGGCCGCTTTCCGCTTCCGCGACGGCCCGCAGGTCCCGCCAGCCGAATAGACGGCCAGTCGATTCCCGAAGGACGCGCGTGTAGACGCGCATGAAGGTCTCGCGTCCCAGGACCGAGTCGAGGGCGAAGACCGCCGCCGGCCCCTTGCTGTGGATGACAGTGTTGTTGAAGTCGAAGTGGACCGCGTCTTCCCGATCGGGCGGGGCGTCGAGGGCCATGTCATAGTACAGGGGAACGGCGTTGAGGTAATTCCCCATCCAGCCGGCCCGCCGGTCCGGATCGAAGCCGCGGACGGTCATGAATTCCGTATCGGCGAAAATGCCCAGGGCGATCCAGGTCCAGGCCGGCGCGTCGGCGTCGAGGACCCACTCGCCCCAGTATTGGTGCCCGATCTCGTGGGACGTGATGTGCTGCCAGTGCCGCGGGGATTCGCCGTCGACGTAAGTTTCAAGACCGTGGATGGCGACGATGCCGGTCGCGACCGGGTAGCCGCCCCAGCGCCCGGCCCCGCCGGGGATGATGTTCAGGAACGGGAAGGGATAGAAGCCGAGCCAGTCCTTGTAGAAATGGACCGCGTCCGCCGCAGTCTCGAGACAGATCGCGGCGGCCTTGGCGCCCTTGTCGGTGAAGTAGGCGGTTATCAGGACGCCGTCCGTGTCGCGGGAGGCGCTCTTGAGACCGGGGACGAGCGAGAGGCCGAACGTCCGGGCCCTGGCAGCCTCATAACGCCCCGTCCGCGGATCGAGCCGGCCGCTGGCGATGACGGCGAAGCCCTCGGGCACATCGAGCTTGACCGAGAAGGCGTCGTGATGTTGGAGGCCGTCCCACCACAGCCTCGGATACCATCTGTCGCTCGAGAACCCGGCCTGGTCCGACGAGCTCCCCGCTCGCTGGGTGAAGGACACGTCCAATTCGGCCGTGGCGCCCGGGGCCAGGGCTTCGGGGAGCGTGACGAGGACGGGCCGCGGCTGCGGCGCCGGGGGAGACCCGTCTGGCGGGAAGAGCCGCCGCTTCCCCGCCGTGACTTCGAGCGTCGAGGAGGGCCCGACCGGCCAGTCGAAGGCGACGGTCCCGATCGTCGCCCGGCCCGTGTTCTTGAGAACAATCGTCTCCCGTCCCTCGACGCCGGCCGCGGCGACGTCCACGCGGGCATCGATGACGTAACGGCTCGACGGGGGATCGGCGGGCGTGAGGAAGGGCCCGCCGGCTGAAGCGGTGCCCGGGCGGGTTCCGGACGAGCAGCCGGCCAGCGCGAGAACCAGGGTCCCCAAGAATGCGTGACGAAGCGGATGTTCCACGGGATGCCTCCCACGGGCGGGACGAACGCCCAGAACGTCTCCCCTATCTTACGCCCGAAAGGAAAGATCTGCGAAGAGGACGTCTCGTGGGCCCTAACTCTCCCGGACCTTGGCGATCGAGCAGACCCGGTCCTTGTCCTCGAGCTTGATGATGCGGACCCCCTGCGTCGCCCGGCCCGACGAGCGGACCTGGGTCGTCGAGATGCCGATGACCTTGCCCTCGACCGTGATCACGAGCAGGTCCTCCTCGTTGATGCCGACCATGCCCAGGGCGTGGCCGACCTTGGGTGTCACGCGCAGGTTGAGGACGCCCTGCCCGCCGCGGTGCTTGATCGGGTACATCTCCGACGCCGTCTTCTTGCCGTAGCCGCGCTCGGTCGCCGTGAAGATGAATTTGACTTCCGGCCCGACGACGATCATGCCGATGACCCGGTCCTTGGGCTTGAGCCGGATGCCCCGGACGCCGGAGGCCGAGCGGCCCATCGGCCGGACGTCTGCCTCCTTGAACTGGAGGGCCCGGCCGAGCTTGGTGCCGATGACGATCGTGTTCTTGCCGCCGGAGATCTGGGCCGAGAACAGCTCCGACTTCGGCCGGATGCTCATGGCCAGGATGCCGCCCTTGCGCACGTTCCTGAAATCCGAGAGCCGCGTCTTTTTGATGATGCCGTCGGTCGTCAGCATGACGACAAACTGCTTGTCGCTGAACTCCTTGACCGCGACGACGCTGGCCGGCTTCTCACCCGGCTGGAACTCGACCAGGTTGACGAGGGGCTTGCCCCGGCCGGAGACGCCGACGTCCGGGACGTCCAGGGCCTTGAGCCAGTAGAGCCGGCCCTGGTTCGTGAAAACCAAGAGATAGCTGTGGGTCGAGCAGATGTAGAGGTCCTCGACCACGTCCTCGGCCTTCATCTCGATGCCCTTGCGGCCCTTTCCGCCCCTGGCCTGGAACTTGTACGAGGTGAGCGAGGTTCGCTTGATGTAGCCGCTCGAAGTGTAGACGATGGCCACGTCCTCTTCCTTGACCAGGTCCTCGGGCCGGAGCTCCGAGACGGCCTCGTCGCGGATCTCGGTCCGACGCTCGTCGCCGTACTCCTCCTTGACCTCCTTGAGCTCCTGGACGATGATCGCGTAGACGAGCCGCTCGTCCTTGAGGATGCGCCGCAGCTCGGTGATCCGTTTCTTCAGGGCGGCGTACTCCTCCTGGATCTTGAGCCGCTCGAGCTGGGCCAGGCGCTGGAGCTGGAGCTCGAGGACGGCCTGGGCCTGGATCTGGGTCAGGCCGAACTTCTCCATCAAGCCCTTGCGGGCCTCGTCGACCGTCTTGGCGGCGCGGATGAGCTTGATGACCGCGTCGAGGTTGTCGAGGCAGATGACCAGGCCCTCCAAAATGTGGGCCCGCTCCTCCGCCTTGCGCAGCTCGAAGCGCGTCCGCCGCAGGACGACCTCCTTGCGGTGGGCGATGAAGTACTTCATCATGTCGATGAGGCCGAGCGTCTTCGGCTGCTTGTCGACGATGGCCAGCATGATGATGCCGAAGGAGATCTGGAGCTGGGTGTGCTTGTAGAGGTTGTTGAGGATGATCTCCGGGAGCTCGCCCCGCTTGACCTCGATGACGACGCGCATGCCCTCGCGGTCGGACTCGTCGCGGATGTCGGCGACGCCCTCGATCCGCTTCTCGTTGACCAGCTGGGCGATCGACTCGAGCAGGCGCGACTTGTTGACCTGGTACGGGATCTCGGTGATG
>CAYOYQ010000054.1:0-15941 GCA_964408215.1 uncultured Eubacteriales bacterium
CCCCTCCTCCAGCAACGGGGATCGTCGAGGCAAATTCCCTCGCCGCCTCGAGAGGAGCATCTCAAAAAAAAAGGCGGCTCCCGGAGGAGCCGCCGTGGAAAGGGGTCTGTTGCCCTGGACTGTTACTTCTTGGGCTTCTCGGCCGTGGCGACGGGCTTGAGGATCTTGACCTTGCGGGGCTTGAGCTCGGCCCGCTTGGGCATGTGGATCTTCAGGACGCCGTTCTCATGCTCGGCCTCGATCTGGTCTTGGTCGATGTAGCTCGGCAGGGCGAAGGACCGGAAGAACGACCCGTAGGACCGCTCGATGCGGTGGTAGTTCTCTTCCTTGGTCTCCTTCTCGAACTTCCGTTCGCCGCGCAGGGTCAGGTTGTTGTCCTCGACCTTGATCTCGACGTCCTTCTCGTCGACGCCGGGGATCTCGGCGGCCAGCACGACCTCGTTCTCCGTCTCATAGATGTCGACGGACGGGGCCCATGCGCCCGGCAGGAGGTCCTTGTCCTCGGTCTTTGAGCTGGTCATGTCCTCGAAAAGCCGGTTCATTCTGTCCCTCAGGGTGACCATGTCCCTATAGGGGTCCCATCTGATGATAGCCATGATAAACCTCCGTTAGAATATCTTAGCACAAATACAATATAATATATTAGTGCTTATTTGTCAAGTAATGTTGGAAATTTTTTTATTCATTATTTATCAACTATTTAGCTTGAGATTCCTGCGATCCTTCCGAGTCGCGAACCCGAGAACGAACGAAGCGTGGCCGGACCGTTCAGCCCGGAGGGCAAGAACATCCCAGGTCAGGCGCCCTCGACGAGGACCGTCGCTTCGCCCTTGAGGGCCTTTCCCGCCAAGGCCGCGGCCAGCTCGCCGGCTTGTCCTCGGAGGAACTCCTCGTGGACCTTGGTGAGCTCCCGGGCCACGACGATCCTCCGGTCGCCCATGATCTCGAGGACGGCGGCCATGAACTCCGGGATCCTCCGGGTCGGGAGGTAGAAGACCAGGGTCGCTTCCTCCCGGCTCAGCGCCTGAAGGCTCTTTTTCAATCCGGTCGTTTTGGGCGGCGGGAAGCCCGCGAAGAGGAAGCGGTGCGTCGGGAGGCCGGCCGCGGAAAGAGCGGCCGTGACCGCCGCCGGCCCGGGGATGGGAATGACAGGGATCCCTTCTTTGAGGGCGGCGCGGATGAGCGGGAAGCCGGGATCGGAGATGCCCGGCGTGCCCGCGTCGGAAACGAGGGCCACGTCGCGGCCGTCTTTGAGCATCCGGACGATCTCCGGGACACGTTGCCCTTCGCGCGGCTGATAATAGCTGATGAGCGGCTTGCGGATGCCATACCGGTTCAGCAGCTTGAGCGTCTGCCGCGTGTCCTCGCAGGCGATCGCCGCGACCTCGCCGAGGACGCGCAGGGCCCGGAGAGTGATGTCCTCGAGGTTGCCGATGGGCGTCGCGACGACGAAGAGACGGCCGCCCACGCCTACCGGCCCCAATCGTAGGGATGGAGGATGTCGTGACCGACCGACCGCGGCGAGAGCTTGGCGATCGGCGGCAGGTGGCGCTTGAATTCCGAGGCCTTGATCCGCTTCAGGACGAGATCGACCGCGGCCGGCTTGTGGCCCGCCGCGATGATCTTGCCGCGGCTCATCCGCCCCTCGAACCGGGCGTAGAGGATCTCGTCGATCTCGTCGTACGTGAGCCCGATCTCGCCCTCGTCGGTCTGGCCCGCCCAGAGCCCGGCGGTCGGGGCCTTGCGCCGGATCGCCGCGGGGACGCGCAGGCGCTCCGCGAGCTGGCGGACCTGGGTCTTGTACAGATCGCCCATGGGGTTGATGGCGCAGGCCAGGTCGCCGTAAACGGTCCCGTAGCCGATCAGGAGCTCGGTCTTGTTGCTCGTCCCGAGGACGAAGCCGCCCTCTTCGGCCGAGCGGTCGTAGAGAACGGCCATGCGCTCCCGGGCGATCTTGTTGCCGCGGCGGAGGCGGGAAGCCTTCGGATGGGCGGCGAAGTAGGCCTCGATCTGGGGCGAGATGTCGATCGTCTCGTGACGGATCCCCAGGCGGCGGGCCAGGCCCTCGGCGTCGCGGACATCCTCGGGGAAAGCCGGCCCGCAGGGGAGGATCAGGCCGAGGACGCTCCGGGGGCCGAGCGCCCGGGCCGCCAGCGCCGCGCAGACGGCCGAATCGAGCCCGCCGGAGAGCCCGAGGACCGCCTTCCGGCAGCCGCACCGGCCGAGCTCGTCCCTGATGAAACCCGTGAGGAGCTTCTCGACGAACGCGGCGTTAATCTTCGGGAGCACGGACGATCCTTTCGAGCGACCGCCAGATCGCTTCGGGCTTCTCGTCCCTCTTGAAGAGCCGGGTCCGCCGGGCCTCGCGGACGGCTCCGAGATCGACCGGGGCGACGACGAAGTCGGGATCGACGTAGGCCGCCCGGGCCACGCGCTGGCCGCCGGGCGCGTAGATGAACGACCCGCCGGCGAAGCTCACGCCGTCCTCCGAGCCGGCCCGGTTGGCGTAGACGACGAAGGCCGTCGAGAAATACGACATGGCCTCGCCCATGAGCTCCCACATCCGGCTGGTCGTGAAGGCGTCCCCGCCCTCGATGCCGCGGCCCGGCGCCGCCGAGATGCAGACGATCATGTCGGCCCCGGCCGCGTAATGGACATAGTTGGCCCCGTAGTGGAGGAAATCACGGCAGATCAGGAGGCCGATCCTGCCGAAGGGCGCCTCGACCGTCCGGAATTCGCGGCCCGGGGCGAAGAACTTGGCTTCCTCGAACATCCCGTTCGTCGGGAGATAGACCTTGCGGTGGACATGGACGAGGCGGCCGTCGGCGACGAGGGCCGCGGCGTTGTAGAAGAGCCCCCGGTCCGAGGGGCTCTCCTCGACGAAGCCGACGACGGCCGCGAGGCCCTTCGTCGCGGCGGCCAGCCTGCGGAAGCGCGGGTCCTTCGCCGGATCGAGCGCGAGGTCCTCGACCAGGTCCTTGAGGGTGTAGCCCGTGAGCCCGAGCTCGGGAAAGACGACCAGGCCGGCCCGGTTCTTCCTCGCCTTCTCCAGGACCTCGAGATGGAGCGCGAGGTTGGCCTCGACGTCGCCGAGCTTCGGCACGATCTGCGCCAGCGCGATGTTCATGGGCCATAATTAGCACATCGCCCCGGCCTTTTCAAACGTCCCCGGGGGGAAGGTTGAAAATCGCGTCCGATTTGAATATAGTGAGGTCTTCTGAGGTCCCGAGCGCCATGAACCACATCGCGACGCAGCTGCGCGAGGTCTTCTTCGGCAAGAAGACCGGCCGCCTGATCTACCGGCGCAAGGACATCCTCAAGTACTTCTTCTTCGAGAAGGGCGCGATCTTCCAGGTCAAGACGAACCAGCCCGACGAGCGGCTCGGCGAGATCCTGTTCAAGCTCGAGCGCCTCCCCAAAGAGGCCCACGCCCGGCTCGAAGAGTACATCGAGCCCAACAAGAACATCGGCCAGGTCCTCCGGACCCGCGGCGTCATCTCGGAGGAGGACCTGACCGAGGCGCTGTCCCACCAGATCCGGGAGTCCGTCCTCAACGTCTTTCCCCACTTCGACGCCGAGTTCGATTTCCAGCCCCACGAGGGCTTCGGCGACCAGTCGGCCGAGTCCCGCGTCAGCGTCCCCCTGCTCATCGAATACGGCATCCGGCGCATGCAGACCAACCCTGTGCTCCAGGCCTTCCTGGCCAGGCTGACGCCGGTCCTTGGGGTCAAGACCTACGCCTACCTCCTGACCGCCGAGGAGAAAGAGATCCTCGACAAGATCAACGGGACCGACGCGGCCGAGGTCATCCTGAAGACCCTGACCATGCCGGCCGACCAATTCTGGAAGAGCCTCTATCTCTTCTACTGCCTCGGCGTCGTGGACCTCCCGGGCCAGGGCGAGGAGGCTCACGTGGCGGACATGCGGGCCCGCCTCCGCCCGCCCTCGGCCTCCCACGAGGACGCGCCGCGGGAGGTCGCCGAGATCCTGTCCTTCCGGGACATGCTCCCGGCGATGACCCTCTACCAGATCCTCGACATCCCCAAGACGGCCACCGAAGAGGAGATCAAGAAGGCCTATTTCCTGCTGGCCCGGAAGTTCCACCCCGACCGCTTCGACCGCAAGATCGCGGCCGATTACAAGGGCCCGATCGACGAGGTCTTCGACGGCATCACCAACGCCTACCGGGTCCTGAGCAACAAGGACTCGCGGCGCGTCTACGACGCCAAGTCCGCTCCGGCGGCGGCCCAGGAGGACGTCCAGGAGACCTACCGCCGGGCCGACATCAAGTTCCGGCAGGGCAAGACCCTGCACGGCCAGGGCCGCTACGAGGAGGCCGTGGCCTACCTCGAGGAAGCGATCCGCATCCGCCGGGACAAGGGCGACTATTTCCTGCTGTTGGCCATGTGCGAATCGAAGCTCAAGCCCCTCATCCAGAAAGCCGAGCAGGATTTTCTCAAGGCCATCCAGCTCGAGCCCTGGAACCCCGAGGGCTACGTCGGCTTGGCCATGCTTTACAAGTCCGAGGGGCTGAAGACCAAGGCCATCAAGCAGCTGGAGAAGGCCCTCGAGGCCGAGCCCGACCACGCCTCGGCCCGCGAGGCCCTCGAGGAGCTGACCGGCGATGGCCGGAAGAAGCCGGCCAAAGGCACACTCTTCGGGATCGACTTCTTCGGCTCGAAAAAGAAAAAATAGGTCCTTCTCCCGATTCCGGGAAATCCCTCTCTTCGGCTTTGCTCGGGATTTGCCTCTTGCTCCCCGGCCATCCGACCGGAGCGAACGCCCGTGAGCGGAGGGCAGGAATCCTGCGGAGATTCACGGAGCTGGATTCCTGCGAAATATCTTAAAAGAGCGCCTTCTTAAGATATTTCGCAGAATCGCGGCTTCGAGTGCTCAGCCACGATTCTGCAGGTCGCTCCCAAGAGTCCGCTTCCCGCCGTCCCTCGCCGCCGCGAGAGGTCGTCCCAGAAATGGGAGAGGAATCAATGAACAGCTAAAGCTTGCGGCCGACGAGCTTCAGGAATGCTGTCTCGTCAATCGTCCGCACCCCCAGCTCCCGGGCCCGGTCGAGCTTCGAGCCCGGCGAGTCCCCGACGACGAGGCCGGTCGTCTTGCGCGTGACCGACGACCCGACCTCGGCCCCGAGCCCCTCGAGGAGCTCCCGGGCCTCGTCCCGGCTCATGGCCGCGAGCGTCCCGGTGATGACGAAGACCTCGCCGGCCAGCGGCTTGGGTCCCGCGCTCGCCCGCGCGGCCTTGTCCTCGACGCCCGCCTTGCGGAGCCTCCGGATGAGCTCGCGGCTCTCCGGCTGGGCGAAGAAGAACAGGATGCTTTCCGCGACCTTGGGACCGACGTCCTCGGCTTGGACGAGCTCGTCCCGGCCGGCCGCCTCGAGCGCGTCGAGCGACCCGAACCGGGAGGCCAGCGTCTGGGCCAGCCTCTCGCCGACGTGCCGGATGCCGAGCGCGTAAAGGAGGCGGGCCAGGCCGCGCCCCTTCGACGCCTCGATCTGGTCGAGCAGGTTCCGCGAGCTCTTCGGCCCCAGCCGCTCGAGCTCGACGAGGCTGTCGTAGGCGAGATCGTAAAGGTCCGGGATGGACCCGACGAGCTTGACCGCCAGGAGCTGATCGACGATGGCCTCGCCCAGGCCGTCGATGTCCATGGCCCGCCGCGTGGCGTAGTGGAGGATGGACTCGCGGACCCGCGCCGGGCACGAGGTATTGGCGCACCGCGAGATGACCTCGCCCTCGGGCCGGAAGACCCGCGAGCCGCAAACGGGGCAGCGCGCGGGCCAGGCGAACGGCTTGGCGCCGCGGGGCCGCCGCTCCGTCATGACCGAGACGACCTGGGGGATGACGTCGCCGCTCCGCTCGAGGAGGACCGTGTCGCCGACCCGGACGTCCTTGCGCTTGAGCTCCTCCTCGTTGTGCAGGGTCGAGCGGCTGATCGTCGTCCCCGAGAGCCTGACCGGCTCCAGCACGGCGACCGGGGTCAGGGCGCCGGTCCGGCCGACCTGGATGAGGATGTCGTTGACCCGGGTCGTGGCCTGGCGGGCCGGGAACTTGTACGAGACGGCCCAGCGCGGCGACTTGGCCGTCGCCCCGAGCTCCCGGCGCGCGTCCGCCTCGTCGACCTTGATGACGATGCCGTCGGCGTCGTATTCGAGGCTGTCCCGCTTGGCGTTCCACTCCTCGAAGTAGGCCAGGGCCGCGTCGATCGTCCGGCAGTGCCGCGAGTGCGGATTGGTCGGGAAGCCGAGCTCGCGGAGCTTCCCCAGAGCCCCCCACTGGGTCGGCTCCTCCTTTCCGTCGATGAAGAGGGAATAGAGGAAGACGCCGAGGCCCCGGGCCGCGACGACCTTCGGGTCGAGCTGGCGGATCGAGCCGGCGGCGGCGTTGCGGGGATTGGCGAAGAGGGCTTCGCCGGCCTCCTCCCGCTCCCGGTTGATCTTGCGGAACGACGTGAACGGCAGATAGACCTCGCCGCGGACCTCGACCTCGCCCTCGAGCGGGATCGCGAGCGGCAGCGAGCGGATGGTCTTGACGTTGGCGCTGACGTCGTCGCCGCGGACGCCGTCGCCGCGGGTGACGGCCCGGGCGAACTTGCCGCCGCGGTAGATGATGGAGATGCCGAGCCCGTCGATCTTGAGCTCGGCCGCGTACGTGACCGGACGGTCCGGCAGGAGCTTGCGGACGCGGTCCGCGAACTCGCGGATCTCCCCCTCGTTGAAGCCGTTCTCGATGCTCAGCATCGGGGTCCGGTGGATAACCGCGGCGAAGCCCTCGACGGGCCTCTCGCCGACCCGCTGCGTCGGCGATTCCGGCGTTACGATCTCGGGGAAGCGGCGCTCGACGTCGCGGAGCTCGGCCATGAGCCGGTCGAACTCGGCGTCGGAGATCTGGGGGTCGTTGTCGACGTAGTACTTGCGCTCGTGGTAGACGATCTTCCGGCGCAGCGCTTCGGCCCGGGCCCGATCCTTCGGGCCGGCGTGAGAGGAGGCCACCCCGTTCCCTCCTTCTATCGATCTGCGGCCGCCGCCGCGTGAAGTTGTCTTACTTGCCGAGCTTCTGGCGGGCCTGGGCGATCAGGGCGTTGAACTTGTCGAGGACACCCTTCTGCGAGGCCTGGATCTTGGCGATCGCGCCCTTCTCGGCCTCGATGTTGGCCTCGAGCTGCTTGAGGACGCGCTTGTCGGCCTCGGACAGGTCCTCCTCGCTCTTGCCCTCGATCTTGGCGTTATAGGTCTTGGTGAACTCCTCGATGGCCTTGTTGTGCTCCTCGATCTGGGCGTAGCTCGCGGCGAGGTCCTTGTCCTGCCCGACGAAGAGGTTCTGGGCCATGCCGAAAAAGTTCTTCTGCTGGGCCGTGTTGAGGAGTCCGGCCTCGATGTTGGCGCTGACGGTCTCCATGGTCAGGGACGGGTTGGTCTTGACCTTGGCGTTCAGGATGACGGCGATGTTCTGAGCCAGCGAAGCCGTCCTCTTCCTGGCGTAGCCCTCCTTGAAGATGGCCAGGGCCTCGTCGGTCTTGTTCTGCTTGTAGAGGGTCTGGCCGAGGAGCGCCGCGCTCTCGGGGCCCTTGTCCGCGGCGTAGAACTGGCGGAAGACCTGCTCGGCCTCGGCGAACTTGCCGCTCTTGTAGAGCGTGTTGGCCAGGCCGTTGAGCTGTTTGGAGATGCTCGGGTCCTTGAGGATGCCGTAGGCCGTGATGTAGCTCTCCGCGGCCTTGCCGAAGTCGCCGGCCTTCTCGGCGAACTGCCCGATCATCACGTAGCCGCCGGCCTGGAGCTGGGCGGACGTCTTCGCGTCGCTCGTCGCCTTGCCCTGGTCGATGAGCTTGCGGGCCGCGGCCTCGGCCTTGTCCCGCTGGCCGGCGCTGTAGTAGAGGCCGGGGATCGTGGCCAGGAGGCCGAGCTTCGTCTGGCCGTCGATGCCGGCCATGCCCAGGGCCTTTTCGCCGTACTCGGCGGCCTTGGCCGCGTTCTTCGACGCGCAGGGCGTCAGGCAGTAATAGGCGTACGCCCAGTGCTCGTTGGTCGTGCCCTGGCCGGCGTACTTGGTGATGTACGCGTCGAGGGCCTGGACCTTCTGGCAGTTATCGGAGACCTGCATGGCCTTGAGATACTCTTCGTCGGCGCTCTGGGCCAGGGCCAGGCCCGCGCAGGCGACGCTCAGGGTCACGGCGGTGACGATCATCCTTCTCATCGCTAACCTCTTCATTCCTAACCTCACTCGAAAATTTCGGGAATCATAGCCCGCATCCGGGCTTTTGTCAACTTCGATCCGCTCACGTCGAGTATATAAGCAATAAATATGCCATGATTAGGGAGAATTCCCCCTGCGGTCGCAAAACCCTGGGGACACGATCCCTTTTCCGGAGAAAAGGGTCATGTCCCGGATTTTGTGCCGCGGGGAATTCTGCCGTGCCTTATAGGCCCGTCCGGGGTATAATACCGCCCGTGGACCGGAAAGACGTCATCCGTGCGGCGCTTCTCGAGAAGGTGGGCTCGTCTGCCTCGGAGAGAGTTCCCCTCGCGGCCCTGTCCAGTTTCGGCATCGGGGGCCCGGCCGACCTCTTTTTCGAGGCCCGGACGGAGGAGGAGCTGGCGACGGCGATCGCCCTCGCGGCAGGGGAAAACTACCCCTTTTACGTCATCGGCGGGGGCAACAACCTCCTTTTCGACGACGCCGGATACAGGGGGCTCATCATCCGGAATCGTCTCGAGGGCCTGTCCCGGGAGGAGACCCGGCTGAACGTCCTGTCAGGGACGGGCCTCGCTTGCGTCCTGCGCGAGGCCCTGGCGGCCGGCCTCACCGGCCTGGAGTTCCTGGCCGGGATCCCGGGGACGCTCGGCGGGGCCATCTATGGGAACGCGGGGGCCTACGGCTGGAGCATCGGCGACGTCGTCGCCTGGGCGACCGTCCTCCTCCCGGGGGGGACACGCCGGACGATGTCCCGGGCGAACCTGGAGTTCGGCTACAGGGACTCGGCCCTCAAGAGATACCGGGGGGTCGTCCTCAAGGCCTCGCTCCTGTGCTCTCCCGGGGACAGCGGGAGATCGGAGACTTTGATCCGGGAGATCCTCGAGAAGCGGAAATCCAAGCACCCGCCCCTGGGAACGGCCTGCGCCGGAAGCTATTTCAAGAATTCGTGCTCGGAGACGGGCGCCCGGATCGCCGCCGGACAGCTTCTCGAACAGGCCGGGGCCCGGGGGATGGCCGTGGGCGACGCCGCCGTCTCGGACATCCACTGCAACTTCATCATCAACAAGGGGAACGCCAGGGCGGCCGATGTCCTGCGCCTGGCCGAAGAGCTCAAGGAACGAGTCTACCGCACCTTCACGATACGGCTCGAGGAAGAGGTCATCTACCTCCGAGCAGACGCCTCAATGTTCTGACCTTCTTTGCGGGCGGGCCGCCCTTTCCGGCCAGGTCGAGGAGCCTCCGTCCGATGATCCTGTAGACCTCCCCGGCTTCAGGGGCGGCTTTGAGGGCCTCGAGATGCCTCCGGACGGTCGCCGCGTCGCCGCGCTTGACCGGGCCGGTCAGGGCCTTTTCGAAGCCAAGGTTTTTTACGTTCTGTAAAGTTCCTTGCACCAGGGGGAAGAGGACGCTCAAGGCGGTCTCTTCCCCGATCCCGGCCCGCCGCAGGAGGCCGGCGGCCGTTCCTTCCAGGGCGACGAGCGCGTTGGAGGCGAGGGCGCAGGCGGCGTGGTAGAGGGGTTTTGTCCGCTCGGAGATGAAGAGCATATTGCCGCCGAGGTCCCGGACGATCGCTCCGGCCGTCCGGACCGCTTCGGCATCGCCTTCGACCCCCCAGGTGATCCCCTTGAACGCCGCGGCCGGCGCGTCCTTGCGGGGGAACGTCTGGACGGGATGGAGCGAGGCCGTCCGGGCCCCTTTCTCGCGGAGCGGGTCGAGGACGCGGGCGGGGAGGAGCCCGCTCGTATGAAGGACCGCGCGGCCGGTCCAGTCGCCGCCGGTCCGGGCCAGGGCCGCGGCAGCCGCGCCGACGGCGTCGTCGGGCACCGCGAGGATGACGACGTCGCCCGGCTTCGCGGCCCGGCCGATCGCGGCCGACGCGCGGCCCGCGCCGATGATCCCTCTGGCCTCGCGCGCCGCCCCGAGGTCCTTGTCGACGATGAGCGCGACGCGCCAGCCGCGGCGGACGAGGGCCGAGGCGAGCGACGTACCCAGCCGGCCGGCCCCGACGATCGAAAATATTTTTTTCATTGTTTGGACCTGAAGACCTCGTCCCAGAGCTTGACCTCGAGCGAGCTCGGCGCCTCGGCCCGCTTCTCGAGCTCGCGCATCTTTTTGCCTTCCTTGATGGCCGCCTTGAGCTCGCGGGCGAAGACGTCCGAGGTCAGGGCCTCGACGCCGTGTTTCTTGGCCAGGTCGCGGAGGGCCCGGTCCGAGGTGACGACGAAGAAGCGGCGCTTGTCGGTCTGGGCGAGGATCATCTCGCGGATGACGTCGTCAGCGCTCCCCCCGGCGCCGGGAAAGTGGAGGGTGAACTTGGCGTTGACCTCGATCGCGGTCGGCGTCTCCTCGGGGTTGCCGTCGAAGACGAGGTGGATCCGGGTCTTCGTCACCCGCTGGAAGGCGAGCAGCCTCACGACGAGCCCTTCGCGCCCGCCTTTCTCCCGGAGCTCGTGCGGGGCGATACGGCCGAGAAGGTTGTTGCCGTCGATGAGATAGGCCATGGCGGGCCGCCGTGCCGGCGTTCTCCCGTTATCCCGGCGGCCATTCGAGGCGCCGTCCGCCGACGACGTGGAAATGGACATGAAAGACGGCCTGGCCGGAGTTCGGGCCCGTGTTGAGGACGACCCGGTAGCCGGTCGCGGCGACGCCCTTTTCGCCGGCCGCCCGCCGCGCCGCGAGGAGGCACGTGCCGAGCAGCCCCTCCGAGCCTTCCGGGGCGTCGTTGAGCGAGGCGATGTGGAGCTTGGGGACGACAAGGACGTGGACCGGGGCCTGCGGCCGGACGTCCTCGAAGGCCAGGACGCGGTCGTCCTCGAACAGGATCCTGGCCGGGGCCTCGCGGCGGACGATGCGGCAGAAGAGGCAATCGGGCGCCTGGGGTCCGCTCACGACTTGACCCTCTCGATCGAGGCCCCGAGCGCGCCGAGCTTCTCCTCGATCCGCTCGTAGCCGCGGTCGAGGTGCTCGATCTCGGTTATCGTCGTCTCGCCCGAGGCGATGAGCCCCGCGAGGACGAGGGCCGCCGAGGCCCTCAGGTCCGTCGCCACGACCTCGGCCCCGGAGAGCGGCGTCCGGCCCTTGATGACGGCCTTGTCGCCCTGGACCTCGATCACGGCCCCCAGCCGGACGAGCTCGTTGACGTGGGAGAAGCGCCGGTCGAAGATCGTCTCGGTGACGATCGAGGTCCCCTCGGCCTGCGTCTGGAGGACCATGAACTGGGCCTGCATGTCGGTGGGGAAGCCGGGATAGGGCAGGGTGGTGATGTCCTGGGCCCGGACCTCGCGGCGGCCGACGACGCGCAGGGCGCCTTCGCCCTCGGGCTCGACGTAGGCGCCGGCGACGCGGAGCTTGTCGATGACGCTCCCGACGTGCTCGGGGACGACGCCGCGGACGAGCATGTCGCCGGCGGTCAGGGCCCCGGCGACGAGGAAAGTCCCGGTCTCGATCCGGTCGGGGATGATGGCGTGGGCCGCCCCGCCGAGCTCCTTGACGCCGCGGACGCGGGCCGTGTCGGCGTCCGGCCAGTCGATCTTGGCCCCCATCTTATTGAGGAGGACGGCGAGGTCGGCGACCTCGGGCTCGCGGGCGCAGTTGCGGAGGACCGTCTCGCCCTTGGCCAGGGCCGCGGCCATGAGCAGGTTCTCCGTCCCGGTGACGGTCTTCTTGTCGAAGGTGATCTCGGCGCCGCGGAGGCGGTCGGCCTCGGCCCTGATGTAGCCGTGCTCGAGCTCGATCCTGGCGCCGAGCTTCTGCAGGCCGGCGATGTGGAGGTCGATCGGACGGGACCCGATGGCGCACCCGCCGGGCAGGGCCACGACGGCCTTGCCGAAGCGGGCCAGCAGCGGGCCGAGGACGAGGATCGAGGCGCGCATGGCCCGGACGAGCTCGTAGGAGGCCTCGTCCGAGCGGATCTTCGGGACGCGGAGCGAGACGCTGTCGCCCGTAGCCTTGGCCGTGCCGCCGAGGTCGGCGATAAGCGTCAGGATGGTCTGGACGTCCTTGACGCGGGGGACGTTCGTGAGCCGGATCTCCCCGGCGGTCAGGAGGGACGCGGCGATCGACGGCAGGACGGCGTTCTTGGCCCCGCTCATCCGGACCTCGCCCCGGAGGCGCAGGTCGCCGCCGCCGCGGATGATGAGCTTATCCATCGGGCCGATTGTAAAGGAACGGGCGGGCGAATTCAATCAGGGGGCGACACCGTCCCGCGTCCAGCCCCAGGCGCCGTAGTACGCGTCGAGGACGGAATCGTAGAAGGCCTCGTCGACGGCCTGGCCGGCGTGAGCGCCGCGGCCGAGCGGGACCTTGAGCTTGGCCGGGACGAAGCCGTCGTAGGTCCGGTCGCGGCCCTGGCGGTTGTTCATCCTTCGCTCGAGCGCGTAGATCCTCCGGCCGCACGCCTTCAACGACTCGGGGGTGTAGGCGATCCCCGTCGCGGCGCGGTAGATCGAGAGGAACGGCTCGGCCGTGATGTCGCCGGTGAAGAAGTCGCAGAGACCGAGCGAATCGACCAGGGCCTTGCCGGCCTGTCCCTCGGCGACATAGGCGGCGAGATCTCGGGCGTCCTTGAGCCCGCCCTCCTCGGCTTGAATGGTCCAGGCGTAAGTGTGGTCGCCGCGGCCGCGGTTGGAGGTCCCGTAGGCGGCGTGCATGCCGGGGAAGGCCTTGGGGTTGATGCCGGCGTAACCCAGCCCGCCGTAGGCTGTCGTCACGCAATAGGCGATGTCGGCGAGCGCGGCGGACGGAGCCGCCGCGGCCAGCTCGGCGATCACCCGGTCGCTGTGCCGGCCGAGGAGCCGGCCGAGATCGGTCGAAGCGTAGGCGATCTCCTTGAGGGTCCGGAGCATGCCGGCGGCGTCGCCGAAGCGCGGCGCGTTCCCGTGAGCGGCCAGGAAGCCCTTTTCCGCAAGCTCCATGGCCCCGGCCATGACGCTGCCGAAGGTCATGGTGTCGACGCCGAGCTCGTTGCACATGGCGTTGATGTGGAAGATGGCGTCCCGGTCGAGGAGGCAGCAGTTGATCCACAGGGCGATCGTCTCGAATTCGGGCCGGACGCCTTCCCCGGCGTACGGCCCCTCCTCGACCTTGGCCGCCCGGGTGCAGAAGATGTGCCGGCACCGGTTGCAGACGCGGGGCTTGCCGGAGATGGCCAGGAAGGCCGCGGTCGAGACCTTCTCGTAGTCGGCCGGGTCGAAGGCGCCCTCGTCGAAGTTGTGCCAGGGCAGGTAGCCGCCCCTCGTGCCGAGATAGCGGCCGTCGAAGGCCCGGTCGAGCCACCAGGTCGTGCCGGTCGTCGGACGGAACGAGGCCGTCCGGCTGGGGTCGTCGACGCTGGCCTTGATGAGGCCGTCGAGCTCGCGGCCGAGCGCCTTGAAGGCCTCGCTGTCCTCGAAGACGACGGGCTCCTTGCCGAGGGCCGTAATGGCGAGCAAGTTCTTGGAGCCGAAGACCGCGCCCGCGCCGCCGCGGCCGAAGTTGCGGTGATGGTCGGCGGTGAGGCAGGCGAAGTCGACCAGGTTCCAGCCGGCCGGTCCGGCCGTGAGCGTCGAGCTGCCTTTGATCTTCGCCGTCAGGGAGTCGGTGACGGCCGAGGCGGGACGCGCGACACGGCGGCCGGCCACGGTCTCGAAGAGGTCGTCCTCGGCGTCGACGATGCGGAGCGTCCCCTCGACGGCTTCCAGGCGGACGGGGCGGTCGGCCCGGCCGTCGATGACGACCTGGTCGAAGCCGGCCCGCTTGAGCATGTTGGGGAAGAGGCCGCCTGCGCTCGAGTGGGTGAGGAGGCCGTAGACGGGCTTGTGGCCGGGGACCCAGGCGGCGGGCTCGGGCGATCGGGTCATCGTCCCGACGAACGAGCAGGAGCCGCGGCCCGCCGTGGGGACCGGCGTGTCGTTCAGCGCGGCCGAGCCGACGATGATCCGGTTCGCGGGGGCGAGCGGGTCCTTGAGCGGCCCTGTCTTTTCGAGATGGTCGGCCAGGAGGCGCGCCTGGAGCCCCCGGCCGCCGACATAGTCCCGGCAGAGGCCGGGGTCGGCCGCCTCGACGCGGACCGTCCGGTCGGTGAGGTCCACCCAGGCCCAAAGCCCACGATAACCGGTCATTCGCTTCGTCGCGGACATGTCAGCCTCTTCGAAAGGGATCTCGCGGCGGCTCAGAGCGCCTTGAGGGCCTGCTCCAGGTCGCCGATGACGTCGTCGGGGTGCTCGGCGCCGACGCAGAGCCGGATGAGCTGGGGCGGGACGTCGGCGGCGCGCCGGGCCTCCTCGCCCTGCTGCTGGTGGGTCGAGATGGCCGGTATGGTGGCCACGCTCTTGATCCGGCCGAGGTCGGTCGCCCGGTAGATCATCTTGAAGCCGTCGAAGACCTTGCGGGCGTTCGCCGGCGGGCCGTCGACCCGGAAGCTCATGAGGTGGCCGTAGCGGTTGACCTCGCCGCCCGGGGCGTCGCCGGAGTCGACGAGCGTCATGTATTTTTTGGCCACGCCGTGGAGGTGGTAGCTGGGCAGGCCGAGATAGTCGACCTGGTAGACCTTGGGGTGCTTCTGGAGCCACTCGGCGACCTTCTGGCAGTTCTGGCTGACGACGTCCATCTTCGAGCGCAGGGTCCGCAGGTCGTTCAGGGCGAAGAGGGCGTTGACCGGGGCGGAGGCCGGCCCGTTGTCGCGGTAGGGCAGGAACTTGACGTACTCGGCGTAGCTGTCCTTGAACAGCGGATGATCGTTCTTGACCTTGGTCGTGATGGGCTTGCGGCTGATGAGGGCGCCGCCGATGGCGAAGCCGCCGGAGGTGATCGATTTGGTCAGCGAGTGGACGACGATGTCGGCGCCGGAGGCGATCGGCCGCATCAGGGCCGGCGTCGCGCAGGTCGCGTCGATGATCACCGGGACCTCGCGGGCGTGGGCCAGGTCGACCAGGGCCTTGATGTCGGTGAACGACTGCTGCGGGTTGGACGGCATCTCCATGTAGAGGAAGCGCGTGTCGTCGTCGATCTTCGACTTCCAGTCCTCCATGTCCCAAGGATGGAGGACCCAGCGGCACTCGATGCCGCGGTCCTTCATCTTGCGGAGGGAGAACTGCTGGAAGGTCCCGCCGTAGACCTGGACGCAGGAGACGAAGTTGATGCGTTCCGGGCCGTCCTTCTGCTTGACGAGCAGCGGGTCGGTGGCCGCCATGATGGCGCCCATGCCGGAGGCCGTGACGCAGCAGGACGTGTCGTATCCCGTGCGGTAGCCTTCGAGCAGGGCCAGGACCCATTCGAGGTAGTAGGTCGTCGGGTTGGCGATCCGGGTGTAGCACCAGGTCGGGACGAGATAGGCCAGGGCGGCCTCGAGCTCGTCCGAATCGGCGTAGGCCTGGGAGGTCGAGAGGTAGAGGGGCTCGATGACGGCCCCCTGGTTCCGTTTGAGGGCTTCCTCGACGGTGTAGAGGCCGTGGACGGCGATGGTGTCGAAGCGCATCGCCTTCATCCGGGCCAGGGCGGCGTCGCGCTCGGCCAGGAGCTTCTGGGCTTCCTCGACGTACTTCATGACGCCGGGGGAATAGGTCGGTGCGGAGCTCATGGGTCCTCCCGGGGGGTTCGAAGGTTAGAATGCGGCCCCGAAGGCTGGGGGGTCGCTCTTAGGGCAAACGGCATGACACAGTCGGAACTGCGCCCTTAGCATATAAAGAATAAGGGCCGCGAGTCAAGTTCGCCTCGGAGTGTCCTCTCGGGAATCCGCCCTGCTACGCTCGGGGTATTCCC